>NZ_JBSIFD010000017.1:0-120288 GCF_053615495.1 Comamonas sp. HJ-2 | reverse complement strand
GCTTGATGGACATCGTGGTCACTGAGAGAGTCGTGTCCAGTGAACAGATGGAAATGAGAATCAGCAATTCTGGAAGGTGTCGTGTGCACATGCAGGCCAGATTGATTCGGAGTCCCGAAGTGGCCGTGCAGCAGCGGTATCAGCAGTTGCGCCGCCATGATCAGCAGCAGCAATGCGCTCCGAAGAGAAAGTCTCTGGATGGCACGCGACATACGATCGATTGTAGCGCTGCGACTTTCGGTGCAACAGCGCAATCTATTGATCAGGATTAGACATTCCGCCGACAAGACGCCCGGCCGTTCGGCTGGCCGCTGCTGGGCGGCTATCCGCAGCAGCGTCTACAGCGATGGATATGGCTCGAGTGCATGGCGCCGTGCCGGGCATTGCATGGCTGCTGCAGCGCAGCCAAAAAAGGGGAGCCAAGCTCCCCTTCGAATTGCTGGTGCCCTCAAGAAAGAGCCTGATGAGCCGCATATCCAGCGCTGCAAGTCATGCCGGCTGGGCCGGCTTATTGCACGGCTTCGTCCTGGTCGGCCAGGAAGCCGCCGCTCTGGTGCGCCCAGAGCTTGGCGTAGATGCCGCCGCGCTGCAGCAGTTGCTGGTGCGTGCCTTCTTCCACGATATGGCCTTCGTTCATGACGATCAGGCGATCCATGGCGGCGATGGTGGACAGGCGGTGGGCAATGGCGATCACGGTCTTGCCGTCCATCAGCGAGTCCAGGCTTTCCTGGATGGCGGCCTCCACCTCGCTGTCCAGCGCGCTGGTGGCTTCGTCGAGCAGCAAAATCGGAGCGTCCTTGAGCATTACGCGCGCAATTGCCACGCGCTGGCGCTGGCCGCCCGAGAGCTTGATGCCGCGCTCGCCGACCTGGGCGTCATAGCCGCTGCGGCCCTTGAGGTCGGTCAGCGTGGCGATGAAGTCCGAAGCCTCGGCCTTGTCGGCTGCGGCCAGCATCTCGGCCTCGCTCGCGTCGGGGCGGCCATAGAGGATGTTGTCGCGCATGGAGCGGTGCAGCAGTGAGGTGTCCTGCGTCACCATGCCGATTGCGCTGCGCAGGCTGTCCTGCGTCACGCTGCGAATGTCCTGGCCGTCGATGGTGATGCGCCCGCTTTGCGGCTCGTGAAAGCGCAGCAGCAGATTGACCAGCGTGGACTTGCCCGCGCCCGAGCGTCCGATCAGGCCGATGCGCTCGCCGGGACGGATGTGCAGGTCCAGGTGGTCCAGCACCTTTTTGCCGCCCGCCTTGTAGGCAAAGCTCACACCCTCGAAGGCAATCGCTCCTCGCGTGACCTGCAGCGGCTTGGCGTCGGGTGCATCGACGATGGTGCGCGGCTTGGTCAAAGTGGTGATGCCGTCCTGGATGGTGCCCACGTTCTCGAACAGGCCCGTCATCTGCCACATCACCCAGTGCGAGTAACCCATCAGCCGCAGTGCCATGGCAATCACGGCAGCCACCACGCCCGCAGATGCCTGACCTTGCGTCCACAGATACAGAGCCATGCCACCGCTGCCCAGCAGCAGCAGGGCAATCATCAGGTGGTTGGTGATCTCGAACAGGCTGACCAGACGCATCTGCGCATAGCCCGTGGCCTTGAAGGCCTCCATGGCATTGCGCGCGTATTCGGCTTCGCGGCGCGTGTGGGCAAACAGCTTGACGGTGGCGATATTGGTATAGGCATCGGTGACGCGGCCCGTCATCATGGAGCGCGCGTCGGCCTGCTCCTTGCCGATCTGGCCCAGGCGCGGCACAAAGTAGAAGCAGGCAGCGGCATAGGCGATGAACCACAGCGCAAACGGAATCATCAGCCGCCACTCGAAGCTGGCGGCCAGGATCAGAATGCCGATCATATAGACGCCAACGCCCACAAACACATCCACCACCATGAACACCACTTCACGCACCGACAGCGCGGTCTGCATGATCTTGGTGGTGATGCGGCCGGCAAATTCGTCCGCATAGAAGGACATGCTCTGGCCCAGCATCAGCTTGTGGAACACCCAGCGCAGCCGCATGGGAAAGTTGATGGCCAGCACCTGGTGCATGACGGTGGTGTGCAGGGCCAGCAGCGCCACGCTGCCGAGCAAGATGGCGGCGATGCCCAGCACCGTGGCTTGCTGTTCGACCCAGAAGTTGGCGGGCGAGACCGTGCCAAGCCAATCCACCACGCGGCCCATGATGGCGAACAGCACCGCTTCGTAGGCGGCCAGCAGTGCCGAGGTGAGGGTCATCAGACCAATCCAGCCGCGCATGCCCTGGGTACAGGCCCAGACAAAGGCAAAAAAACCTTTGGGCGGGACCTTGGGCTCCTGTGCTGGATAAGGTGGAACTTGTTTTTCAAAAAATCGGAACAAGATGGAAATTCTCCCGGTTCATGCTTGTGGCATATCTTGTCTCCATGGTAGGGGAGTGCCCTGGATTGGTGTCAAGCGTACGGGATGACCGCTTGCCCCATGGGCCATTGGTGCGGGCCTGATGAGCGCATGGCGCGCTCGGGCTATAGCGGGTTATTGCAGGCGGCCTGCGCGGCGAAAAAAAACGCCGCATCTTGTGCGGCGTGGCAGCAAAGCGCGCGGCGCGATCAGGCGTTGGGCAGAAAGCCTTCCACCGACAGATAGCGCTCGCCCGTGTCGTAGGCAAAGCCCAGCACCCTGGCGCTGGGGGGCAGCTCGGGCAGCTTCTGGGCAATGGCGGCCAGTGTGGCGCCCGAGGAGATGCCGACCAGCAGGCCTTCTTCGCGAGCGGCGCGGCGCGCGTATTCGCGTGCGGGCTCGGCCTCCACCTGAATCACGCCGTCGAGCAGGCTGACGTCAAGATTCTTGGGCACAAAGCCGGCGCCGATACCCTGGATGGGGTGGGGCGCGGGCTGACCGCCGGAGATCACGGGCGATGCCGCGGGCTCCACCGCATAGACCTTGAGGTTGGGAAACTTGGCCTTGAGCACCTTGGCCACGCCGGACAGGTGACCGCCCGTGCCCACGCCGGTGATGAAGGCGTCGATGCCGTCGGGGAAGTCGCGCAGGATTTCCTGGGCCGTGGTGGCCTCATGCACGGCCACGTTGGCGGGGTTCTCGAACTGCTGGGGAATCCAGGCGCCGGGCGTCTGGGCGGCCAGTTCCTGGGCGCGGGCGATGGCGCCCTTCATGCCTTTTTCCTTGGGCGTCAGATCGAACGATGCGCCATAGGCCAGCATCAGGCGGCGGCGCTCGATGCTCATGCTCTCGGGCATGACCAGGATCAGCTTGTAGCCCTTGACGGCCGCGACCAGGGCCAGGCCCACGCCGGTGTTGCCGCTGGTGGGCTCAATGATGACGCCACCGGGTTTGAGCGCGCCGGATTTCTCGGCGTCCTCCACCATGGACAGCGCAATACGATCCTTGATGGAGCCGCCCGGGTTGCTGCGCTCGGACTTGATCCAGACGTTGGTATTGCTGCCGAACAGACGGTTGATGTGAATGACGGGCGTGTCGCCAATCGTTTGCAGAATGTTGTCAGCTCTCATCGGACCTCCGCGAATAAGGGATGGTGGGACAGTGGATCGCAGCGCAGGCTGTCTGCGCAGACACAGAGCATTGTGCACGCAAGCGTTCTGCGAATGGGCTATATCGATATGACCCGAAAAGTGGGCAAGGCTGCGGGCGATGATTAACATCGACCCATGAATCTACGGTTTCTGGAAACCTTTGTGCTGCTGGCCGAGCTGCGCAACTTCCGCATGACGGCCGAGCGGCTGTTCACCACACAGGCTGCCGTCTCCAGCCGCATCGCCACGCTGGAGCAGGAGTTCGGCGTGCGCCTGTTCGATCGCGGCGTGCGCGAGGTCACGCTCACGGCCGACGGTGCCAAGGCCCTGGTGCATGCCGAGCGCATGCTCAGGCTGATGCGCGAGATGCGCGAGGACATGCTGGACAAGCAGGCCTATGCGGGCGTGATCCGCATCGGCGCCATCGAGTCCATCGTGCACAGCTGGTTCCCCGACTTTCTCGCGCTGCTGCAGCAGCGCTATCCGCGCCTGCAGGTGGAGATCGCCTGCGACACCACCATCCATATGTCGGAGCAGCTGCTCAAGGGTCAGCTCGATGTCTCGCTGCAGGCCAAGCCCGTCTCCGGCGGCGCCATCGCGAATCTGTCGCTGGGCGAGTTCGCCATGGCCTGGGTGGGCAGCCCCAAGCTGGGCATAGGCGACGAGACCCTGAGCCTGGCCGAGCTGGCGGCTTTTCCCATCATGAGCTTTGCGCGCGGCTCGGAGCCGTATGCGGTGATCGAGCAACTGTTCAGCGCCGAAGGCAGCGCCTCGCCGCACATGAACTGCATTGCCTCGGTGGCGACCATGATCCGCGTGGTCTGCGACGGTCTGGGCGTGGCGGCCGTGCCGCCGGCCATCATCCAGCGCGAGCTGGCCGAGCAGCGCCTGCGCCTGCTGCGCGTGGATCGCGAGTTTCCTTCGCTGCCGCTGGTGGCCTGCTGGCGCAACGATCACCAGAACCCGCTGGCCGAAACCGTGGTGCGCGCCGCCGAAGAGGTGGCCACGGCCTTTGCGCTGAACCACGGCCAGGCCGTGGCGCGGCTGCCCGGCACCCGTCTGGCAGGGGACGCTTAAAGCGCAGGAGCAGGCGCCAATGCCTGCCGTGCATTGGGGTGTGCCTCAGTACTGAATAAAAAAGGAGCTGCTAGCGCCTGATGCATATCGATTTCAGAGTGTTTTCTATCTGAAATCGATTGCAGTCAAGCGTTAGCAGCTCCTGTTTTTTTGCTTTGCAATCAGGCCTGGGCCAGCAAAGCCTCCACGGCCAGAGCCACCGACAACAGGCGCTGGTCCTGACCGGCCAGGCCGGCCAGGCTCAGGCCTACGGGCGCTTCGCCCGCGCGGTGGCAGGGCAGGGAGACCGCGCAGCCGTCGAGGAAGTTGATCAGCGTGGGATTGCGCAGCATCAGCCCGTTGGCCGCAAAATAGGCTTCGTCGCTGGCCTGCAGCTCGGCAATCTTGGGCGCGATCACGGGCACCGTGGGCATGAGCATCAGGTCGTGATCGGCCATCTGCGCCTGGACCCGAGCAATCCACTGCTGGCGGCGCGCCAGCAGCTCGATATAGTCGGCCGCGCTGATGTCCTTGCCGCGCAGAATGCGCGTGCCCACGCGCGGATCGTATTCGGCCAGGCGGCCGGCGCCGTCGATATGGCTGCGGTGCCAGGCCCAGGCTTCGGCGGCGGTGAAGCCGCCCTTGGCATTGATCTGCGCAAGCTCGGAGAAGGGCGGCACCACGGCCTCGGTGATCTGCACGCCGGCTGCGTACAGCAGCGACAGCGCACGCTGCCAGGCCGCAGCCACGGCGCTGTCCATGCCGTCCATCACCACATTCGTCGGCACCAGCAGGCGCAGGCCTTGCAGCGAGGCCGCGCGCAGCTCGCCATGCGGCTCGCCCGACAGCACCGCGTCCAGCGCGGCGCAGCAGCGCACGCTGGGCGCCAGCGGTCCGATGGAGTCCAGATTGGCAGACAGCGGCAGCACGCCCTGCATGGGCACGCGGCGCGCCGTGGGCTTGAAGCCGGTCAGGCCGCACAGCGCCGAGGGAATGCGCACCGAGCCGCCGGTGTCCGAACCGATGGCGGCCAGCGCCATGCCGTCGGTCACCGAGATGGCCGCGCCCGAGGATGATCCGCCGGGAATGCGGCCGCCGTCGATATCACGCTGCCAGGGATTGCGCGGCGTGCCGTAGTGCGGATTCAGCCCCAGGCCCGAGTAGGCAAACTCGGTCATATTGGTGGAGCCCACGATGACCGCGCCCGCGCGGCGCAGGCGCTGCACGACTTCGGCCGTTTGCGTGGCGGGTGCGGCATCGGCCAGCAGTCTGGAGCCGCCCAGCGTGGGGTGGCCGGCGATGTCGAACAGATCCTTGACCGAGATGGGCAGGCCTTCCAGGGGCGAGCGCGCCAGGCCGGTCGCGCGCAGCACATCGCTGGCGCGGGCTTCGGCCAGGGCCTGCTCGCGCAGCAGGCGCGTGAACACGCGCGGGCCTTCGCCTTGCGTGGCGTGCTCCAGGGCCTGCTCGGTCAGTTGCACGGCGCTGGTCTGGCCTTGGGTCAGGCGCTCGGAGACCTGGTCCAGGCGGGGAGAGACTGAAGTCATGGGTAGCTCCGTGTTCAGGCGACGATGTCCAGCAGCTCGCTGCGGTAGCGGTGGCGGATGCTGCGCTGGCTGCGCGGATCATGCAGCTCCATGGCGAACTGCGTGGCAGGGCGTATGCCGCCGATGGCGGCCATGGTGCCGCAGGTCATGCCGCTGCCTTCGGGCAGCTGGCTCTGGCCGCCGGTGTAGCCCGAGATCAGGTCCTGGGGCGTGCGCAGGCTGGCCAGCGTGCCTTCCTGGTACAGCACTTCGCGGCCGTCCTCCACGATCCAGGAGCGCAGGATCAGCTCGTCCCAGTGGCCGGCCACATCGGCAAAGCGCCAGGCCTGGGTGGCCACGGGCTTGATGCAGGCCTGCTTGGAGAAGGCCACGCTATAGGCCTCGAGCTTGCGGTCGGTGTGGTCCGAGGCCAGGCTCACGAACATCTCGCCCTCATGGCTGAAGACGAAGACCTCGGCCTCGCCCGAGGAGTCCGGGCCCAGCACCTGCAGCGTGCTGCTCTGGCTCAGCTGGTTGCTGGCGATGCGGTAGTACAGCGGTACGGCGCTGGGGCGCGGAATGCCGAGCGCGGCCAGCTCCTCGATGTGGTGCTCGATGGCCGCATGGTCGCGACCGGCCCAGCCGGCGACGATCAGGGTGTCGAAGATGGGGGCCAGGGTCTGGCCTTCGGGGGTGGTGAATTGCAGTTGCATGGCGGAAAGCTCAAAAAGGGGAAGGCGGGGCCGTGGGCCCCGCACAGCGGCGCTGCGCAGGCAGCGTCAGGCGGTCACTGCTTCTTGACGAAGAGCACGACCAGGAAGGCAGCGAGGAACTCCAGCGCGGCCACGAAGTACAGCCCCGAGGACAGCGAGCCGGTGCTGCTCTTGAGCGCGCCGATCATGTAGGGCGCCACAAAGCCGGCCAGGTTACCAATGGAGTTGATGAGGGCGATGCCGCCTGCGGCAGCCGTGCCGGCCAGAAAGGCCGAGGGAATGGACCAGAACACGGGGAAGGCGGCGAGGATGCCGACGGAGGCCAGCGTCAGCGCGCACAGGGCCAGCACGGCGTCGTGCAGGAACATGCCTGTCAGGATCAGGCCTGTGGCGGCGATGAGCGCGGGGATGGCGCTGTGCATGCGGCGCTCGCCGGTCTTGTCCGAATGCATGCCGTTCCAGACCATGGCCAGCGTGCCGGCCAGGAAGGGAATGGCCGAGATCAGGCCGATCTGCAGATTGTTCTGGATGCCGATCTCCTTGATGATGGACGGTGACCAGAAGGCGATCGTGGCGTTGCCGCTGACGATGCAGAAGTACACGGCGGCACACAGCCAGACACGGTAGTTGCGGCAGGCGTCGGCGAAGGAATGCTGCTTGTGGCCCTGCTGGCTCTCCTGGGCCACGGCGGCGCTGACGGCGCGCTGCTCGGCGACGCTCAGCCACTTGGCGTTCTCGGGTTTCTCGGGCAGCCAGGCCAGCACGAAGAAGCCGGCGATCACCGAGGGAATGCCTTCAAGGATGAACAGCCATTGCCAGTTGGCCAGATGGCCCACGTCCTGCATGCCGTTCATGATGGCGCCCGCGATCGGGCCGCCCACGGCGCCGGCGATGGCGAACGAGGTCATGAACAAGCCGTTGATGCGCGCGCGGTGGCGGGCCGGGAACCAGTAGGTCAGATACAGCACCACGCCGGGGAAGAAGCCCGCCTCGACCACGCCCAGGATGAAGCGCAGCACATAGAACATGGTGGGCGTGGTCACATAGGCCATGGCCATGGAGGCCGCGCCCCAGAGGATGGTGATGCGCGCCAGCGTCTTGCGCGCGCCGATCCTCTCCAGCAGCAGATTGCTGGGCACTTCGAACAGGAAGTAGCCGATGAAGAAGATGCCGGCGCCCAGGCCGTAGACGGCCTCGCTGAACTGCAGGTCCTGCAGCATCTGCAGCTTGGCGAAGCCGACGTTGACGCGGTCTATCCAGGCCAGGACAAAGAGAAAGACCAGAAAGGGGATCAGGCGCCAGGTGATCTTGCGGTAGGTGGCGTCCATGTCGGGGTGCGCGTGCGCACCGGCATGGCCGGCAAGAGGGTGGGTGGCGGAAGCCGGGCTGCTCATGGGGAGTCTCCTGTATGCGAAAGTGCAGCGGGCACATGGGGCGCTTTTGCCGGCGCTCCTGTGTGTCTTGGAACATGGGGATGCGGCGCGGGCCGGTGTTCCTGTGGCGGCAGTATCGAAAGGCAGCGAGGGGCTGTCCAACAAGAAATTCTGAGCGGCCCTGAATGCAAATTCTTATGAGCAGAGGTGGTGCGGGCTTTGCACCGGCATGAGGCAGGCGTGCACCGATAAAGCACGGGAAAACCCTAGGGGTCATGCGTGCCCGATCGCGCTGCCGTCCGCTCAAAACCCCGGTCTGCGCCTGGTGTTGGGGATTGGCGATTGATTCACATCAAGCCCTGGGGAGATGGTGTTTCCCCTTGGGCCTGCAATCGGGAACAATGGGGCAAAGTCTGTTTGAGGGAGGACTGCTCTTGCTCACGTTCAACACAATTCTGGTGCTGCTGGGGGTCTGTTGCGTAGGCCTGCTGGTCGGTTTTTCCTGGCGCGAGCAGCGCTGGGGCCCCTGGGTCATGCTGGTGTTCGTGGTGAGTCTGCTGTCGCTGATGAGCTACGCGATTCTCAATCTGCTGCTTTAGCACCGCAGGCCAGGGCGGGACGCGCGCGCAGCGGGGCCTTCCACAGCTCGGCCAGCAGCAGACCGGCAATCGTCATGATGCCGCCC
Organism: Comamonas sp. HJ-2; assembly: GCF_053615495.1. NCBI lineage: Bacteria > Pseudomonadati > Pseudomonadota > Betaproteobacteria > Burkholderiales > Comamonadaceae > Comamonas > Comamonas sp. HJ-2. The sequence goes on along the minus strand of NZ_JBSIFD010000017.1, from coordinate 111,413 downwards.
ACGGCGTGGTAGGCCGCCAGGGGCTCGTTCAGGGCGAATGCCGCGATCAGGGCGGTGAAGACCGGGATCAGATTGAAGAACATGCTCGATCGCCCGGGCCCCAGCGTCTGCACCGCCTTCATCCACAGCAGCGGCGCGGCGATGGAGGCCATGATGCCGGCATAGCCCACCAGCGGCAGATTGCTGGCGTCAAGCCCGGTCTTGGGCGAGAAGAGATAGAGCGGGAACTGCACGACCACGGCAACCAGCACCTGCAGATACAGCAGCTGCACCGTGGCCAGGCGCGGCATGGGCCAGCGCTTGAGCAGGATGTTGTAGACCGCATAGGCCAGCATGGCCAGGAACATCATGGCGTCGCCCAGATTCAGGCCCTCGGAAGCCAGATGGCTGAGCCGGCCCGATGAAACCACCAGCGCGACTCCCACAATTGCCAGCAGCGAGCCCCAGATGCCGCCATGCGTCAGCGGCTGGCCCAGCATGAACACGGCCAGGGCCAGCACCAGCATGGGCGTGAGCGAGCCGATGATGCCCATGTGCGTGGCCGTGGTGAAGTGGGCGGCGTAATAGGCCAGGCTTTGGTAGATGACCATGCCCAGCACGCCCAGCACGAAGATCCGTGGCAGCAGGGGCTTGATGTCGGCGCGCTGGCGCCAGATCGAGGGCAGAACGAAGGGCGTGAACAGCACGGCGGCCACCAGCCAGCGAAAGAAACCGATCTCGGCCGCGCTGATGCTGTCTGCGGCCAGCTTGCTGACTACGGTGTTGACCGACCAGATCAGCACTGCGCCCAGTGGTAGTAGGTATGCACCCATAAGAAACTCCTTGAGGTGCTTATGATGCGCTTGACGTATTTGAAGCGCATTTCTGATTTCAGACATTTCATAACTCAAGCCGGACGAACCCATGCCTGCCTCTGCCCCGACTCCCGGCCCGGTCGCCAAGCGCCATGCCGTACAGATACTGGACACCGACAAAGTGCCTGGCCACTATTACTTCCGCTATGACGAGTTCGGCGAACACAGCGAGGCTCCGCCGCACAGCCACCGCTGGGGGCATCTGAACTATGCGGCCCACGGCAGTCTGAGCATGGACGTGCCCACGGGTCATATCCTGTGCCCGCCGCAGCACGGGGTGTGGATTCCGCCGGGCGTGGTGCACAGCTGCTATCTGCAGCATGCGGTGCAGTACCGCTCCGTCTATCTGGCCCCTGATCTGTGTGCGGACCTGCCGCAGACGGCGGGCTGCATGCGCCTGGGACCCATCGTCAAAGCCGTGCTCGCGGACTTCGGTGCCCGAGGCGTGCAGATCCCGGTGACTGACGCAGACCTGCGTCTGGCCCAGGTGGTGCATGACCAGTTGCGAGCCACGCCGCTGGAGCTGAGCTTTTTGCCCGTGGCCCGGCATCCGGCGCTGGTGCAGGTGCTGGACGCCATGCAGTCGCGCCCCGACGACCACCGCAGCCTGGCCGAATGGGCCGAGACCGTGCACATGACGGAGCGCACGCTGGCCCGCCACTGCCAGCGCGAGCTGGGCATGAGTCTGGGCGAATGGCGCCAGCGCATGCGTTATCTGCAGGCCATCGACGCGCTGGAGGCCGGCCACACCGTGCAGCAGATCGCCTACGACCTGGGCTACAGCACGCCCTCGGCCTTTATTGCCATGTTCCAGCGCGAGTCCGGCCTGCCTCCCGAGCAGTTCAGGCGCGAGTTCTGTGCAAGTTCTTTCTGAACGCGGGATAATGCGCGCCGTGAAGTGCGCCAGACCGCCGCTGGTACAAGTGCCGAAAGGCCGTACTGGAGGAACGTCCGGACTGCATAGGGCGGCGTAGCAGCTAACAGCTGTCCACCGTGAGGTGAGGATCAGAGCAACAGAGACGAGTCTGGCAGGAGTGCCGCAAGGCAGACCAACCAGGGTGAAACGGGCAATCTCTACGCGCAGCAATACCAAGTAGGCACACGTTGACGGGGCCCCCGGAGTGTGCGGGTAGGTAGCACCGAGCCATCGGGCGACTGATGGCCAAGATTAATGGCGGTCACATGGCGGGCAACCGTTGTGCACAGAATCCGGCTTATCGGCGCGCTTCACACTTTCTTCCTCGACCGGGCACAGCCCGGCGAATCCACTGCATTCACTCCACCATCAGCGCGAACTGCTGATGGGGATGGTGGATATCAAGCCGCGCAAATGCGCGGTTGCGATAGGTCTTGACCGGGGCAGCGCTCAGTCCGAGATCGGCCGCAATGCCGTCCTGGGTCAGGCCGCTATGTCGCGTATCTTCGCAGCCCTTCTACATCCTTGAGCTGCACGCTTCGGTAACCTACGGTCAGCAGGTCCTGGCGTTCCAGCTCCAGCAGCGCTTCGTTGAAGCGCGAGCGCGAGACGCGACAGAAGTCGGCCAGCTCGCTTTGTGTGATGTTGAGCTGACCTGCATCGGGGAACGGAAAGTTCAGCGGCGTGATCAAGGCCCCCAGGCACTGGGCGACGCGGCTGGTGATGTGGCTGCATTGCTGAGCCGAGATAAGGCGCATGAGTTGCTGGTTGCGTTCCGCCATGAGCTCCAGCAGGAACTGGCTGAAAGCCGGGGATTCGAGGCGCAGGCGGTGAAAGGCCGGAGCCGCCAGCGTCAGCATGGTCAGATCGTGCAGGGCCACGGCATCGCAATCCATGCGCGCGCCCTGGCGCAGCAGGCAGGCTTCGCCGAACCAGCTGCCGGCAAAGCCGCACAGCGTGATGGATCGCCCGTCCTCGCCCGGCATGCACAGTTTCACGGCACCGCGCCGCACCCCGACCCAGCCGCGTGGGGCGTCGTCGTTGCACCACAGGTAGTGGCCCGCCGGGACGTGACGCACGGTCAGCGCGGGGCGCACACATTCCTCGAACATCTGGTCGCTGACTGCATGTGACCAGATGCACTGCTGCCAGCCGGCAAGTGCCTGCTCTTTGCCTAGGAACGAGGGATTGATGGGCATGGCGGCGGAGATTGTTCTCAAAAGAAAAGAATTCTCATTCTCGTTTGTTTATTCTTCTGGGGTTATTCGTGCATTCAATGTGGGTATCCAGATGAGAAAAATCGGGTTGTTGGAGGGAGTGGCCGCCGTGGTGACGGCTACCGTGGCAGGGGGGGCGCAGGCGGCGCAGACCGAGGTCGTGCTACCCGAGCAGCAGGTCAGCGCTTCGGCAGCCCCCCAGATCCGCAGCGAACTGGCCGCGAGCGTGCAGGTGATCGAGCATGCAGAGCTCCAGGCACAACTGGGCGCTGGCCGCAATCTGCAGGAGGCCCTGGGCCAGTTGGTCCCGGGCATAGACCTGGGAGGGCAGTCGCGCAGCAATTTTGGCCAGAATCTGCGCGGACGCACCATGCTGGTAATGATCGACGGCGTGTCACTCAACAGTTCGCGCGGCACGGCTGGGCAGTTGGATGCCGTGGATCCGTTCAACATCGAGCGCATCGAGGTGCTTGCCGGTGCCAGCGCCCTCTATGGAGGCGGAGCGACCGGCGGCGTCATCAACATCATCACGCGCAAGGCCTCGGATGCTCCCACGCGTTTCAGCAGCGAGCTGGGCGTGACATCGGGGCTGCAGGGCAGCCGAGATCATCAGTATCGACTCGCTCAGTCCATTGCGGGCGGCAATGACTGCGTTCAGGCCCGGCTGGGTATCGCGCTGCAGCAAAACGGCAGTTTCTATGACGGCAAGGGCGATCCGGTGCGTACCGACATCGCGCAGACCGATGCGCAAAATACGCGCATCGTGGATCTGATGGGCAACCTGCAGCTCAAGATCGATGCGCGGCAAAGCCTGAGCCTCGGCGCTCAGTACTACCGCAACAGGTTCGACGGTGGCTCCTATCTTTATGGGGGGCCGAATCTCGCGGGCATCTTCGGCGGCAGGCCCGGGCTGCTGGAGCAGCGCGGTGGCTTTGTCAGCGATGTGATGCCCCAGACCGAGCGCGCCATGTTCAACGCGGACTACCGCGTAGAGCAGGTGTTCGGCGGCCAAAATCTCTATATCCAGAGCTTCTGGCGCAAGGAGAAGATGGACTTTGCGCCGTTTCCCAGCTCCGTGGTCACCGCCTCGCACCAGAACACGGACAGCTGGGGCTTCAAGTCCGCATTGGCCAAATCCTGGGGGGATGTCAGCCTGCGCTACGGCCTGGACTGGGACCGCGAAACCTTCGACGGATCGGCGACCGTGTTCGATACCGGCCAAGCCCTGACCTCGGGGGGCATGGTGAACCGCTCCATAGGCAGCACTGGGCGCTATCCGGGTTATCGGGTCGATACGACGGCGCTGTTTGCCCAGGCCGAATGGAAGCTCAAGCCCGAGCTGACCCTCAGCGGCGGGCTGCGCTACCAGCACATGGGCCTGGAGGTGGGCGACTTCGTGGGCTTCAACCAGCAGCTCTCCCTGCTGCTGGGCCGTGGAACGACGGCCGATGCCATCCGCGGCGGCAAGAACAGCTACAAGGTCGGATTGTTTAACCTGGGGGCCACCTATGAGCTGAGCAAGGCCCACAGCACCTGGCTCAGCTATTCCGAAGGCTTCGAGCTTCCCGACCCTGCCAAGTACTATGGTCAGGGCAACTACGCGCTCAATGGTTCGCATTGGCAACTGGTCAGCGGCATCGATCCTGCCGGATCTCCGCTCAAGGGTATCAAGACGCGCCAGCTCGAATGGGGCTGGAAGACGCATGGCAGCCCCCTGAAGCTGCAGGCGGCGCTGTTCTACGCATGGTCAGACCAGACACTGCAGATCAACAATGCCAACAACAACGTGACCATCAATGTGGCGGACGAAAGACGACGCAACTACGGCATCGAGGGCTCGCTGGACTACGCCATGGGTTCGCAGTGGAGTGCAGGCGGCAACTGGCTGTGGATACGCTCGCAGACGCGCCAGGGCAGGGAGTGGTCGCGGCAGAGTATCATGACGGCGAGCCCGTCCAAGCTCGGCACCTATGTGCAATGGGCGCCATCGCCCTGGAAGCTGAGACTGCAGGCGACGCACCAGTTCAGGCTCGAGGATGACAGCGCACAGCGCATCAAGGGCTTCACCACCATGGACTTGCTGGGCAGCGTGAAGCTGTCGCTGGGCACGTTGAACTTCGGCATCCAGAACCTTCTGGACAGGCAGTACCTCACCACCTGGTCGCAGCGCGCCATGGCGCTCTACGGCGTGGGAGCCGTCTCGCCGCAGGCCTTTGCCTTCCAGGGGCGCGGGCGCACCTTTACGCTGAACTACCGGGTGGAGTATTGATGCAGGAGTACCATGCCCGTCCGCGTGGGTTCTGGGCCGTGCTCGTGGCTCTGTACATTGCTCAGGGAATCCCCGGCTATCTGCTGATCATGGCCGTGCCGGCTGCCTTGCGCGCGGCCGGCATGCCTTTGCAGCAGGTGGGCATGCTGTCGGTGCTGATGCTGCCGCTGGTCCTCAAATTCCTCTGGGCTCCCTTCGTGGACCGCTGGCAGCCCCTGGGCTGGGGCCATAGGCGCAGTTGGATACTCTGCACCCAACTGGCCACGGCAGCCGGCGTCGTGCTGCTGGCGCTGTGTGGACCGCAGGTGCCCATCGCCACCATTGTTGCCATCGGCATGTTGATCTCTCTGTCCGTGGCCACGCAGGACATCGCTACCGACGGCTATGCCACACAGCAACTGCGCGGCACCGAGCTGGGTCGTGGCAATGCCATACAGGCGGCTGCGGTGGCTGGTGGGGTGCTCATAGGCGGCTCCCTGTCTCTGGTGCTCATGGAGCGCCTGGGCTGGCAGCCGGCACTGCTGCTGATGGCGGCGTTGTGCTTGTTGCCGCTGCTGATGCTACCCTGGATGGTCGAGCCCGAGCGCATGCCGGCGGCAGCGGCGCCCGGGCAAGCAAAGACCGGGCCCAGTCTGCGCAACTTCCTGCAGCGTCCCGGTATGCTGTCGGTGCTGGCGCTGGCAGTGGTCTTCCGGCTCAGCGAAGGCATGCAGCGTTCCATGGAAAGCAGCTATCTGCTGCACAACGAGCTGTCGCTGGGCCAGGTGGGGGTGCTTGGTGGCACTGGGGCAGCCATTGCGGGTCTGGCCGGCAGCGCGCTGGCCGCGCTGTGGCTGCGCTGGCGCAGCCGTGAGCAGGTGCTGCTGGCATTGAGCGGCATACGCGCCCTGGTTTTTGCCCTGTTCCTGCTGCATTCGCTGCACTTGCTGGGTTCGGATCTGCCGCTGGTCGGGCTCACCGTGGCACTCAGCCTTTTGCGCTACATGGAAATGGTCGCGCTCTATGCCTTGTTCATGTCGGCGTCCAGCCATTCGCAGCCAGGCACGGACTTCACCATCCTGGCCTGTGCGGAGTTTCTGACCTATATGCTCAGCTCGATGGCGGGTGGCTTCATCGCCAAGCAGTTCGGCTTTTCGGGCCTGTTTGCCGTGACCAGCGCGCTGGCCGTTTTCAGCTGGCTGGCCGTGGCCAGGTTGTTGCTGAGCTACCGCAGCACCAGTGGCGGATCCGTGGAGGCTGCCGCATGACATCCGAAGTACACATTGCGTCCGCTCAGTTGCAACTGCCCGATGCCGCCGCCTTTACCCGCTGGTTTGCCGCACATCTGGAGGATGAGGAGGTCCAGGTCCTGCACACCGAGCCACCAGGCTCGGTGCATTTGCAGCTGGACCTGGTGGGCAGCCTGGAGCTGCGCCTTACGGGGGGCTCGCGCATAGCCTGCGAACTGCAGGCCGTGGATGGGCGCATGGCGCAGCTGATGCAGCTGTCCCTGGGCGAGCACCTGCAGCAGTTTGCCGAGCAGCTGTGCATTCCCGCGGCGCAATGGTGTATTGCCTGGGAGAGTGACAGGGACAGCGGGAGCGCGGGCGACAGTCCGAGCCTGAATGTCTGGCGCGTGCTTAGCAACCGGGTGCTGACGCCGCATATGCGGCGCCTGCGCTTGCAGGCCCAGGCGCAGAAGGGATTCGAGGATCTGGCACCGGACGGCCTGCATGTGCGCTTGCTGCTGCCGACTCCAGGCGCTATGCCCCAGTGGCCGCTCATAGATGCTGACGGCCGCCTGCTCTGGCCACACGGAGCTCCCCGACTGCCACGTCGCAGCTACACCATCCGGGCGCGGGACCCGCAGACGCGCGCCATCGATATCGATGTGCTGCTGCATGCGCGGGAGGGTGGTGGGCCGCTGGCGCCCGGTGCGCGATGGGGTATGACGGCTGCGGCCGGCGATGAGGTCGGTGTCCTCAGCCCTTCGGGCGGCAGAGTGCCTCAGGCCGACCGGCTGATATTGCTGGCGGATGCCTGTGGCCTGCCTGCTGTGGCCCGCATTCTGGAAGACGCCCAGCCGGGCCGGCAGGCGTATGCCTGGTGCTGGGTCGACTCGCCGCAGGAGTGCAGGGCGCTGCCCGCGCAGCTGCAGCGGCATGTCACCTGGTTCTGCGCGGGCAGGCCAGGGGCATCGGAGGAGGGCATCGCGGCGGTGCTGGCCTGGCTGCAGCAGCAGGATTGGTCGCAGCCCCAAGGCACGCAGCTATGGGCTGCGGGCGGTCAGGCCATGGCCGTAGCCATACGGCAGTGGGTGCGCGGCCATGCCCCCGCAGCCAGCGTGCGCAGACTGGTGAGCAGTTATTGGCGCTAAGGCGCTGATCCGTTCAGAACCTTTCCCAGGGCATCAGATAGCGCCACTGACCCTCGGGCACCTTGGCCAGAGAGACGCGGCCAAGGCGCAGCCGGCGCATGCTGACCACCGCCAGGCCGATGGCGGCGCACATCTTCTCGATCTCTTCGGGCGCAATGCCCTTGAGAGCGAAACGCAGGTGGTTTTCGCTCTGCCAGCTCACGTGGCAGGGAGGCATGCGGCGATGGCCGTTGCCGCCGGGAATGGGCAGACCTTCGTACAGAATTTCCAGGCCATCTTCAATGATCTGGCCCTCCACGCCGACGATGATTTCCTGCTCCAGCCACATGCCTTCCTCGGCCAGCTTGCGTGCCACGCGCTTGTCCTGGGTGTAGACGATGAGGCCGCTGGCAGGCAGGGGAATCGTCAGAAACGACTCCAGATTCCTGAAGTGATGATCCAGCACCAGCTGGGGCATGGGCGTATCGAGCTTGGCCTTGGTGTCTTCTCTCAGCAGCGAATGCGCGCTGCGCACGCGGCCATAGGCCGGGCCCTGGGTCATGCCCGCAGGCTTGTTCATCAGGATGGTGACGGGCGGAATGGCTTCAGGCTTGGCATCCTTGCGCAGGATCACTACCTGATCGGGGCGCACGCGGGTTTCGGGCACTTGCACCACTTTGCCGTCCACCTGGACATTGCCCGCGACGATATGGAGCTCGGCTTCGCGGCGCGAGCATTGTTCTTGCTCCGCCACGCGTTTGGCCAGGCGGATGCTTTCTTGTTCAGGCAGGGATTCAGACATGGCGAGAGCTTAATGCTCCGGCCATGTCCTAGTTGTCCACAGGTTTAGCGCTGCGGTCGCTGGGCGCTATCTGCCAAGGCAGAGCTTTTGAATGCGCTCCACATGCGCCAGCAGCGATTGCTGGGCCACGGGCCACAGGGCTTGAGGTGTGTCCGCGTAGGCAATCGCCACCCAGTCCTGAATGCTGCCGTCGGGCTTGGTGCGCATGGCCTGATGTACCTTGGCCTCGCGTGCCAGGCGGTGGGCCTTGAGGCGGGTGATCTGATGTCGCGCAAAGCCCAGCACATAGCCATGGGCGGGCAGGATGTAGCGAATGTCGTGCTCCAGGCACATGGAGTGGAGCCTGTCCAGCGAATCGAGGTAATCGATCATATTGCCGTCCGGCGGGCTGATGACGGTGGTGCTGCCATTGAGGATGTGATCGCCACTGAATAGCAGCGCGTCCTCCTCCAGCAAAAAGCACAGGTGGTTGGCCGCGTGGCCGGGCGTGAAGATGGCTTGCAGCGTATGCGTGATCTCGCCTTCTGCCCCTTGTCCGGCAAGCGTGATGCGCTCTCCGTCCTGTAGCGTCACCTCGGGTCTGAAGCGACTGTTGGCGCGCGCTGTGGGCGCCGACGGCAGGCCCATGATGGGAGGCCTGGCATGGCCGGAGAGCAGGACCATGGCCTGCAGCGGCGCGGCGCCCGGCGAGTGATCGGGGTGGGAATGGGTGCAGACGATGTAGCGGATATCGCCGCCGGCGGCATCGTGCAGGCGCTGCAGATGTTCGGCATCGTCCGGGCCGGGGTCGATGGCGATATAGCCGGTATGCGCATCGCCGACCAGATAGCTGTTGGTGCCGGGACCGGTCATCATGCCGGAGTTGGGGGCCGTCAAACGCAGCAGGTTCTTGCGCAGCGGCACGGCTTTTTCAGGCTGCCAGTCCAGATGGTGAATGCCGTGGCCGTCGGGCAGCACCATTTCCAGTTCGCCATAGGCCATATCGGTTTCGGTATGACGTGTGTCTTTGCCTTTCAGGTGGCCGCCACGGGGACAGGCCTGCCACAGCGGCTTCTCGCTTAGCAGTGCATTGATCACGGCCTGGGTATCGGGCTGGTGAGCGATGCGCTGCAATGTGCGCTGGGTGGGAAAGAGGATGAACAGCTTTTTCTCTTCAAAGCGCGCAATCGCATCCTGCGGAGAAATCCAGGTGGGCTCGAACTGCTCGGTTTCGTCGGCCACCGCCGTTTGACCCTCGGGCATGCGGGCCACAAAAAACGGCACGTTAAAGCGCTTGGGCAGGTCCAGTGGTGCGGTCCAGTGGGCCAGATACCAGAGCTGGTCCACGGCCAGCGTCCAGCCGCGCGCGCGGCATTGCTCATACAGCGATGCCTTGCGGTCCAGTTGCTGAACTTGGGCCGGTGGAACGGGTTGGCCGGCCTGGTCATAGGCCAGCAGGATGCCCAGCTCCTCAAAAGTCTCGCGAATGCCTGTCAGAGCCTGGGTGATGCGTTCATCTCCCGCCTCGGCGATCATGCTGGGGCGCAGGCGCGCCAGCGCATGACTGGCTGGGGCTGCATCTTCATCTTCCTGGCCGCCGCCGGGGAAAACATAGGCATTGGCAAAGATGCCTTGATCTGCACGCCTTGTCATCAGCACTTCAAAACCATTGCCATCGGCGCAGTCGCGCAGCAACAAAAGCGTGGAAGCATCGCGCGCGGGAACTGGCGCGCGCTGGGGCTGAAGCAACTGGCTGGGGCGGGGCTGGCTGGGTGATGTCATGAGGTCACATTATGCGAAGTCGCCGCGTTCGTGAATGTCACACCTGGACTAGTTGTGCACTCCTGCTGCGCGAATCGGGGAAAGCACTGAGAGCAAACGGCCGAGGATGTCTTGCATTTAGTTATTTGAAATAACAATAATGATGCAAAAGGAATGGTTATGACTCATAAAGAAATTGCAGTTGAGTTCCGTGGCGAAGCCGAACAGGTCGTCGTCATTCGCCTGATGCGTGCCGCCAAGCGCAACGCCTTGTCCGATGGGCTGGTGCTGGGTCTGCGCGATGTATTCATGAATCTGCCCGCCAGCGTGCGCGCTGCAGTGGTGGATGGCGATGGACCGCATTTCTGCGCCGGCCTGGATCTGAGCGAGCTCAGCGAACGCGATGCGGCCCAGGGCGTTCTGCACTCACGCATGTGGCATGAGGCGCTGCGCCAGGTGCAGTTCGGCGCGGTGCCCGTGGTCGCCGCCCTGCATGGTGCCGTGGTGGGGGGCGGCCTGGAGCTGGCCAGCGCCTGCCATATCCGTGTGGCCGACAGCAGTACTTTCTATGCCTTGCCCGAAGGTTCGCGCGGCATTTTCGTCGGCGGCGGCGGCTCGGTGCGCATCCCGCGCCTGATCGGAGCCGCACGCATGGCCGACATGATGTTCACGGGCCGTGTGTACAAGGCCGAAGAGGGTGAGCGCATTGGTCTGTCGCAATATCTGGTGCCCGAAGGACATGCGTTGGACAAGGCCGTGGAACTGGCGCTGCGCATTGCCGAAAACGCCCCCATGACCAATTACGCCCTGATGCACGCGTTGCCCAGGATTGCCGATCAGCCCGCTGATCAGGGGCTGATGACAGAAGCTCTGATGGCTGCCGTGGCGCAGAGCGCGCCAGAAGCCAAGTTCCGTTTGCAGGAATTTCTGTCAGGGCGGGCCGCCAAGGTCAGCAAGGACTGAAAGCACTCTCAAAAAACAACGCTGTGGAGACAAAGACAATGCAGGAGACAAACACAGCCATGCAGGCCCTCGGCCAGGTGGTAGAGGGGGGCAGGCCCCGCTACCGTGAGCTGGAGTTCGGCGTGCGCAGCATCCAGGTCAGGGAGGCAGGCGACGGCACTTTCTACGTGCGCTCCGACCGGGAGCTGGCAGAGCACGCAGCACGCATGACTGACAGGCTGCTGCACTGGGCGCAGACCACGCCGCAGCAGACCTTCATCGCCCAGCGACAACGACTGGCCGACGGCAGCACCGGTGATTGGCAGCGCATCGACTATGCCCAGACGCTGGCAGCGGCGCGCAGCATTGCGCAGTCCTTGCTGGACAGAAAGCTTTCGGCAGAGCGTCCCGTCATCATCCTCAGCGAGAACGATCTCGACCATGCCATGCTGGCCATGGGTTGCCTGTATGCAGGCGTGCCCTATTGCTCGGTTTCCACAGCCTATTCACTGGTCAGCACCGATTACGCCAAGCTGCGCCATGTGGTCGATACGCTCACGCCAGGCCTGATCTTTGCCGCCGATGCGGCGCGCTACGACAAGGCGGTACGCGCCGTGCTGCCCGAGGGCTGTGAGGTGGTTTACCGCAAGCCGGCCGTCGATGCCCGGACCTGCACCTTGTTTGCCGACCTGCTGGCAACCGAGCCTACAACTGCGGTGGATGCCGCCATGCAGGCCACCGGGCCCGACACCATCACCAAGTTCCTGTTCACCTCGGGATCGACCAAGCAGCCCAAGGCCGTGATCAACACTCACGGAATGTGGTGCGCCAACCAGCAGCAGATTGCCCAGACCATGCCCGATATGGTCAAAGGCCCGCCCGTGCTGGTGGACTGGCTGCCCTGGAATCACACTTTCGGAGGCAACAAGAATATCGGCCTCGCGCTCTATCACGGCGGCACTGTCTATATCGACGAGGGCAAGCCTACGGCGGCGGGCATTGCGGAGACGCTGCGCAATCTGCGCGAGATCTCTCCCACCGTTTACTTCAACGTACCCACGGGCTTCGAATACATCGCCCGCGCCATGGAGGGCGATGCGCAGTTGCGCAACAGCCTGCTCAAGCGCGTCAAGATGTTCTTCTACGCAGGAGCCTCTCTGGCGCAGCCCGTCTGGGATAGCCTGCACCGCACGCAGGAGGCCGAGTGCGGCGAGCGCATCGTGATGGGCACGGGCCTGGGCATGACCGAGTCCTCGCCCTCGGCCCTGTTCATCAACCGTCCCGATGTGCGCTCGGGGGACCTGGGCGTACCGGTGCCGGGTCTGGAGCTCAAACTGGCGCCTGTGGATGGCAAGCTGGAGGTGCGCTATCGCGGGCCGAACGTCACGCCCGGCTACTGGCGCGCGCCCGAAGCCACGGCAGAGGCGTTTGACGAGGACGGATTCTTCCGCACCGGCGACGCCGTGCAGTGGCGCGACCCGCAGGATCGAAACCAGGGTCTGCGCTTTGACGGCCGCATTGCCGAAGACTTCAAGCTGGCCACGGGCACATTCGTCAACGTGGGGCCGCTGCGGGCCAGGATCATCCATGCCGGCGCGCCCTATATCCAGGATGTGGTGCTGACCGGTCTGGATCGCAAGGAGGTCGGTGCCATCGTTTTCGGGACCCCGGCCTGTGCGGCCTTGAGCGGCCTGGACGCGGGGGCGACGCTGGAGCAGATCATGCACAGCGAGCCCGTGCAGCAGCATCTGCAGACGGTTCTGAACCAGCTGGCGCAGACGGCCACCGGCAGTGCCACCCGCATTGCGCGGGCAGTGGTGGCGATCAGGGCGCCCTCGCTGGACCTGGGCGAAGTCACGGACAAGGGCTCCATCAACCAGCGTGCCGTGCTCCAGCATCGCGCCGATGTGGTGGCAGGCCTGTACGACGAAACGCTGGCCCTGATCCTGAAGCCCAATCTCTGAGCCAGGACAGGCTTGAGCCCAATGACAGAAAGCGCAAGCAGCTTTTAAAAGGATAGTGATATGCAAGTTCAGGATCAGATTGCCATCGTCACCGGAGGAGCCTCGGGCCTTGGCGAAGCCACGGCGCGTGCGCTGGCTGCCGCAGGCGCCAGGGTTGCCGTGCTGGATCGTCAGCTCGACAAGGCCAAGGTGGTGGCTGCCGAGATCGGCGGACTGGCGCTGGAGAGCGATATCTGCGATGCGGTCAGCGTCACGGCCGCGCTGGATGCCGTTCGCGAGCAATGGGGCTCGGATGCACGCATTCTCATGAATGTGGCCGGCATCGGCACGGCCAAGCGCGTGATCGGCCGCGATGGCGAGCCCGCACCGCTGGAGGACTTTGAACGCGTGATCCGCGTCAACCTTGTCGGCAGCTACAACATGACGCGGCTGTTTGCCGCACGCTGCGCCAAGCTGGCGGCGCTGGAGGATGGCGCGCGCGGCGTGATTCTCTACACCGCCTCGGTGGCAGCCTTCGATGGCCAGGTGGGACAGCAGGCTTATAGCGCATCCAAGGGCGGCCTGGTCGGCATGACGCTGCCCATGGCGCGTGATCTGGCCCAGCACGGCATTCGTGTCTGCACCGTGGCGCCAGGCTTGTTCGCCACACCGTTGATGAAGGAATTGCCCGAGCCCGTGCAGCAGTCGCTGGCGGCATCCATTCCCTTTCCTTCGCGCCTGGGCAAGCCTTCGGAGTTTGCCGATCTGGCCGTGCATATCGTGCACAACGATCATCTCAATGGCGAGGTGATTCGTCTGGATGGTGCGCTGCGCATGGCTCCTCGGTAAGTGTTACCCCCTGAGGCACTTTGCGCCTTCCCCCAAGGGGACGACACCATCGCTGCGGGGCTGCCCTTGCTCGATGTCTCTGGCTTGGAGAGTGCCAGAGCCAGCTCAGTGCCAAAGATTGAGACGTGTATTGATTCCACAGGACCGAAGAGTCCGTATTTCAAGCAGGAGACAAGTCATGCAAGGTCGTCGCAATTTCGTCAAAGGGCTGGGCGCTGGTGCCGCGCTGGCCGCGTTCGGCGGCATCGCCAGCCGCAGCGCCTATGCCCAGGGCAGCGGACCACTGGAGCAGGTGCGCATTCTCTACGGCTTTCCCGCAGGCAGTGCCGGTGACTCTGTAGCCCGCCGCGTGGCCGAAAAGATTGGCGGCACCAGCTACTCCAAGAACATGGGCGTGGTGGAGAACAAGCCCGGTGCCGGTGGCCGCATCGCGCTGGAGAATCTGCGCAACTCTGTGGGCGACGGCTCGGTCATCGTGCTGTCCCAGGTCTCGGCCTTCTCCATCTACCCGCATATCTATAGCAAGCTGAGCTATCAGGCCAAGGATTTTGAGCCGATTTCCATCGGCGCCATCATGCACCATGGACTGGCTGTCGGCCCTGCCGTGCCGTCCGAGGTCAAGACCCTCAAGGATTTTCTGGCCTGGTGCAAGAACAACCCCGACAAGGCCAGCTTCGGCAGCCCCGGTGCCGGCAGCCAGCCGCATCTGCTGGGGGCGCTGCTGAGTCTGCGCTCCGGCGTCAGGCTCAGCCATGCGCCATATCGCGGCATGGCACCCGGCGTCTCGGACGTCGTGGGCGGTCAGATCGCCGCCATCATGGGCACGTGCGGCGACTACCTGAGCTATTACAAGGCCGGCAAGCTGCGCGTGCTGGCCACCAGCGGCCCGCAGCGCAACCCCTATCTGCCCAATGTGCCCACCTTTGCCGAGCAGGGCTTTGCCGATCTGACGGCCGAGGAATGGTTTGGCTTCTATGCCAATGCCAGGACACCGGTCGACGTGCGTGCACGCGCCCATGCGGCCATCACGGCAGCGCTCAAGAGCGACGCGCTCAAGGAAAGCCTGGGTGTGGTGGGCCTGATTGCCACCAGCTCCACGCCAGAGGAGATGGCCCGTTCGCAGCAGGCCGAGTTCGAGCGCTGGGGTCCGCTGGTCAAGCAGATCGGTTTTACGGGCGATTCCTGATGACCCCTCGGTATCGAATAGCATTCGGGTCGGGATTTTTCAGACAGGCTCAAGCCTGCATATAGCGATCGAACAATAGAGGAGACAAACCATGCAAGATCGTCGCAATTTCGTCAAAGGCCTGGGCGCTGGTGCAGCGCTGGCCGCGTTCGGCGGCATCGCCAGCCGCAGCGCCTATGCCCAGGGCAGCGGACCACTGGAGCAGGTGCGCATCCTTTACGGCTTTCCCGCAGGCAGTGCCGGTGACTCTGTAGCCCGCCGCGTGGCCGAAAAGATTGGCGGCACCAGCTACTCCAAGAACATGGGCGTGGTGGAGAACAAGCCCGGTGCCGGTGGCCGCATCGCGCTGGAGAATCTGCGCAACTCTGTGGGCGACGGCTCGGTCATCGTGCTGTCCCAGGTCTCGGCCTTCTCCATCTACCCGCATATCTATAGCAAGCTGAGCTATCAGGCCAAGGATTTTGAGCCGATTTCCATCGGCGCCATCATGCACCATGGACTGGCTGTCGGCCCTGCCGTGCCGTCCGAGGTCAAGACCCTCAAGGATTTTCTGGCCTGGTGCAAGAACAACCCCGACAAGGCCAGCTTCGGCAGCCCCGGTGCGGGTACCCAGCCGCATCTGATCGGCTCCCTGCTCAGCCTGCGTTCGGGCATCAAGCTCAGCCATGTGCCTTATCGCGGCACGGCGCCTGCGGTGTCAGACCTGGCTGGTGGTCAGATTGCAGCCGTGATGGGCCCCAGCGGCGACTTCCTGAGCTACTACAAGGCCGGCAAGCTGCGCGTGCTGGCCACCAGCGGCCCGCAGCGCAACCCCTATCTGTCCAATGTCCCTACCTTTGCCGAGCAGGGCTTTGCCGATCTGACGGCCGAAGAGTGGTTTGGCTTCTATGCCAATGCCAAGACGCCTGCCGATGTGCGTGCACGCGCCCATGCGGCCATCACGGCGGCGCTCAAGAGCGACGCGCTCAAGGAAAGCGTGGGTGTGGTCGGCCTGATTGCCACCAGCTCCACGCCCGAGGAAATGGCCCGTTCGCAGCAGGCCGAATTCGAGCGCTGGGGACCGCTGGTCAAGCAGATCGGCTTTACTGCGGATACCTGATACACCCCCTGAGCCGCTTCGCGGCTTCCCCCTGAGGGGGACGGCGCCATCGCCGCGAGGCGGCTCTTGCTGGGCGCCTCTGACTATAGGGTTGCGCTTCTTGCATAGCCCGCGTTTTGGTTGAGTTTTTGCTGCAAACGCAGCCGGTTTTGTATGTCCTATTTGCCCCTCAGTGCCGATAACGCGTTTCTTCTATTTGATGTGCTCAAGGCCGATGAGCAGTTGCAGCGCCTGCCGGCGCATGCCGCAACGGATCAGGCGCTGATGCAGCAGGTGCTGGAAGAGGCCGGCAAATGGGTGGGCGAGGTGGTGGCGCCGCTGTCGCGCGAAGGTGACGAGGTCGGCGTGCAGTTTGCAGCGGGCAAGGTCACCACGCCGCCTGGATTTGCCCAGGCCTATCAGGACTTCTGGCAGGCGGGCTGGCCTGCACTGGCCTGTGCCGAGGAGGACGGCGGCCAGGGGCTGCCCTGGGTGCTGGAAGGCGTGCTGTACGAATGGCTGAGTGCCGCCAACCATGGCTGGACCATGGCGCCGGGCCTGCTGCATGGTGCTTATGAGTGCCTCAAGCACCATGGCAGCGATGCGCTCAAGGCCGCCTATCTGCCCAAGGTGGCCAGCGGTGAATGGCTGGCAACCATGTGTCTGACGGAGGCCCATGCGGGCAGCGACCTGGGGCAGGTACGCACGCAGGCCGTGCCGGTTGGCGAATCCGAGCAGGGCGAGCGATTCGAGATCAGCGGCAGCAAGATTTTCATTTCGGGCGGCGAGCATGATCTGACCGATAACATCCTGCATCTGGTGCTGGCGCGTCTGCCCGGGGCTCCGGCAGGGCCCAAGGGCCTGTCGCTGTTTCTCGTGCCCAAGCTGCTGCCAGGCGGCGAGCGCAACCGCGTGGTCTGTGAGCGCATCGAGGAAAAAATGGGCCTGCATGGCAGCCCCACCTGCGTGATGCGCTTTGATGGGGCTGCAGGCTGGCTGATAGGCCAGCCCGGAGCGGGCCTGAACGCCATGTTCGTCATGATGAATGCCGCGCGCCTGCATGTGGCGCTGCAGGGCATAGGCCTGCTGGACGCGGCATGGCAGAAGGCCCATGCCTATGCGCTGGAGCGCCGTCAGATGCGAGCGCCAGGGGCGGTGCCGGCCTCGCGTGGCGCAGGCGATGCAGCAGATCTGATCATCGAGCATCCGGCCATTCGCCGCACGCTCGATTTGCAGCGTGCCTGGGTGGATGGCGGGCGTGTGCTCGCCTACCAGACCGGTATCTATCTCGATGTAGCGCGACATGCCGAAAGCGCCCGCGAGCGCGAGCAGGCCCAGCAGTGGTGCAGCCTGATCACGCCCGTGCTCAAGGCCGCCTGGACCCAGCAGGCATTCGAGGGTGCCAGCGCCTGCCTGCAGGTGTTCGGCGGCCATGGCTACATCCGCGAGTGGGGCATAGAGCAGATCGTGCGTGATTCGCGCGTGGCCATGATTTACGAAGGCACGAATGAAATTCAGGCCATCGATCTGCTGGTGCGCAAGGTGCTGCCGGACGGTGGTCAGGCCATGGGGCAATGGCTGCTGACTTTGCGCAACAGCCTGGATGCAGGTCGGGCGCTGGATGCAGAAGTGCTGCGCTGCCTGGCCCAGCTGCGCTACTTCACCACGGTGCTGGCGCAGGCCTGCAAGGAAGATGACACCCTGGCCTGGCGCGTGGCCGACGACTACCTGCGCTGCGTGGCCGTGGTGCTGCTGGGCTGGGCGTGGGCACGTATTGCGGCCACAGCGGGGGGCGATAGTGAGCGCTGGCGAGGCCCCTGCAAGCAGGTGCAGCAGCGCATATGGCCCGAAATGGACTGGCGTCTGACTCTGATGAAGGCGCAGTGGGCGCAGGCTTCCGTCGTACACGGCAACCAGCTGTTCACCTCCGCGCATTGATCAAAATGGCTGCAGGATGCGAGCAATACCGGCACAATTGCGGTCTTTTCATCGCGCCCCTGGATTGCTCTTTTGCCTTCGAAGTTGACATCGCCAATGCTCGCTCACAAGACTGCTGAACCAGACTCCAAACCTGCACGCTCCTTGCGCGGCACGCGCTCCAGAGAGGTGGGTTCGGACCTCCCGGGCTCGGGGCAGGAGCCCAGGGACAGTGCCGAGGTTTTTGCCGTCGATCAGGTCGATGCCAGCTTTCTGGAGTCGCTGCTGGGCTACAACGCCAGGCGCGCCTCGCTGGCTCTGGTGGGAGTTTTCATGCGCTGCATGGAGCGTTTTGACCTCAAGATCGTCGAGTTCTCCGTGCTGTCTCTGGTGGGCAGCAATCCGGGCATCACCTCGCGTCAGCTCTGTCAGCAACTGGCCGTGCTGCCGCCGAATATGGTGGGCATGATCGATGCGCTGGGCAAACGCGGCTTTCTGGAACGGCGTCCGCACCCGCGAGACGGCCGCGCCACGGGTCTGTACCTGACCGCGGCAGGGCGCGAGCTGGTGGATACGGCCGAGCCCGAGCTCAAGAGCAGCGAGACCCGTGCCATCGCGCATCTGAGTGCTGCCGAGCAGGTGCAGCTCATGGAGTTGTTGCAAAAGCTGTATCGCTGATCCCATGGCATGGCGCAGATCCTGCGCCCGGCGCGATAATGTGCGGCATCATGCAGATTCGCTTTACCAAGATGCAAGGTGCGGGCAACGACTTTGTCGTGCTCGACGAAACCCAGGCTCGCCTGGGCTTGAGCACCGCCCAGTACCGCTACCTGGCCAATCGTCACTTTGGCGTGGGCGCCGACCAGATCCTGACGGTGCGCCCGGCACCCGCAGAGGGCGTGGACTTTGAATATGTGATCCACAACGCCGACGGTGGCGAGGTCGAGCAGTGCGGAAACGGCGCACGCTGTTTTGCGCGCTATGTGCATGACAAGGGTCTGACCGACAAGAGCGTGATCCGCGTACAGACCCTCTCGGGCGTCATCGCCCCCGAAATTCATGGCAATGGCCGCGTCACGGTCGATATGGGGGCGCCTCAGCTGGATCCGGCCAAGGTGCCGTTCACGAACGACGGTCTGCAGGCCGAGACTCTGGGTTCGACGCAAAAATGGCCTCTGACGCTTGATACTCCTTTGCAGCCGGCTACAGTCTGGATAGCAGCCGTTTCCATGGGCAATCCGCATGCGGTGCAGTTGGTGGACGATGTGGATGCCGCTTTGGTGGGGTTGCACGGCCCGCTGATAGAGAACCATGCCCGTTTTCCTCAGCGTGTGAACGCCGGCTTCATGCAGATCCTCAACCGCGGTGAAGTCCGCTTGCGTGTCTATGAACGTGGTGCCGGCGAGACCCTGGCCTGCGGTACGGGGGCTTGTGCCGCCGTGGTGGCCGGCATTGGCTGGGGCCTGCTCGATCAGCGCGTCGATGTTCATACCCGCGGCGGTCTGCTGACCATTGAATGGACTGGCGGTGCGCACGATCGCGTGCGCATGACCGGCCCTGCCGAATTTGTTTTTGAAGGCCAGATCGACATACCTGATACCTTATGAACAGCTTGACCGATACCGCCATGACCGAAGAGTCGATTGCCGATTACCTCCAGGAAAACCCCGATTTCTTCGAGCGCCATGCCGAGATGCTGACAGGCGTGCGTTTGATCAGCGGTCATGGCCCACGTGCCGTCAGCCTGCAGGAACGTCAGGCCGAGATGCTGCGCGAAAAGATCAAGGGTCTGGAGCATCGCATCATGGACATGGTGCGCCATGGCAGCGAGAACGCTTCCATCGCCAACAAGATTCATCAGTGGACCCATGCCCTGGTCAAGGTGCAGGACCTGCGCGAGCTGCCCCATGCGCTCACCGCCAGCCTGCAGCACACGTTTGATGTCCCCCAGGTCGCACTGCGTCTGTGGAATGTGGCGGGCGCGCACAGCGGCACCGTCTACACCATGGGAGTCAGCGATGATGCCAAGGCCTTTGCTTCGTCTCTGACCATGCCGTTCTGCGGCCCCAATATGGGCTTCGAACCCGTGACCTGGCTGCCCAACCCCAATGCGGTGCAGTCGGTCGCGCTGCTGACTCTGCATGACGGTGCCATGGACAGCACTTCCAATGCCTTTGGCATGCTGGTGCTGGGCTCGCCCGACCCGTTGCGCTTCGATGCCACCATGGGTCTTGAATTCCTCTCCCGCATCTCCGAGCTGGCCAGTGCCTCGCTCTCGCGCATGCGCGCTCCTGCGCTGACGCTGGCGCACGGCTGAGGCTGCAAAAAGGGGGTAGATACCGATGCAAGAGCGCGAGCAGCCCTCTTTTGAGGAGCAGTACGCGCAGCTTCCGGAAGTTGTCCATAGCTATCTGGAGCATGTGCGTGTGCAAAAGCGCCTGGCCGAGCGCACGCATACGCTGTATGCGCTGGACCTGATCAAGCTGCAGAGCTTTGCGCAGGCGGTAGCTCAGGAGCTTTTGACGCTGCAACCCTCGCATATCCGCCGCTTTGCTGCGCAAATGCATGGCGCCGGCCGCAGTGCACGCGGTATCGCACTGATTCTTTCGGGCTGGCGCAGCTTTTTCCGCTGGGCGGCCCAGCGGGAGCTGGTGCCTTTCAACCCCGTGGAGGGCGTGCGCGGCCCCAAAGCCGCCAAGCCTCTTCCCAAGGCACTGGCTGTGGACGATGCCGTGCAGCTGGCCAGTTTTCACAACCCCGAGGCGGACCCGTGGATGGAGGCGCGTGACGTCGCCATGACCGAGCTGCTCTACAGCTGTGGCCTGCGTGTGGCCGAACTGGTGGGGCTGGATTTGCGGCCCGACCAGCAGAGCCGGCATGAAGGCAGAGGCTGGATTGACCTGGAGGCGGGTGACGCCCATGTTCAGGGCAAGGGCAGCAAGCGCCGCATCGTGCCCGTGGGGCGCATGGCGATCGAGGCCTTGCAGCGCTGGCTGGCGCTGCGCAGCAGCGCGCTGGTCGGGACTGCACAGCTCAAGGCACAGGATGAAGCGGCCTTGTTCGTCGGCCGCCGGGGCGAGCGGCTCAGCGCCCAGTCGGTCTGGTCGCGTCTCAAGCAGCGAGGCCAGCAGGCGGGGCTTGCGACTGGCGTGCACCCGCATGTGCTGCGTCACTCCTTTGCCAGTCATATGCTGCAGTCCAGTGGCGATCTGCGTGCCGTGCAGGAGCTGCTCGGGCATTCCAGCATTGCCACCACGCAGATATATACGCGGCTGGATTTCCAGCATCTGGCCCAGGCTTATGAAAAAGCCCACCCGCGTGCGCAGCGCAGCAGCGTCGGAGAGACGCCCGCTCCATTGCGCATGCCGGACGACGAAGAGCAAAACTGAAGAGTCCTGATTTGATAGCTTGAAGTGATTGTTGAGTATGTGATGGAGGTGATTTTTTGCTGAAATTTCTGCCATCCCTGCTGCCCATGCGCGCTTGAAAGCACCGCTACACTCCCCAGCTGTTATCACCGGAGCGCGCATAGGGATGCGCCGCCCGTGTTTTTTGGACAGCCGCATGTGGCGGCTGGCCGCAGCAAGAGGTTTCAACGCATGGCTCTCATTCCTGTCACCATCCTCACGGGCTTTCTGGGCTCGGGCAAGACCACGCTGCTCAAGCGCGTGCTGCACGAATCCCACGGCATGAAGATTGCCGTGATCGAGAACGAGTTCGGCGAGGAGAACATCGACACCGACATTCTCAAGACCGAATCCAAAGAACAGATTCTGCAGATGAGCAACGGCTGCATCTGCTGCACCATCCGCGAAGACCTGCGCGAGGCTTTGCAGTTGCTGGCCGCCAAGCGCCGCAAGGGGCAGGTGGACTTCGACCGCATCGTGATCGAGACCACCGGCCTGGCCGATCCCGGTCCCGTGGCCCAGACCTTCTTCATGGATGACGAGATCGCCGAGACCTATCTGATCGACTCCATCATCACTCTGGTGGATGCCAAGCATGCCAACCAGCAACTCGACGATCGCCAGGAAGCGCGCCGTCAGGTGGGCTTTGCCGACCAGATGTTCCTGTCCAAGACCGATCTGGTGACGGATGCGGAAAAGGAGGCGCTGATCCATCGCCTCAAGCACATGAACCCGCGCGCGCCCATCCGTGCCGTTCATTTTGGCGATGTGCCCCTGAGCGAAGTGTTCGACCTGCGTGGCTTCAACCTGAACGCCAAGCTGGACATCGACCCTGATTTCCTCAAGGAAGATGATCACGACCACGATCATCACGACCACAGCGCTTGCGACCATGACCATGGCCAATGCGAACACGATCATGAACACCAGCACGACGAGCATTGCGGCCACGACCACCATGACCACGAGCATGGCGAGCACTGCAATCACCCACATCACCATCATCACGACGATGACGTGAAGAGCTTTGTCTACCGCGCCGATCGCGCGTTCGACCCGGCCAAGCTGGAAGACTTTCTGGGCGCCATCGTCAATATCTACGGCCCCAAGATGCTGCGCTACAAGGGCGTGCTCGACATGAAGGGCACCAGCCGCAAGGTCATCTTCCAGGGCGTGCACCAGCTCATGGGCAGCGATCTGGGCCCAGAGTGGGAAGCCGATGAAAAGCGAGTCAGCAAAATGGTCTTCATCGGCATCGACCTGCCGCAGGACATTCTTCGCCAGGGACTGGATCAATGTCTGGTGTAAACCCTGGGTTTGGGGGCTGTTTCGGCGAAAGCTAACGGTTTGCTGACAATGACTGACGGCCTGCCAAGCAGGCCGTTTTGTTTGTCTGTTATTTCTCGCAAACTGACCGAAACAGGCGCAGGCTTTGTTGCAAATTGTGGGGTATGTGCAACGGAGCCGGGATGGGGGGACTGGCGTGGCTACAATGCCGGCCCTAAAGAGGGTGTTGGAGCAATCCGGCCCTGCAAGGGCTCTGTACTGTAAGGAGACAGGACGTGACCGCTGTGAAAAGTAATCTGCCCAAGGCTGCAGCCAAAGCTGCGGCAGCGGCTGTGCACCCCCGCAGCGTCGAGACCTCTTTGGTGGACGCCGCGTTGGACAACCCGGTGCTGGTACCTGCAGCAGCGGGAGAATCTTCCAAATCGTCCAGATCCAAGCGTTCTGCATCGCCTCCAGCGCGGCAGCCTGAAACAGATGTTCCGCCCTTGGCAGCTTCGGCAGTCAAGGCTGCGGCAACCATGAGAGATACGAAAGCAATGACCAACACAAAGCAAGCTGTGCCCAAGAAAGATCCCAAGCTGGCCAACGCCTGGAAGACCAAGTCGGTAGAGGAGCTGACCGATGCTGAAGTGCTGGCCATGTCTGATGACGATTACATGAACGACGCCCAGCTGGCCTACTTCCGTCGCAAGCTGGTCGCGCTCAAGAACGATATGCATGTGAATGCGGGCGAGACTGCGGAAAACCTGCGTGAAGACACCGTCGTGGTGCCCGATCCTGCCGATCGTGCCACCATCGAGGAAGAGCACGCTCTCGAGCTGCGCACCCGTGACCGCGAGCGCAAGCTGCTCAAGAAGATCGACCAGTCCATTGCCCGCATCGATGCCGGCGACTACGGCTACTGCGACGAAACCGGCGAGCCAATCGGAGTGGGACGGCTGCTGGCTCGCCCCACCGCTACACTGTCGCTGGAAGCCCAGCAGCGCCGTGAACTCAAGCAGAAGATGTACGGCGATTGATCTGCGTCAGGCGTTGGCGGGGCTGCAGGCAGCAAAGTAGAGGACCATGGTGAAAGAAGAAAACAAGTCGGGAGGGTTGCTGTCCAAGGTGGTGCGTTTCGTGCGCCACCCGACCGTGAATTGGTCCGATTTGGAAAATCTCAACCAGGAAAGCGAAGCAAGCCAGTACAGCAAGCAGGCGCTAAAGGAGATGCTGGAGCGCAAGCGCCAGAACGACTTTGTGCGAAAGCGCGAGTTTGACCAGCTGCGCAAGCTGCGTCAGGCTCAGCTGTCCAAGACGGCGGTGACTGCCAGGGCTCCGCTCGAGACGCCGACCCCATTGGCACCTTCCTCTTTTTTGCAGACTGCCCAAAGCTCCGTACCGGGCGAGCGCGCAGAAACCATCAAGAAGATCGACGAGATCGAAGCGCAGATGGCCCAGCAATGGTG
The DNA here is from genome assembly GCF_053615495.1 of Comamonas sp. HJ-2. Taxonomy (NCBI): domain Bacteria; kingdom Pseudomonadati; phylum Pseudomonadota; class Betaproteobacteria; order Burkholderiales; family Comamonadaceae; genus Comamonas; species Comamonas sp. HJ-2. The sequence continues at coordinate 87,223 of NZ_JBSIFD010000017.1, read as the reverse complement.
GCGCGGCAAGCTGGCCGCTGATGCCGCCACCATGCCGCTGCAACTGCCGGAGGTCGGAGGCAGCATGCCTTCGGTATTTAAAAGCCAGCCGCTTTCAATCAGCACGTTGCCCCTGCTTCAGGATGTGTTGCCAGGCGATCTGGAGCTGCCGCAATCGGGGCGGCAGGGCAATCCTGTTGCTTTGCCGGGCCTGCGTGGCGAGACGGACTTTTCGCCGGCGTTTGCCACGACCGAGGTCTCCGCTCCAACCGATATCAACATGGTTCCGCCGTCCTTTGCGCGCTTCGAGCATGATGCCGCGCTGGAGGATGCTGCGATTGTCTTTGCCAGCGGTGACAGCGTAGCAGCCGAGACCAGTCTCAAGGCCTTGATTGCCGAGCGTGCTCAGGATACGCCGGCACAGTTGCAGGTCTGGCTGGCACTGCTGGACATGTACCGCGCAGCAGGCATGCAGGCTGAGTTTGAAGACGCTGCCATGGACTTTGTGGCGCGCTTCGGCCGCTCGGCCCCGCAATGGTTTGTGATGCCGCAGCAGGCGGGCAGGCTTAGCGAAACCGCGCCGGATGCCGCAGCAGTGCAGACCGGCTTTCGCTGGCAGGCTCCTGTGCATTTGGATGAGCCTGGCTTCAAGGCGCTGCTGGCCAGCAAGGCGCGCAGCGTCGGCAGCTCGGTCATGGACTGGAGCGTTCTGGAGAGCCTCGACCCCGGCGTGAAGAAGCCGCTGCTGGATGCGGCACAGCGATGGGCCGACGAAAAGGGATCACTGGTTTTTGCCGGCCATGAAAGATTGCAGGCCGTGCTCAGCAAGCACACCCCTTCCGGTGATCGAGCCGTCGATCAGGACTGGTGGTATTTGCGTCTGGCCATGCAGCGCCTGATGCATCTGCAGGACGAATTTGAGCTGACGGCGCTGGACTATTGCGTGACCTACGAGCTGTCGCCACCCTCGTGGGACGATCCGGTCTGTGCGTATTCGAACGAAGGGCAGGCGCAGAACCTGCGTGCCCAGGATAGCCGACTCTTGGGGCCGGAGACGATTCAGCCCGGCATGCTCTGGAAGGAGCATCAGCCGCGTTTTGCGCTGCAAGGCGTGATCGACGGCGATGCATTGCCCTGGCTGGCCGAGGTTCAGGAAAAGGCCAAGCTTGGCGAAGCCATTGCCATTGACTGCGCGCGCCTGGTGCGCATGGACTTTGCTGCCGCAGGCTCGGTGCTGAACTGGGCTGCGCAGATGCAGGAGCTGGGTCATGTGTTGCAGTTCGGTCAGTTGCACCAGTTGCTGGCGGTGTTCTTCAATGTTGTTGGCATTCAGGAACATGCACAGGTGATCCCAAGGAGGGACTAGCTCCCTGGGTGGCTATGCCGCCTCCCGCCAAGAGGCGGCGTCTCCGGCTGGAGTCGGGCCGTTTGAGGCCTTATCCACAGCAAGCGCTGCAAATTTAATTTTTCTGGGCCTCTTGAGGTCGATCTTGTCTGTCCCCATCTGCTCCAGATGGAACAGTTTCACGGCACCACCATTTTGAGCGTGCGCCGCCAGACTCCCGAGGGCGTGCAAGTCGCCATCGGCGGTGATGGTCAGGTCACATTGGGCAATATCGTCATCAAGGGCACGGCGCGCAAGGTGCGCAAGCTCTATCACGGCAAGGTGCTGGCGGGCTTTGCGGGGGCAACCGCAGATGCCTTCACGCTGTTCGAGCGCTTCGAGGCCAAGCTGGAAAAACACCAGGGCAACCTGACCCGCGCCGCGATCGAGCTGACCAAGGAGTGGCGTACCGACCGCGTGCTGCGCAAGCTTGAAGCCATGCTGGCCGTGGCCGATGCGACGACCTCGCTCATCATTACCGGCAATGGCGACGTTCTGGAGCCCGAGCAGGGCATTGTGGCCATCGGCTCCGGCGGCGCCTATGCGCATTCCGCAGCCAAGGCCTTGCTCAACAACACCGAGCTGTCGGCCGAAGATGTGGTGCGCAAATCCCTGGCGATTGCCGGCGAGCTGTGCATCTACACCAATATGAATCACACGATCGAGACGCTGTAAGCACCTCGATTATCCGAATTGATAGCTGTCGGCGCTTTATGGATGGGCGCCGGAGGCATATTTGACTGAGAATTCACATGTCTTCTGCCATGACTCCCCAGGAGATCGTCTCCGAGCTGGACAAGCACATCGTCGGCCAGCATGGTGCCAAGCGCGCGGTGTCGATTGCCTTGCGCAATCGCTGGCGCCGTCAGCAAGTGCCCGAGGGCCTGCGCCAGGAAATCACGCCCAAGAACATTCTGATGATCGGCCCCACGGGCGTGGGCAAGACGGAGATCGCCCGCCGCCTGGCAAAACTCGCCGATGCTCCCTTCATCAAGGTCGAGGCGACCAAGTTCACCGAAGTGGGCTATGTGGGCAAGGATGTGGACGCCATCATCCGCGATCTGGCCGAAGTTGCCGTCAAGCAGACGCGCGAGTCGGACATGAAGAAGATGCGCGCCCGCGCCGAAGATGCTGCCGAGGAGCGCATTCTCGATGTGCTGATCCCGCAGGCCCGCACTGGCGAAGTACCCGCGGACAACACGGCGCGTCAGGTTTTCCGCAAGAAGTTGCGCGAAGGTCAGCTTGACGACAAGGAAATCGAGATCGACATCGCCGAGCAGATGCCTCAGGTGCAGATCATGGGCCCCCAGGGCATGGAAGAGATGGCCGAGCAGCTGCGCGGCATGTTCAGCCATATGGGCCAGGAAAAGCGCAAGACGCGCAAGCTCAAGATCGCCGAGGCCCTGAAGCTGCTGACCGATGAGGAAGCAGCAAAGATGGTCAATGAGGAAGACGTCAAGACCCGCGCCATTGCCAATGCCGAGCAAAACGGCATTGTCTTCATCGACGAAATCGACAAGGTGGCGACGCGCCAGGAAACCAGTGGCTCCGATGTATCGCGTCAGGGTGTGCAGCGCGACCTGCTGCCCTTGGTCGAAGGTACCAGCGTCTCGACCAAGTACGGTGTGGTCAAGACAGACCACATTCTGTTCATCGCTTCGGGTGCTTTTCACCTGTCCAAGCCCAGCGATCTGATTCCCGAGCTGCAGGGGCGCTTTCCCATTCGCGTGGAACTGGAATCTCTGTCGGTACAGGACTTCGAGGCGATTCTGATGCAGACTCACGCCTCCCTGGTCAAGCAATATCAGGCGCTGCTGGCGACCGAAGGCGTGACCCTGGAGTTCAAGCCCGAGGGCATCACGCGTCTGGCAACGATTGCCTTTGACGTCAACGAGAGTACCGAAAACATCGGTGCACGGCGTCTGTCCACAGTGATGGAGCGTCTGCTTGACGAAGTCAGCTTCGATGCGGCCAAGCTTTCGGGGCAGACCGTGGTGATCGATGCAGCCTATGTGGATCAGCGCCTGCAGGTGCTGAGCAAGGATGAGGATCTGTCGCGCTTCATTCTTTGAAGAACCGAGCGCTTGAAGCGAGCTGCCCGCCTGTGCGGGCAGTTTGCGTTTGTAGGAGAAGGTCGAGACTTAAATCAGTTCTTTCCATTGAATTGAATGGTTGCAATTGACGTCTCCTAATGAGAGTCCACTTGCATTGACTTTGCTAAGTGCTTGTAAAGGAAAGGTATTTTCAGAATAAGGCTTTTCTTTTTCTCTCTAAGTGCTTGATTTCATTGCAAATAATTGTTCCTTCGGGTTTGGATTCACCTTAAATTGCTGATACAGTGCAAAAAAGTGCAATTAAGTGGTGAAAGCTGCCCTCGTGCCCATTTTTGGGGAACGAGCGGCTCCAGATGACCGGAGTAACTTGCCGTGTTTCAAGGGGCGTCTTCGCTGAATCTCGATGGAAAGGGTCGGCTCTCAGTGCCGACCCGGCATCGTGACGCCCTTTTCTCCTTGGCGGAGGGGCAGGTCACTTTCACCAAGCATCCCGATGGCTGTCTGTTGCTGTTTCCGCGCCCCGAGTGGCTGCAGTTTCGCGAACGCGTCGCGCAACTGCCGATCACGGCTCAGTGGTGGAAACGGATTTTTCTGGGCAATGCCATGGATGCGGAGATGGATGCAACCGGTCGGCTGCTGATTTCGCCCGAGTTGCGTGAGGCCACAGGTCTGACCAAAGAGGTCTTGATGCTGGGCATGGGGGCGCATTTCGAGGTCTGGGACAAGGCCACTTATGAAATGCGCGAAGCGGAAGCGCGCCAGCAACCGATGCCGGCGGCTTTCCAGGATTTTGTTTTGTAGGAAGTGCTTGTGAATCAGCCGTTGCAACATATCACCGTCTTGCTGGACGAGGCCGTGGACGCCCTGCTGGGTGGTGCCGCCAAGCCGCCTGCCGGCCAGTGGGTCGATGCGACGTTCGGTCGAGGCGGTCATTCCCGGCTCATTTTGCAAAGGCTGGGGCCGGACGGGCGCTTGATCGCGTTCGACAAAGACCCGGACGCAATTGCTGAGGCGGCGCGCATCACCGATGCGCGTTTTTCGATTCGGCATGAAGGATTTCGCCATCTTGGCGAACTGCCCGAAGGCAGTGTGCAGGGGGTGTTGATGGACCTGGGGGTGAGCTCGCCCCAGATCGACAACCCGGACCGGGGCTTCAGCTTCCGCTTTGACGGCCCCCTCGACATGCGCATGGACACCACGCGTGGTCAGAGCGTGGCCGAGTGGCTCGAAGATGCGGAAGTGCAGCAGATTGCGGAGGTGATACGTGACTACGGCGAAGAACGGTTTGCTGGCCCCATTGCAAAGGCGATTGTTGCTCGGCGCGAAAGCCAGGGCTCATTACGCACCACTGCCGAACTGGCCCAACTCGTGGCTGGCGCGGTCAAGACCCGCGAGGCTGGGCAAAACCCGGCAACACGGACCTTCCAGGCTCTTCGGATTTTCATCAATGCCGAACTTCAGGAGCTTGAGCAAGCGCTAGAAGCCAGTCTGCGCGTGCTGGCTCCCGGCGGCCGTCTGGCCGTGATCAGCTTCCATTCGCTGGAAGATCGCATCGTCAAGCAGTTCATTGCCAAGCATTCCAAGGAGGTCTACGACCGCCGTGCACCGTTTGCGCCTCCCACGCCCATGCGTCTGAAGGCGCTGGAGCGCATCAAGCCCAGTGCTGCCGAGGTGGATGCCAATCCCCGTTCGCGTTCCGCCGTGATGCGCGTCGCCGAGCGCACCGAGGTGCCTGCATGATGCATCGCCATGCCGCTCCGAGCATGGCTGCGGGAGGGCTGCCATGCTGCGCATAAACCTGCTGCTGCTGCTGGCGGTCATGACCAGCGCCATCTTTCTGGTGCATACCCAGTATGAGTCGCGTCGCCTGTTCACCGAGCTGGACCGCGCCGAGGCAGAGGCACGTCGGCTGGCGACGGATCAACTGCGCCTGCAGGTGGAAAAGCGTGCCCAGGCCGCTCCTCAGCGCATCGAGACCTTGGCGCGCGAAAAGCTGCAGATGAAGCAGGCTTCTCAGGCCATTACGCAGTACGTGCATGAAACGGCTGCAGGAACTGCGCAATGACACGCAGCGTGCTCTATACCACCAGCCCTTTGCTGGCTTCGAAAACACCGCTGTGGCGCAGCAAGTTCATCGTGGCTGCGCTGGCGCTGGGTTTTGTGGGCCTGGGCGCGCGTGCAGCCTATGTACAGGTCTTCGGCAACGACTTCTTCAAGCGTCAGGGCCTGGTGCGCTTTGCGCGCACTCTGGAGCTGCCGGCCAATCGTGGCCGTTTGCTGGATCGCAATGGCCTGATTCTTGCGTCCAGCGTGCCGGCGGCCAGTATCTGGGCCATTCCCGAGGACGTGGATCTGAAGGACCCTGAGGTCCAGCAAAAGCTCAAGGAAGTGGCGCGCCTCATGGACATGCCGCTGCGCTCCCTGATGGAGAAGCTGGATGTCGAGGACAAGACCTTTGTCTGGGTAAAGCGTCAGCTGGACTGGGATGTGGGCCAGAAGATCGTGGCGCTCAATATCAAGGGCATCTACAACCGCAAGGAATACAAGCGCCAGTATCCCGAAGGGGAGTCTGCGGCGCATATCGTGGGCTTCACCAATGTGGAAGACCATGGTCAGGAAGGCATGGAGCTGGCGTTCGACAAGGAACTAGCCGGCAAGGCTGGCTCGCGTCGTGTGATCAAGGATCGTCTGGGCCGCGTGGTGGAGGGCGTGGGCGATGAAGTGCCGCCGCAGGATGGGCAGGATATTCAGTTGTCCATCGACAGCAAGGTCCAGTACTACGCCTACCAGAAACTCAAGCAGCAGGTCGAGACCTTCAAGGCCAAGGCAGGCAGCGTGGTGGTCATGGATGCGCACACCGGCGAGCTGCTGGCCCTGGCGAACTATCCGAGCTACGACCCGGGGCATCGCAAGAATCTGACGGGCGAGCAGCTGCGCAACCGCGCGCTGACCGATACCTTCGAGCCGGGTTCGACCATGAAACCCATCACAGTGGCCGCAGCCCTGGAGCTCAAGCGTGTCAAGCCAAGCACCATCATCGATACCGCACCCGGCCGCTACACGGTGACGGGCTCCACCATCACCGATACGCACAACTACGGCGCGCTGACGGTGGAGGGCGTGATCCAGAAGTCCAGCAACGTGGGCGCGACCAAGGTGGCGCAAAAGCTCTCACCTCAGGAAATGTGGGAGTACTTCAGTGCGCTGGGCTTCGGCCAGAAGCCGCAGATTCAATTCCCGGGCGCGGTCTCGGGTCGTCTGCGTGCCTGGAAGACCTGGAAGCCTATCGAGCAGGCCACCATGTCCTATGGCTATGGCCTGTCGGCCTCGCTGTTCCAGATGGCACGTTCCTACACCGTGTTCTCCAACGACGGCAATGTCATTCCCTCGACGATTCTGAAAACGAACGAGCCTCCGGTGGGCGTGCGTGTGATCTCCAAGGAAAACGCCGAGGCGGTGCTGCACATGCTGCGTCTTGCTGCAGGCCCAGGCGGTACCGGCCAGAAGGCCCAGGCCGAGGGCTACACCATCGGCGGCAAGTCGGGCACTGCCCGCAAGCAGGTGGGCAAGAGCTATGCCGCTGGCAAGTACCGGGCCTGGTTCACGGGCATTGCTCCCATCGACAAGCCGCGCATCATCGTGGCCGTGATGGTGGACGAGCCGACGGCAGGTTCCTACTACGGTGGCACGGTGGCCGGCCCGGTGTTTGCGGACGTGGTCCAGCAGACATTGCGTTTCATGGGCGTTCAGCCCGACAAGGAAGTCAAGCCTCAGATCGTGGCTGCACCCGCTGAGGAGCCTGTGCTATGAGCACCCCCATTCAAATCCTGAACAATGCAGCCGAGGCCGTTGCCTGGCTGCGCAGTCGCGTGCAGGGTGACCTGCAGACCGATAGCCGCAAGGTCAAGGCCGGCGATGCCTTTGTCGCCTGGCCCGGTGCTGCCACTGATGGCCGAGCCTATGTGGGCAAGGCTCTGGAGCAGGGCGCCGCCGCCGTGCTGGTGGAGGCCGACGGTCTGCAGGTCTTCGATCTGAGCGGCGACAGCATTGCAGCTCTCAAGGGCCTGAAGGCCGCGACGGGACTGATTGCCGACCAATGGTTTGCACATCCCAGTGGCGAGCTCGACGTGCTGGCCGTGACCGGCACCAACGGCAAGACCACCACAGCCTGGTGGCTGGCGCATGCGCTCTCGAAAGTGACGCTGAACACACGCACCGGCTGTGCGCTGGTGGGCACCCTGGGTGTGGGCGTGCCGCCTGCATTGGAGTCGACAGGCATGACCACGCCGGACCCGGTGTTGCTGCAGCGCGCGTTCCGCAGCTACGCCGACCAGGGTCTTGCCGCCTGTGCCATCGAGGCATCGTCCATCGGCATCGTCGAGCACCGTCTGGACGGCAGCAAGATTCGCGTGGCGTTGTTCACCAATTTCACGCAGGACCACCTGGACTACCACGGCAGCATGGATGCCTACTGGCAGGCCAAGGCCCAACTGTTCGACTGGCCCGGCCTGCCGGCCGCCGTGGTCAATATCGACGATGCGCATGGCGCCAGGCTCTGGGCCAGGCTGCAAGGCCGCGCCATGGATGTGTGGAGCGTCTCCATCCAGGGACCGGCTCGCCTGCAGGCCAAGGACATCGGTCTGGGCGACGAGGGTCTGAGCTTTACCGTGCTGGAAGCCGGTCACAGCCTGCGCATGAATACGCGTCTGGTCGGTCAGTACAACGTCTCCAATCTGCTCGGGGTGCTGGCCACCCTGCGCTGCCTGGGCCTGACGCTGGAGCAGGCCGTGCAGGCCTGCGCCGATCTGGAGCCCGTGCCCGGTCGCATGCAGCAGATCGTCAAGCCCGGTCAGCCTCTGGTGGCCGTGGACTATGCCCATACGCCCGATGCGCTGGAAAAAGCCTTGCGCGCGCTGCAGCCCGCCGCGCGGCAGCGCCAGGGCAAGCTGTGGTGCGTGTTCGGCTGCGGCGGCGACCGGGACAACAGCAAGCGTCCGCTGATGGGGCAGGCCGCCCAGGCGCATGCCGACGGCGTTTTCGTCACCAGCGACAACCCGCGCAGTGAAGTGCCCGAAAGCATCATCGACCAGATCCTGGCCGGCATGCAGGCGGGCCAGGCATTGCATGTTCAGGCCGACCGCGCGGCGGCCATTGCCCAAGCCATTGCCCGTGCCGATGCGCGCGACGTGGTGCTGATTGCCGGCAAGGGACATGAGGACTATCAGGAGACGAAGGGCGTGCGCCATCCGTTCTCCGACATGGCTGAGGCGCAGAAGGCGCTCGCAGCCCGCGAAGGAAAGATTCGGTCATGATGACCCTGGCAAAAGCGCTGGAGCTGATCCAGACGCATATCCCCCAAGCCCGTCTGGTCGGCAACGGCCAGCTGGAGCTGACACGCGTGCACACCGATACGCGCACGTTGCAGAACGGGGACTTGTTCGTGGCCCTGAAGGGCGAGCGTTTTGACGCCCATGATTTTCTGCCTCAGGCGCAGGCCGCCGGTGCTGTGGCGGCCATTGCCAGCCATGGGCTGGAGGCTGCAGGCATGGCCGGCATCGAAGTGCCGGATACGCTGCTGGCACTGGGCGCGTTGGCACGAGCATGGCGTGCGCAGTTCGATCTGCCCTTGATTGCCGTGACCGGCAGCAATGGCAAGACCACGGTCACGCAAATGATCGCGTCCATTCTGCGCGCGCATGTGGGCGGGCAGGGCGAGGCAGCACTGGCCACGCGCGGCAATTTCAACAACTCCATAGGCATGCCGCTGAATCTGCTGCGCATGACGGACGCGCATCGCATTGCGGTGCTGGAGATGGGCATGAACCACCCCGGCGAGATTGCCGAGCTGGCTGCCATCGGCCAGCCCACGGTGGCCCTGGTCAACAACGCACAACGTGAACACCAGGAGTTCATGGGCACGGTGGAGGCGGTGGCGCGTGAAAACGGATCGGTGCTGCGCTTTCTGCCCAAGGACGGAGTGGCCATCTTCCCCGCCGGAGATGAGTACACGCCGCTGTGGACCGAACTGAGCGCTGGCCGCCCCAGCCTGATGTTTGGCGAGGCTGCTGATGGGGCTCAGGTTTTTGCCAGCGATGTGGTCTGGGCCAATGGAGTCTGGAGCTTTGCACTGAACACCCCGCAAGGCGTGGCTGCCGTGCAGCTGCATATTGCCGGCCGCCACAACGTGCGCAACGCACTGGCCGCGGCTGCCTGCGCCCATGCTGCCGGTGTGCCTTTGCCTGCCATTGCACAGGGACTCTCCGGCTTCGAGCCTGTGACGGGCCGCTCGCGCGCGCTGGCCGTGCAGATCAAGGGTCAAGGCGTCACGGTGGTCGACGACAGCTATAACGCCAACCCCGACTCGGTTGCCGCCGCCATTGCGGTGCTGGCCGAGCTGCCCGCACCGCAGTTGCTGGTGCTGGGCGACATGGGGGAGGTGGGCGATGACGGCCCGCAGTTCCATGCCGAGGCCGGCGCGCTGGCGCAGCAGGCAGGTATTGCCCATTTCTTTGCTCTGGGTGACCAGAGCGCGTTTGCGGCCTCTGCCTTTGGCTGCGGAGCTAGGCATTTTGATAGCATGTCCGCCCTTGAGCAGGCGGTGTGCGCAGTTTTACCCAAGGTAGGTAGCGTGTTGGTCAAGGGTTCGCGGTTCATGAAGATGGAGCAAGTGGTGCAGAGCATTGAGGCCTGTGCAGACAAGAAGCAGGGCAACTGCGAGGAGGCCGCATGCTGCTGATGCTGGCTCAATGGCTGCAGGGTATCTCGCCGGAGTTCGGCTTTCTGCGCGTCTTCCAGTACCTGACGCTGCGCGCCGTGCTGGCCGCCGTCACCGCCTTGCTGATCGGCCTGTGGATAGGTCCCAAGGCCATCCGCATGCTGACCGCGCTCAAGATCGGCCAGCCCGTGCGCGGCTATGCCATGGAGACCCATCTGGTCAAGAGCGGCACGCCGACCATGGGCGGCGTGCTGATTCTGTTCTCGATTGCCGTATCCACCTTGCTGTGGTTTGACCTGTCCAACCGCTTTGTCTGGATCGTGCTGCTGGTCACGCTGGGCTTTGGCGCGATTGGCTGGGTGGACGACTGGCGCAAGGTCGTCAACAAGGACCCCGAGGGCATGCGCTCGGGCGAGAAGTATTTCTGGCAGTCCGTCATCGGTCTGCTGGCCGCCCTTTACCTGGTGTTCTGCATCTCCGAGAACAGCAATGCCGAGGTCTTCGCGCTGTTCGTCTCCTGGGTACAGTCGGGCTTTTCCATGGACCTGCCGCCCAAGGCCGGCCTGATGGTGCCCTTCTTCAAGGAAGTCAGCTATCCGCTGGGCGTGCTGGGCTTCATCGTCATGACCTATCTGGTCATCGTGGGCGCCAGCAATGCCGTGAACCTGACCGACGGCCTCGATGGCCTGGCCATCATGCCCGTCATCATGGTCGGCACGGCCCTGGGCATCTTCGCCTATGTGACCGGCAACGCCACCTATGCGCGCTACCTGCTGTTCCCCAGCATCCCCGGTACGGGCGAGCTGATGGTGTTCTGCGGCGCCATGGCGGGTGCCGGTCTGGCCTTTCTCTGGTTCAACGCACATCCCGCCCAGGTCTTCATGGGCGACGTGGGCGCGCTGGCTCTGGGCGCTGCTCTGGGAACGATTGCCGTGATCGTGCGCCAGGAAATCGTGCTGGCCGTGATGGGCGGCATCTTTGTGGCGGAAGCCATCTCGGTGATGCTGCAGGTGACTTACTTCAAGTACACCAAGAAGCGCTATGGCGAGGGCCGCCGTCTGCTGAAGATGGCACCGCTGCACCATCACTTCGAGAAGAGTGGCTGGAAGGAGACCCAGGTCGTGATCCGCTTCTGGATCATCACCATGCTGCTGTGCCTGCTGGGCCTGTCCACCCTGAAGCTGAGGTAGTCGCCATGCAAGACGAAGACCTCAAGCTCGATGATCAGGTTCTGCAGCCGGATGCGGTTGTGGATGCTATGCAAACGCAAGCGCCTATCGCTGATATGCAAAGCATTTCAGATGAAAATATGTCTGAAATGATTCAGGAGCAAGCGCCAGAAGCTCCTGAAATGCAAGCGCCTGCCATCATCGCCAAGACGCTGGACGCCGAGCCGGTGCCCGATATCTCCACCTTGACGGCAGCCAGGGACGCGGCCGCCTTCGTGGCACAGATTTTTGCCGACCCCAGCATCTCCGATGCGGCCGATGCCGAAGTGACCGAGGTCGAGTCGCAGCCCGAAGCCGAGCTGGAAGCAGTGGTGGAGCTGCCACCTGTCCCCGTGCACTGGCCGCAAGGCGCGGCCCAGCACCTGCAGGGCCAGCGCGTGCTGATTCTGGGTCTGGGCATCTCGGGCATCGCCATGGCACGCTGGTGCGTGCGTGCCGGTGCCGAGGTCACGGTGGCCGACACGCGCGAAGCCCCCCCCTATCTGCCTGCGCTGCAGGCCGAACTGCCCGGCGTGCGCTTTGTTGCCGGCGCATTCACGGCTGCTCTGGTCGATGGCCAGAGCCTGAGTTCCGTCTATCGTTCGCCGGGCCTGAGCCCGGCCAGCGTTGCCCCGGTCTTCGATGCCGCGCGCAGCATCGGCCTGCCCACGGGCGGCGAACTGGATCTGTTTGCCTTTGCGCTCAAGGGCCTGCGCGAAGCCCATGGCTATGCGCCCAAGGTGCTGGGCATCACCGGCACCAACGGCAAGACCACGGTCACCTCGCTGACCGGTCAGCTGCTGGAGCATGGCGGATTGAGCGTGGGCGTGGCCGGCAATATCGGTCCTTCGCTGCTCGACACCCTGTCTGCTCGCATCGATGCCGAGACTCTGCCTCAGGCCTGGGTGCTGGAGCTGTCCAGCTTTCAGCTCGACGACTGCCGCGGATTCGAGCCCACGGCGGCCACGGTGCTCAATATCACCCAGGACCATCTGGACTGGCATGGTGGCATGCAGGCCTATGCCGATGCCAAGGCCCATGTCTTTGGCGAGCAGGCTCTGATGGTCCTCAATCGCGAAGACCCCGTCGTCATGGCCATGCTGCCAGCGCCCGTGGCGGTGCCCGGCAAGCGCGGCAAGACTTTCCAGCGTGCCCATGTCAGCTTTGGCGGCGACATGCCGCGCCGCCCCGGAGACTTCGGTCTGGAGGTGGTCAACGGCATGACCTGGCTGGTGCGCGCCCATGAGGCCGACGAAACCAGCAAGGGCAAGAACGCCGACGATCTGCACATCGTGCGCCTGATGCCCGCCGATGCGCTGCGCATACGCGGCCGCCACAACGCCATCAATGCACTGTCGGCCCTGGCGCTGGCGACCGGTGCGGGATGCACGCTGGCACCGCTGCTCTACGGCCTGCGCGAATACCGGGGCGAGCCGCACCGTGTGCAGCCCGTGGGCCGGGTGGGCGATGTCGAATACTTTGACGACAGCAAGGGCACGAATGTGGGCGCCACCGTGGCGGCCCTCATGGGCCTGGGGCCGGACCACCGCATCGTGGTGATTCTGGGCGGTCTGGGCAAGGGCCAGGACTTTACGCCGCTGGCCGCTCCCGTCTCGCGCTATGTGCGCGCGGCCGTGCTGATCGGCCAGGATGCGCCGTTGATTCGCGAGGCGCTTGGCGACACCGGCGTGACCCTGGTCGATGCTGCAAGCATGCAGGATGCCGTGCAGCAGGCCGCGCGTCTGGCTCATACCAATGATGCGGTGCTGCTCTCGCCGGCCTGCGCGAGCATGGACATGTTCAAGGACTATGCGGACCGCGCCCACCAGTTTGTGGAAGCGGTGCGTGAGCTGGCGCTTGAAGCCGGCCAGCAACTGGAGGACGGCGCATGACAGCCGCCTTCCTGACCAGCCTCTCCGGCCGCATGCGCTCGTGGTTCCGCAGCGCAGAGGAAAGGCCCATCGACGTGCTGCCCGTGCGCGTAGGCGGGCCGCTGTACGACCGTCCCACCCGTACTCCGGCAAGCGTACTGGGGCTGGATCAGGCATTGATCTGGGTCGTCATCGCCTTGCTGTCCTGGAGTCTGGTCATGGTGTATTCGGCATCGATTGCGATGCCGGACAACCCGCGCTTCGGCAAGATCGAGCCCTATCACTTTCTGCTGCGCCACACCATGTCGATAGGCATGGCCTTTGTGGCCGCGCTGCTGGCCTTCCAGGTGCCCATGAATGTCTGGGAGAAGGTGGCGCGCAAGCTGTTTCTGATCTCCATTGTGTTGCTGGTGGCGGTGCTGATCCCGCATGTGGGCACGGTGGTCAACGGCGCGCGGCGCTGGCTGTCGCTGGGCATCATGAACTTCCAGCCTTCCGAGTTGGCCAAGTTCTCCATCCTGATCTACGCGGCCGATTACATGGTGCGAAAGATGGAGGTCAAGGAGCGCTTCTTCCGCGCCGTGCTGCCCATGGGCTTGGCTGTGGTCGTGGTGGGCGTGCTGCTGCTGGCCGAGCCAGACATGGGGGCCTTCATGGTGATCGTCGTGATCTCCATGGGCATTCTGTTCCTGGGCGGCGTGAATGCGCGCATGTTCTTCATCATCGCACTGCTGGTGGTGCTGGCCTTCGGCATGATCATCGCCACCTCGGAGTGGCGCCGCGAACGTATTTTTGCCTACCTCGATCCCTGGGATGAGAAGCATGCGCTGGGCAAGGGCTACCAGCTCTCGCATGCGCTGATTGCCATCGGGCGAGGCGAGATCTTTGGCGTGGGCCTGGGCCGCAGCGTGGAAAAGCTGCACTGGCTGCCCGAAGCGCATACCGACTTCCTGCTGGCTGTGATCGGCGAAGAATTTGGTCTGGTCGGCCTGCTGCTGATTGCTGCCGTCTTCTTCTGGCTGACCCGCCGCATCATGCTGATCGGCCGTCAGGCCATCGCGCTGGACCGTGTCTTTGCCGGGCTGGTGGCCGAGGGCGTGGCGATCTGGATGGGCTTCCAGGCCTTTATCAACATGGGTGTGAATTTGGGCGCCCTGCCAACCAAAGGCCTGACTCTGCCGTTAATGAGTTTTGGCGGTTCGGCCATTTTGATGAATTTGATTGCGATAGCTGTGGTGCTCAGAGTCGATTACGAAAACAAGCTGCTGATGAAGGGGGGCCACGCATGAGCCTGCTCATCAAGCCAAACAAGCCACGCACGGCACTGGTGATGGCCGGTGGTACCGGCGGTCATATCTTCCCCGGTCTGGCCGTGGCACAGGAGCTGCGTGCGCGCGGCTGGAATGTGCACTGGCTGGGAGCGCCCGGCTCCATGGAGTCGCGCATCGTGCCGCCCCAGGGCTTTGCACTGGAGCTGATCGAATTTGGCGGCGTGCGCGGCAAGGGGCTCAAGACCCTGGTGCAACTGCCGTTCAGGCTGGCGAAGGCCTTCTCGCAGGCGCGTGCCGTGATGAAGCGCGTGCAGCCCGATGTGGTCATCGGCCTGGGCGGGTACCTCACCGTGCCCGGTGGCCTGATGGCTGCGGCGTCGGGCGTGCCCGTGGTGCTGCACGAACAGAACTCCGTGGCCGGCATGGCCAACAAGGTCGTGGCCAAGGTTGCCAAGCGAGTGTTCACTGCTTTCCCCAAGGTATTTGCCAAGGGCGAATGGGTGGGCAATCCGCTGCGCCAAGCGTTTCTGGAGCAGGCCGAGCCCGCCCAGCGCTTTGCCGGCCGCAGCGGCCCGCTCAAGCTGCTGGTGGTGGGCGGCAGTCTGGGAGCCAGGGCGCTCAATGAGATCGTGCCCCAGGCTCTGGCCCTGATGCCTGCCGATCAGCGCCCCGTGGTGCTGCACCAGAGCGGTACGGCCCAGATCGATGCGTTGCGTGCCAACTATCAGGCTGCAGGCGTACAGGCCGAGCTGACTCCCTTCATCGATGACACGGCCAAGGCTTTTGCGGATGCCGATCTCGTCGTCTGCCGTGCCGGTGCCAGCACCGTGACCGAGATCGCCGCTGTAGGGGCGGCAGCGGTCTATGTGCCCTTCCCTGCCGCGGTGGATGACCACCAGACCAGCAATGCCCGCTTCCTCGTGGATGCTGGTGGCGGTTGGTTACAGCCGCAAAGTACTTTGAGCGCCCAAGGGTTGGCGGAAATGCTACAAAATATGCAGCGTGCGACGCTGTTGGAGCGCGCTGAACTCGCGAAGAAAATGCAAAAGACTGATGCCACCGCGAAGGTGGTCGCCGCTTGTGAGGAGTTGGCAGCATGAAACACGCCATTCATCACATTCACTTTGTCGGTATTGGCGGCGCCGGCATGAGCGGTATTGCAGAGGTTCTGCACAACCTGGGTTACGCCATTTCAGGCTCGGATCTGGCCGACAGCGCCACGCTGCGCCGCCTGGCGGGCCTGGGCATCAAGACCTTTGTCGGTCATGCGGCCGAGAACGTCGACGGCAGCGATGCCGTGGTGACATCCACGGCCGTGCAGGGCGACAACCCCGAGGTCCTGGCTGCGCGCGAGAAAAAGATTCCTGTGGTTCCCCGTGCGCTGATGCTCGCCGAGCTGATGCGTTTCAAGCAGGGCATCGCCATTGCCGGGGCGCATGGCAAGACCACCACCACCAGCTTGGTGACCAGTGTGCTGGCCGAAGCCGGTCTGGACCCCACCTTCGTGATCGGCGGCAAGCTCAACAGCGCCGGTGCGAATGCCAAGCTGGGCCAGGGCGACTACATCGTGGTCGAGGCCGACGAGTCCGATGCCTCCTTCCTGAATCTGCTGCCTGTGATGGCCGTCGTCACCAATATCGACGCCGATCACATGGAAACCTACGGCCATGACTTCGGCCGCCTCAAGCAGGCCTTTGTCGATTTCCTGCATCGCATGCCGTTTTACGGGCGCGCCATTCTTTGCGTCGACAGCCCTGCCGTGCGCGAGATCCTGCCCAAGCTGGCGCGTCCGGTCACGACCTACGGCTTTGCCGAAGATGCCCAGGTGCGCGCCGTGAACGTGCGTGCCGAAGCCGGTCGCATGCGCTTTACCGTGCGCCGCCAGAACGGCCAGAGCTACCCCGATCTGGAGGTTGTGCTGAGTCTGCCCGGCGAGCACAACGTGCTCAACGCCCTGTCTGCCGTGGCGGTGGCCATGGAACTCGAGATTTCCGACGAGGCGCTGCTGCGCGCCTTGGAAGGCTTCAAGGGCGTGGGACGGCGTTTCCAGCGCTATGGCGAACTGCCGGCTGCCAATGGCGGCACTTTCACCGTCATCGACGACTACGGTCATCACCCCGTGGAAATGGCAGCCACGCTGGCTGCGGCACGCGGTGCCTTCCCGGGGCAGCGCCTGGTGCTGGCCTTCCAGCCACACCGCTACAGCCGCACACGCGACTGTTTCGAGGACTTTGTGAAGGTCATCGGCAGCGCCGACTCGGTGCTGCTGGCCGAGGTCTATGCCGCGGGCGAGGCACCCATCGTGGCTGCCGACGGTCGATCCCTGGCTCGCGCCTTGCGTGTGGCCGGCAAGGTCGAGCCTGTATTTGTGGAAAACATTGCCGATATGCCGGCAGCCATCGCTGCCAATGCGCAAGCGGGCGATGTATTGCTGTGCATGGGGGCCGGATCGATTGGCGCCGTGCCTGGGAAATTGGTTGAAATGCTTCAGAAACAAGAGCTGGCTGCGCCCGCAGGGAGCGCGCAATGAGCATGTTTGGTACAAATATCGACGTGAAGGCACTGGGCAAGGTCGCCGTGCTCATGGGCGGTCGCTCGTCCGAGCGCGAGGTCTCGCTGATGTCCGGCGCTGGTGTGCTGGCCGCACTGCAGTCCAAGGGTGTCGATGCCCACAAGTTCGACCCTGCCGAACAGGGGCTGGAGCAGCTCAAGGTGCAAGGCTTTGACCGCTGCTTCATCGCGCTGCATGGCCGCTACGGTGAGGACGGTACGGTGCAGGGTGCACTGGAGTTGCTGGATATT
This sequence comes from Comamonas sp. HJ-2, assembly GCF_053615495.1. Classification (NCBI taxonomy): domain Bacteria; kingdom Pseudomonadati; phylum Pseudomonadota; class Betaproteobacteria; order Burkholderiales; family Comamonadaceae; genus Comamonas; species Comamonas sp. HJ-2. Next base: position 69,939 of record NZ_JBSIFD010000017.1, on the reverse strand, counting down.
CCCTATACGGGTTCGGGCGTGATGGCTTCCAGCATCGCCATGGACAAGATCATGACCAAGCGCATCTGGCGCTTTGAAGGACTGCCCACGCCGGACTGGCGCATGGTCGCCTCGGCCGCTGAAACCCGCGCCGCACTGGAAGCCCTGGGCGCTCCCATGATCGTCAAGCCCGCACGCGACGGCTCCAGCATCGGCCTGACCAAGGTGATGAATGCCGACGAATGCGCCAAGGCCTACGAGCTGGCGGCCCAGTACGACGCAGAAGTGCTGTGCGAGCAGTTCATTGCCGGTGACGAGACCACCTGCCCCGTGCTGGGCACGGGTGCCCAGGCCGGTGCGCTGCCGGTGATCCGAATCGTTGCGCCCGAAGGCAACTACGACTACCAGAACAAGTACTTCACAGATACCACGCAGTACCACTGCCCTAGCGGCCTGCCGGCTGCCGAGGAGACCGAGATCCAGCGCATTGTGGAAAAAGCCTTCCGTACGCTGGGCTGCCGTGGCTGGGCGCGTGCCGACATCATGATTCGCGCCAGCGACCGCAAGCCTTTCTTGCTGGAGATCAATACCTCTCCAGGCATGACGGGGCATTCTCTCGTCCCCATGGCTGCGCGCGCTTCCGGCGTGAGCTACGAAAACCTGTGCCTTGGCATCCTGGCCATGAGCACGCTGGATGGAGAAGCGGAGCAGCCATGAACCGCAACCAGCCCACAGCCGTCGTCCCGTTCGACGTCAAGCTCATGAACATCACTGCCACGGTGATGTTCATGGGCTGCTTGACGGCGTGCGTGATGGCCGTGGGGTGGTGGTTGATGCGAACTCCGGCCTTCAATATCGGTCGCATCGTGGTGGAAGGCGAGCTGGTGCATAACAACGCCGTGACGCTGCGCGCCAATGTGGCGCCAGTGCTCAAAGGCAACTTCTTCACGGTGGACCTGAAGGCGGCTCAGCACGCATTCGAGCAAGTGCCCTGGGTGCAGGAGGCGCAGGTGCGCCGCGAATATCCGAACGGCTTGCGCGTGGCGCTCAAGGAGCATGTGGCCGAAGCCTTCTGGGGGGCTGAGACCGGTACCGGTCTGGTCAACAAGGCCGGTGAAGTGTTTGAAGCCAATCTGGGCGAACTGGACCGCGAAGGTCTGCCGCGTCTGCAAGGCCCCGAGGGATCGGCACCGCGTGTTCTGCAGATGTATCGAGCGCTGGAGCCGGCCTTGAAGCCACTCGATGTGGCGCTGGACAGCCTGACTCTGGATGCGCGTGGCAGTTGGACGCTGGTGCTGGACAACGATGCGCTGCTGGAACTGGGCGGCGGCACGACCGAAGACATATTGCAGCGCGTGCAGCGCTTTGTGCGCACGCTGCCTCAGATCACCTCTCAATACAAGCGCTCGGCTGCAGCACTGGAGTCTGCAGACCTGCGTTACGAAGACGGCTATGCCTTGCGACTCAAGGGCGTGACCACTGGAACCTCCGCGCCGGCAACTGCTGCCAGGGCCAGACGATAAGCGGGAGCAGGGGAACAGACATGCAAGGCGCACACAAAGACAAGACAGAACCTACCGGGGGCGGAAGCTGATATGGCAAGAGAATACAAGGATGTGATTGTTGGGCTGGATATCGGCACGGCCAAGGTCATGGCGGTGGTGGCCGAGGTCATGTCCAATGGCGAGCTCAAGCTGGCGGGCCTGGGCGTCGCCCCCAGCAACGGCTTGAAGCGCGGCGTGGTCGTGAATATCGATGCGACCGTGCAAAGCATCCAGCAGGCGCTCAAAGAGGCCGAGCTGATGGCGGATTGCAAGATCCAGCGAGTGTGTACCGGCATTACCGGTAGCCATATCCGCGGTCTGAATTCCAGCGGCATGGTGGCCATCAAGGACAAGGAAGTCTCGTCCACCGATATGGCCCGCGTGATGGAAACCGCCAAGGCCATCAATATCTCGTCCGACCAGCGCCTGCTGCTGGTCGAGGCGCAGGAGTTCGTCATCGACGGCCACGAGGTGCGCGAGCCCATCGGCATGAGCGGAATTCGCCTTGAAGCCAAGATCCATATCGTGACCGGTGCCCAGAGCGCGGCCGAGAACATCATCAAATGCGTGCGCCGCTGCGGCCTGGAAGTCGAGCAGCTGCTGCTCAATCCGCTGGCGTCGGCCCAGGCCGTGCTGACCGATGACGAGCGCGAGCTGGGCGTGGCCGTGGTGGATATCGGCGCGGGAGCGACCGATGTGGCCATCTTCACCGGCGGTGCGATTCGCCACACGGCCGTGATCCCGATTGCCGGTGACCTGATCACCAGCGACATCGCCATGGCCCTGCGTACCCCCACCAAGGATGCCGAGGACATCAAGGTCGAGAGTGGCTATGCCAAGCAGTTGCTGGCCGATCCCGATGCCCAGGTCGAAGTGCCGGGCCTGGGCGACCGCAGCCCGCGCATGATCAGCAAGCAGGCCCTGGCCGGCGTGATCGAGCCCCGCGTGGAAGAGATCTTCTCGCTGGTGCAGCAGGTCATCCGCGAATCGGGCTACGAAGAAGTGCTGTCCTCGGGCATCGTGCTCACGGGCGGCAGCGCCGTCATGCCCGGGATGATCGAGCTGGGCGAAGACATCTTTCTCAAGCCCGTGCGCCGCGGGCTTCCCAAATATTCCGGTGCGCTGGCCGACATGGTCGCCCAGCCCCGTGCCGCCACGGTGATGGGCCTGCTCGATGAAGCACGTCTGGCACGTCTGCGTGGCTACAAGGTGGCCCAGAAGAGCGGTTCCATGAAGACCGCTTTCGGCCGGTTCAAAGACTTCATCGTGGGGAACTTCTGATATGAGCACTTATCGCATGTTCATCACCGGACCACCACAGATGGATTTTTCGCGGTATCGACGACGAAGACCGCGAAGACCTCAAGAGTTCGAAATTTCTTTTCCACAGCAGCGACAAACCACCACTAGAGAACAGGAGCACCACCATGCCTATCGACATGATTGAAACCGAAGAATTCAACCAAGGCACGCAGATCAAGGTGATCGGCGTCGGCGGTGGCGGCGGCAACGCCGTCGACCACATGATTGAACGCAGCGTTCAAGGCGTCGAATTCATTACGGCCAATACCGATGCTCAAGCTCTGTTGCGCAGCCGCGCTCACCGCACCATCCACCTGGGTGGCAGCGGCCTGGGTGCCGGCAGCAAGCCCGACAAGGGCCGCGACGCTGCGGAAGCTGCTGTGGAAGATATTCGCGCTGCCATCGAAGGCGCGCACATGCTCTTCATTACGGCAGGCATGGGTGGTGGTACGGGTACCGGTGCATCGCCTGTGATCGCACGAGTGGCCAAGGAAATGGGCATTCTGACGGTGGGTGTGGTGACCAAGCCTTTCGAGTGGGAAGGCGGCCGCCGCATGCAGAACGCTGACGCCGGCCTGGCCGAGCTGGAGGCGAATGTGGACTCGCTGATCGTTGTGCTCAACGAAAAGCTGCTCGATGTGCTGGGCGACGATATCTCCCAGGACGAGGCTTTTGCTCATGCCAACGACGTTCTGAAGAACGCCGTGGGCGGCATTGCCGAAATCATCAACGAGTACGGCCATGTGAACGTCGACTTCGAAGACGTGCGCACCGTGATGGGCGAGCCCGGCAAGGCCATGATGGGCACGGCCAAGGCCGCCGGTCCCGATCGTGCCCGTATCGCTGCCGAGCAGGCCGTGGCCTGCCCGCTGCTGGAAGGCATCGATCTGTCCGGCGCCAAGGGCGTGCTGGTGCTGGTGACTGCAGCCAAGGGGAGCCTCAAGCTGTCCGAGTCGCGTCTGGCCATGTCCACCATCAATGCCTATGCGTCTCCCGATGCCCACGTGATCTACGGCGCTGCCTACGATGACTCGCTGGGCGACGAAATCCGCGTGACCGTGGTGGCCACCGGCCTGTCGCGTCCCAATGTGCGTCGCCAGAACATCCAGGTGGTGCAGGGCGGTCTGCGTACCGGTACCGACAACGTGGCAGTGGGTCTGCCTCCCCTGGGCGGCATGGACTACGGCACGGCCAACACCAATGTGCCAAGCGTCTGGCGCACCAACCGCACCCAGGCTTCGGAGCGCGTGAGCGCGCTGGCGTCTGGCGGCATGGACGATGTGGAGATCCCGGCGTTTCTGCGCAAGCAGGCTGATTAAGCTCCCCCCTGAGCGGCTTTGCCGCTTCCCCCTCTCTGGCGCTTTGCGCCGGAGGGGGACGACACCCTCGGTGCGGGGCGGTCCTTCCTCGGTGTCTCTGCCTCCGAGTGCGCCAGCGCTTGAGAGTCAGCCGCAAAGGCCTTTGGTTCGTTAAGGACTGATGGCCCATCAGTTCGCTGTATCGCAGCGATTAAGACAACCCTGAGTCGGCGTAAGCCGGCTCGGGGTTGTCCCATTTAAAATACCAGCATGCTTCAGCAACGTACCATCAAGACCATTTCCCGTGCCGTAGGCGTGGGCCTGCACAGCGGCCAGCGTGTCGAGTTGACGCTGCGCCCTGCCCAGCCTGATACCGGCATCGTGTTCCGTCGCGTGGACTTGCCTGAGCCTGTGGATATCCCCATTTCCGCCGAGGCAGTGACCGATACGCGCATGGCTTCCACCATCGGCAGCGGCGGCGCCAAGGTGCATACGGTAGAGCACCTGATGTCGGCCATCGCCGGTCTGGGAATCGACAACCTCTACGTGGACATCACTGCCGAAGAAGTGCCGATTCTCGATGGCTCCTCGTCATCGTTCGTGTTTCTGCTGCAAAGCGCCGGAATCGAGTTGCAGAAAGCGCCCAAGCGCTTCATCCGCATCAAGAGCCCGATCGAGGTGCGCGAAGGCGAAGGCCAGAACCTCAAGTGGGCGCGCTTCGATCCCTACCATGGCTTCAAGCTGCGCTTCGAGATCGACTTCGCTCACCCAGCCGTGGACTCCACGGGGCAGTGCGTGGAGTTCGACATGGGTCTGGACAACTACACACGCGACATCGCCCGCGCCCGCACCTTCGGCTTCACCAAGGATGTGGAAATGCTGCGCAACAACGGCCTGGCACTGGGCGGGGGGCTGGACAACGCCATCGTCATGGACGACTACAAGGTCCTGAACAGCGACGGCCTGCGCTATGACGACGAGTTTGCCAAGCACAAGATCCTTGACGCGATCGGCGATCTGTATCTGATCGGCAAGCCCATTCTCGGTGCCTACAGCGCCTTTCGCTCGGGTCACGGCCTCAACAACAAGCTGCTGCGCGCAATGATCGAGCAGCCCGAGACCTGGGAGCTCGTGACCTTCGAGAGCGAGCGCCAGGCTCCCCAGGGCTTTGCCATGCCCGCTCAGGCCTGGTGAGCGAGACCTCCATGCTGATCTTTCGCTGGCTGGCCACCTTGCTGATTCTGGCTTCGGCATTGAGCTTCGCCTTCTATCTGGGAACCGGCAAGGCGCACTACAAGCGCCTGGGCTTTTTGCTGTTCAAGTGGTCGGTGATTGCCGGTCTGGCCTTTTTTGCCGTGATGTTTGTCGGACGCATCATCTGAGAACTAATGAATATTGATAGCGGCTTGCCAAATCAGGCTCGGCGTTTCATAGGTTTCTGCTCTGTAAACAGCGCGCAAAAAGTGGTAAATCGGCAGTTGCTCACTTCTTGCAGCGCCGAAATTGGGTAAAGATGGATCTGCTGCGGCCGCCATGACCGGCCGCACACCTTGTTGACCGAAACAATTCGACAAAGGAGTACCCATGTCCCGTTTGACTACCCGCATTCTTTCTGCCTCCATTGCCGCCTGCCTGGGTCTGGGCAGTCTGGCCGTCCAGGCGCAGCCCGGCCCGCCGCCCGGCCGCGGCAATGGACATGGAGCGCAGGACATGCGCCATGGCGGTCGCCATGATGATCGTGGTCGGCATGAGCAGCGCCATGACAGGCGCGACGACCGACGTGCCGATCATCACGACAATGGTCGCCGTGGCGGTGGTCCCGACCATAACTGGTACAAGGGCAGTCGCGTGCCGCCGCAATACCGCAGCCAGCACTATGTGGTGAATGACTGGCGCGGCCACCATCTGTCGGCGCCGCCGCGTGGCTATCACTGGATTCAGAACGGCGGCGACTATCTGCTGGTCGCCATTGCCACAGGCGTGATCGCCTCCATGGTGCTGAGCGCCTATTAAGCAAATCACACCATCAAAAAAGCCGTGGCATGTCACGGCTTTTTTTGTATCGGGCAGAGCTTTGAAGCAGTGTGTGCTTGTGAGGAAAAGCCATCCTGCGACCCCTTCCGAAGAGAGAAGGGGAAGCCGCGAAGCGGCTAAGGGCAAGCTCAATAGACCCGTCCGCCCCGGTACATGGCATGTTGCTTGCGGCGCAGATCGGTGGACTTGGCCATCAGCCCCATGGCGGCAGCCGCATGGGCATGGGTGATGGCCAGCCCCAGCGCGTCGGCGGCATCGGTGCCGGGCAGGCCGGGCAGTTGCAGCAGCCGTTTGACCATTTCCTGGATCTGGCTCTTGGCTGCGCGACCATGGCCGACCACGGCTTTTTTCATCTGCAGGGCGGTGTATTCGGAAACCGCGAGATTGGCGTTGACCAGGGCCGTCAGCGCCGCACCACGGGCCTGGCCCAGCAGCAGCGTGGACTGGGGGTTGACGTTGACGAAGACGATTTCCACGGCAGCCACCTCGGGCTGGTAGCGTGAGGCGACTTCGGAGATGCCGTCGAACAGCACCTTGAGACGGCCCGGCAGGTCGCCGAGTTCCATCTTGTTGGTGCGTATGGTGCCGCTGGCCACATAGGACAGGCGCTGGCCTTCCATGTCGATGACGCCAAAGCCCGTGGTCTGCAGGCCAGGGTCGATTCCTAGAATTCGCATGGCTGTCGATTATCCACGTACAAAACCTTCACGCTCCATGCGGGTGACAGCAAGCAAGAGCCGCCCAGGCGAAGCGCCTCAGGGGGGCGTCACCATCGGTATATAGCGCGCAATCGTGCGACTGCGCTGCGCTAGATAGCGCGATTGCGGCATTTTCTCGTAGCGCTTGGGTGCCGGAAGCATGGCGGCAAGTCGTGCTGCCTCGGCCGCATTGAGCTGGGCGGCACTCTTGCGGAAGTAATGTTGGGCGGCGGCCTCGGCGCCGAATACGCCCTGGCCCCATTCCACATTGTTGAGATAGATCTCCAGAATGCGCTGCTTGCTCAGCATCAGCTCCAGCAATTGCGCCAGCACCAGCTCCTGGCCCTTGCGCAGAAAATTGCGTTCGCCCGACAGCAGCAGGTTCTTGGCCAGCTGCTGGGTGATGGTGGAGCCGCCATAGACCTTGGCGGGCTTGCTGTTGTTTCCGGCTTTTTCTGCCTGCATGGCCCTGGCCTCGGCTTTTGCGTTTCGCTGCCAGGCCCTCTGAACGGCATCCCATTCCACGCCGTGGTGATCCATGAAGCCGGCATCTTCGGAGGCAATCACCGCGCGCTTGAGGTTGCTGGAGATCTGGCCGTAGTCCACCCATTGCTGGCGCCAGCGCAGGCCCTCGCTGCTGCGGGCAAGCTGCCAGGCTTCGGAGCGCTGATAGCTGGTGGACTCTGGATCCAGCCATGCCATGACTGCGATGCGTGCTACAAAAAACAATTGCAGCAGCAGGGTGGCGCAAAGCACCAGCAACAGCAGTCGGCCAAGAGCTTTCATGGTGGGGCGAGGTTTTAGTGAGCGGCTTCAGCGTGCAGCAGAGCGCGCAGTTCGGCCAGGACTTGTGCAGAGGGCGGACGCACGCCGCGCCATAGCGCAAAGGACTCGGCGGCCTGCTCCACCAGCATGCCCAGACCATCACGCGCCAGCGCGCCGTGGCTGCTGGCCCAATTCAGAAAATTCTGAGCGGCGGGGCCGTACATCATGTCGTAGGCCAGACTGCGTGCGTGCAGCACGCTGGCGGGCGCGGGCACATCAGCCCCAGCCAGGCTGCTGGCTGTGGCATTGATGATGATGTCGAAATTTTGGGTCAGATCAGTCTCAAGCACTTGCCTTTCAAGTGCTACCAGCTCTACGTTATGTAGTGTGGCAATGGCCGCATGCTGCTGGACCAGCGTTTGAGCCCTGGCATGAGTGCGGTTGACCACGACTAGGCGGCGGGGCTTTTGCTCCAGCAAAGAGCCCAGGGCTCCAGCAGCGGCGCCGCCCGCGCCAAGCAGCAGCACATCACGCCCGGCGATGGGCACACCGGCATTGCGGGTGATGTCGGCCACGATGCCCAGGCCATCGGTGTTGTCGGCATGAATGCCGTTGGCGCCGAATACCAGCGTATTGGCAGCACCAGCCAGCCGCACGCGCTCGCTGGTGCTGGTGGCCAATTCGGCCGCCTGCAGCTTGAAGGGAACGGTCACATTGCAGCCCTTGCCGCCGCGCGCGGCAAAGTCGCGCACAAAGTCGGCAAAGCCATCCAGCGGCACCAGGGCGCGGTCATAGCTGACGGGTTGGCCGGTCAGCTCGGCGAAGCGGGAATGAATCCAGGGGGAGCGGCTATGGGCAACGGGGTTGCCCATGACGCAGTAGGCATCAAGCGTATTTGTCATAAAAAGGCTGAAGGAAATCGCTGCGCAGAGTTGGGTACGCGTTGGGGCAGTGGCCGGCGAGATCGGCGCAGCCCAAGCCAAGGCAGCCGCACAAGGGCCGTCCCGCCGCGCTGGCTGCGTTCCCCGCCTGCAAGCGAAGCGATGCGAGAGCGGGGGAAGACGCCGAAGGCGGCACAGGGGGTCACCTTATGTCTGTTTCCAGTGTCTGCTCGCGTGTGAACCTGAAGTGCGAGACGACGGCGATCTGATCGGCCTTGGTGCGCATGGCCGGGCCGAAGTGGCCGTAAGGGGCTGCGGCGCGGGCAATGGCTTCGGCACGGGTATCGAGCATGCGGTTACCCGAGCCCTGCACAATCTCGGTGGAAAGCACGCGGCCGTCATGATTCACGGTCAGGATCATGACCAGCTCGCCATACAGCTTCTTGCCCTTGTTCTCGGGGAAGTTTTCCGTGCCCTTGTCTTCCACCTTGCGGCGCAGCGCATCGTAGTAGACGGCGTACACGGCCTCCTTGGTGGCGGGGCTGATATAGCGCTTCTTGGGGCGGGCGTTTTCTGCGTTGATACGCTTTTCAATCTCGGCCAGCAGCTTGATGAGCTGCAAGCGCTTTTCTTCCTGTGCCTCCAGGGCCTTGTTGTCGGCGCTCAGGCGCGGGTCTATCGGGGGCAGCGCGGCCACTTGCTGGCGCAGCTGGGTCAGCAACTGGTTCTGCTGCTCCTGCATGGCGTCGAGCTGGCGCTGTTTTTCCTCGAAATCGTCGCCCACTGTCGTCAGGGCCGAGTAGGGCATGGGACTGGTGGCCCGGCCCTGGTCGGCATCGCCGCCGCCGGCCAGTGAGGTCTGGGCGATGGCCTGGGCCTTGTCCGGCGTCTCGTTGGCGCGGGCATTGACCAGAATCACTTCCAGCGGCGTGTCCTGAAACACGCGCTCAAAGCGTTCCGGGTCCACGAAGCGGACTGTCAGCAACACGGCATGGACGGCGATGGAAACGCCCAGCGCCAGCTGCAGCGTACTCAGTCGTCGAAGAGAGGTGGGCAGTTTCACGGCAGCGTCAGGGCGATGAGATGTGGAGATCAGGACTTGGGCTGGTCTGCTGCGGGATCGGCGTCGTTCATGTCCACCGCAATGGAGATGGGGCCGGCCACGGCGTCGTCATCGTCCTCGCTGCTGTCCTCACCTTCGCTTTCGGCCTCGGCTCCTGCATCCAGGCGTTCGATCAGCGTGCCCGAGATGTCCAGCGAGATCTCGTCGATCTCGCCGAGCTTGACACGCACATGGGCGCCGCGCGGCAGGTTCTGCGCACCCAGTACGGGCAGTACCAGCGGCAGATTGTCGGCGCGCACCAGGAAGGAGCCGTTGGGGCCTTCCTTGAACACGCTGGCCGTCAGTTCGCTGATGCCGTTCTGCTCCAGATACTTGAGCGTCCAGAAGCGCTCCATGCCGGCCTGATAGCCGTTGTAGGCGCTGTAGGCGCCGTCAAAGCTGCTGATGATGCCGAACAGCTCGGCATCCTTGGGCTTGAAGGGCGCTGCCAGGGCAGCCGTCTTGCCATGGCGGGCGCAGGCAATGATCTGCCACTGATTGACCAGATCCACATAGCGGCGCAGCGGGGAGGTGGCCCAGGAGTAGGCTTTCACGCCTATGCCGGCATGGGGCAAGGCCTTGGTGCTCATGCGTACCTTGACGCCGGGTGCCAGGCTGGCCTGGCTGCGGTAGATGCCGGGCACACCGTGCTCGGCCAGCATCAGGCCCCAGGTGCTGTTGGCCACGATGGCGGCCTCGGCCACGATCAGGTCCAGCGGCGCGCCGCGCTTGCGCACGGTGATCTGCACCTGCTCGCTGCCATTGGGCTCGGCGCCGTCGTTGCCGACGAGACGGAAGTTGTAGTCCGGGCGGTTGAAGTTCTCGGGCTTGCCGCGCACCACTTCGCGATTGGCCTTGAGGAACTTGGACCAGCGCTGCAAAAAGGTGAGCTCCTTGCGCTTGCCCAGCAACGAACCAGGCGTATTTTCAACCTCGATTGAGGAGTCGGTCAGCCATTCCTCGGTGACGATGTGATCTAGCTTGTCGTAGCGGAAGTTGACTTCCACGGGCACGCGCTCGAGACGGGTTTCGCTGGAGATGGTCTCCAGCGTCTCTTCGTTGATCTGCACATACAGCGAGACCGCGGGGTTGGAGCGGCCTTCGTCCAGCGTGTAGATATGCACCACGTCGTCGGGCAGCATGGTGATCTTGTAGCCGGGCATGTAGACGGTGGACAGGCGGGCGCGGCCCAGCTTGTCCAGCTCGCCGCCGGGCGTGATGGCCAGACCGGGGGCGGCAATGTGTATGCCCACGGTGACGGTGCCCGTGCCCAGGCCCGTGACGGACAGCGCATCGTCGATTTCGGTGGTGGCCGAGTCGTCGATGGAAAAAGCCTTTACATCGGCCACGGGCAGGTCGGCCGGTGGCTGGGGGGCCTGCACGGAGGGGAAGCCCGTGCCCTTGGGGAAGTTGTCGAACAGGAAGCGCTTCCAGTGAAACTGGTAGGAAGAGTCGATGGCGCCGGCGCGGTGCAGCAGCTCCAGCGGGGCCAGCTTGGTGGCGCGGCTGGCATCGACCACGGCCTTGTATTCGGCAGCGTTCTTGTCGGGCTTGAACAGAATCTTGTAGAGCTGTTCGCGGATTGCCTGCGGGCACTCGCCGCGGCCCAGTTCCTCGGCCCAGGCGTCGATCTGTGCCTGAATCTGCTTTTTCTTCTCGATGGCGGCAAGGGCTTGCTGCAGGATTTCTGCAGGAGCCTTCTTGAAGCGGCCCTTGCCCGCACGACGGAAATAATGCGGTGCGTCGTACAGGCAGAACAGCGCACCGGCCTGCTGGGCCAGCGTCGCGGATTCGGAAAAATAGTCACGCGCCAGGTCGGCAAAGCCGAACTCTTCCTCGGGCGCAAATTCCCAGGCCAGATCCAGGTCGATCTCGGCGGCCTGGGCCTGGCCCTGAGCGACCAACTCGGCAGGAGCCGGCTTCTCGAACTTGAGCAGGATATTGGCGGCCTTGACCTTGACCCGCTTGCCCGAGTCCAGCTCGACTTGGGCAGAGGATTCGGCTTCGGAGAGGATGCGCCCGGCCAGAAATTTGCCGGCTTCTTCAAACAGTGCGTGCATAACCGCGCATTTTCCCACGAGCCGAACATTTGGCGCTCAGAAGTGATTCAGTTCATGCTTGAGGTCGGTCAATATCAGACGCGGCCCCCGCGCGGTCAGGGCCGTGAACAGGGGGGCGCGTTGCAGCAATACAGCCGTTCCCTGGGGGCGCATGGAGTCGCCGAGGGCATCAGGCCAAGGCCAGAAATTCGTCGATCCGGTCCAGATACTCGGCAAAGTTGCTCAGGGCGTGGTCGCCGCCTTCTTGCACCAATTGAAGTGCGTGAGGGTAGCGCTCGCTCATTTCGTTCCAGTCCAGCACCTCGTCGCCCTGGGCGATCAACACCATCTCGGGTGCTGCCGGCGTCATGGTGCGGGTGTCGAGCTGGCGCAATTCCTCAATGTATTCGGGGCGAAAGAAGAAGGTTTCCTCGGGGTCATGCCAGCTGGACTGCTCGCCGATGTATTTTTCCAGGTCACGGGCCGGGTTGACGGCGGGGTTGATCATCACGCTCTTGCAGCGCGCCAGCTGGGCCACCCAGCTGGCGTAATAGCCGCCCAGCGACGAGCCCATGACGGCCATGTTCTGGCGTGGCCAGTTGGCGATGCCCTCTGCTATCACGGCCGCCGCTTCGCGCGGCGAGGGCGGCAGCTGAGGGCACCACCAGCGTACCTTGGAATGCCTGGCGCCCACATAGTCCGCCATGATGCGTGCCTTGTTGGACTGAGGGGAGGAGCGAAAGCCATGCAGATACAGCAGGTGGGTGGTCGTCATAGCGGCAATCTCCTCTGGTAAAAACACTTCTGTCTCGGTCATTGTGGACTGTCTGCCCCAAGACTATCAGGGGAGAAGGCCTATGGCGGGAGGAATGAGCGTGGGCCGACTTGAGTCGTCAGCAAAGCTCAACCCTGCAAGCTGCACGGCAGTCGGCTCCCACGATAATTGCGGCCCATGTCCGCCATCGAATTCGATAAGCCCTCGCTGCTGCAACGCATTGTTCCGCTGTTTCGCGGCTTTGATTTCCTGCTGCTTCTCTTTATCGCCATGTTGGCGGGTGCGGGGCTGCTGGCCATGTACTCGGCGGGTTTCGATCACGGCACGCGCTTTGTGGACCACGGCCGCAATATGCTGATTGCGGCGGGTCTGCTGTTCGTGCTGGCCCAGATATCCCCTCAGCAATTGATGAAGGTGGCCGTGCCTCTCTACACCCTGGGCGTGGTGTTGCTGGTGGCGGTGGCGCTGTTCGGCATCACCAAGAAGGGGGCCACGCGCTGGGTGAATGTGGGAGTGGTGATTCAGCCCTCCGAGCTTTTGAAGATCGCCACGCCGCTGATGCTGGCCTGGTGGTTCCAGCGCCGCGAGGGCAATCTGCGCGCATCGGACTTTGTCATCGCCTTTGTGCTGCTGATGGTGCCCGTGGGCCTGATTATGAAGCAGCCAGACCTGGGCACCTCGCTGCTGGTGATGGCTGCCGGCCTGTCCGTGATCTTTTTTGCCGGCCTGCCCTGGAAACTCATCGTGCCGCCCGTGCTGCTGGCCCTGGTCGGCATTTTCCTCATCGTCTGGTTTGAACCCCAGCTCTGCGCCGATGGCGTGAGCTGGTATTTTCTGCATGACTATCAGCGGACACGCGTCTGTACCTTGCTGGACCCCACGCGCGACCCGCTGGGCAAGGGCTTTCACATCATTCAGGGCATGATTGCCATCGGTTCGGGCGGTGTCTGGGGCAAGGGTTTCATGGCTGGCACGCAGACCCACCTGGAATTCATTCCAGAGCGCACCACCGACTTCATCTTTGCCGCCTATTCCGAAGAATTCGGCCTCATAGGCAATCTCTTCATCATCGTCGGCTTTCTGCTGCTGGTCTGGCGCGGGCTGGCCATTTCCATGAATGCCAACTCGCTGTTCGGCCGGCTGATGGCAGCTGCCGTGGCCATGATCTTCTTCACCTATGCGTTCGTGAACATGGGCATGGTCAGCGGCATTTTGCCGGTGGTGGGTGTGCCCCTGCCTTTCATCAGCTATGGCGGCACGGCCATGGTCACGCTGGGCCTGGCGCTGGGCGTGCTGATGTCGGTGTCGCGGGCACAGCGGCAACTACCCGGCGGTGATGGGCATATTCCCCATGCGTGAAGACCCGTGATAGGGATTGGATGCTCTTGAAAGGAGAGCTTCCATCCTATGTTTTGCAAGCCTTGAGTAATGGTTTTGTGTGAAATTGCGTGCTGGGGCGGCAGGCTTAGATCGTTGAAAAATGTCAGTAGTTCCGTCCAGGGTCTTGCTTCGACTGTAAACAGCGTTTACAAACGGTTCTGGGGGGTCAGAAGACCGATCAAGCGGGAGCGGCAAAGACCCAGGTGGGGTTCTGCAATGCAAAGCGGGCAGGGCGGAACCCGGCAAGTGCGAAGCTAAGTGAACGGAGCGGAATGTTGTTCAGCCTGGTGGGGCAGCATTCCGCTCTTTTTTATGCGCAGCCCGAGACAAGTCAGGGCTTGCAGCTATCTCTACAATGCTCTCATGATTTCCCGCGAACCCACCATCGAACGCTTGGCCACGGCCCGTCAGTTGCTGCTTGAGCCCTTCGGCCTGGACGAAACCCATCTTGCGCGTGCGCTTGCCGAAATTCGCTCGCACCAGGTGGATGACGCCGATCTCTACTTCCAGTACACCCGCGCGGAAGGCTGGAGTCTGGAGGAAGGCATCGTCAAGACCGGCTCCTTCTCCATCGATCAGGGAGTAGGCGTTCGGGCGGTCAGCGGCGAGAAGACGGCTTTTGCCTATTCCGACGACATTTCCGAAGCCTCGCTGCTGGATGCCGCACGTACCGTGCGCTCCATCTCCAGCGCAACCCAGACGCGCCGCGTCAAGGCGGGTGCGCAGAAGATTGCGCAAAGCCGCTCGCTCTATCCTGAGCTGGATCCCATCAGCACGCTGGACAGCACGGCCAAGGTCGAGCTGCTGGGCAAGGTGGAAAAGCTGGCCCGCGCCAAGGACCCGCGCGTGGTGCAGGTCATGGCCGGTCTTGCCAGTGAATACGATGTGGTTCTGGTGGCGCGTGCGGACGGCACGCTGGCCGCTGACGTGCGCCCGCTGGTGCGCCTGTCGGTGACGGTGATCGCCGAGCAAAAGGGCCGCCGCGAGGTGGGCTCCTCCGGTGGTGGCGGTCGCTTCGGTCTGGCCTATTTCAGCGACGAGCAGATCAGCCAGTATGTGGACGAGGCCGTGCATGCGGCCCTGGTCAACCTCGAATCGCGTCCCGCACCGGCCGGTGTGATGACGGTGGTGCTGGGCTCGGGCTGGCCCGGCGTGCTGTTCCACGAGGCCGTGGGCCACGGCCTGGAAGGCGACTTCAACCGCAAGGGCTCCAGCGCCTTCAGCGGCCGCATCGGTCAGCGCGTGGCCGCCAAGGGCGTGACCGTGCTGGACGACGGCACGATTGCCGATCGCCGTGGCTCTCTGAACGTGGACGACGAGGGCCATGTCAGCCAAAGCAATGTGCTGATCGAGGACGGCATTCTCAAGGGCTATATCCAGGACTCCATGAATGCACGCCTGATGGGCGTCAAGCCCACGGGCAATGGCCGTCGCGAAAGCTACGCCCACATCCCCATGCCGCGCATGACCAACACCTATATGCTGGGTGGCGACAAGGATCCGCAGGAGATCATTGGCTCCATCAAGAAGGGCCTGTACGCCACCAACTTCGGCGGCGGTCAGGTGGACATCACCAGCGGCAAGTTCGTGTTCTCTGCCAGCGAAGCCTACTGGGTGGAAAACGGCAAGATCCAGTACCCCGTCAAGGGAGCGACCATCATCGGCAGCGGCCCGGAGTCGCTCAAGCACATCAGCATGATAGGCAACGACATGCGACTGGATTCGGGTGTGGGCACCTGCGGCAAGGAAGGCCAGAGCGTGCCTGTGGGCGTGGGCCAGCCTACGCTGCGCATTGACGGCCTGACAGTCGGCGGCACGGCCTGATAGAAGTTTCATGACGGCTTTGCCCGTCGCGAGCACCAACCCCCGCTTTGCATGGCAGAGCGGGGGTTTTTCATTTCAGTGTGCTGCAGGCCGTTCGCCACAGGCCGTTTACGGCAAAAAAGCGTGTGGCAAACCGCTGTAGATCGCCAGGCAGCAGGGTTTTTTCATGGCGTTTCGAGGCCTTGCCCTGAATATTGTCGATTCGCTGGAAAATTGCATTGATTCTGGATTATTGGAATTTTTTATCAATAAAATTCTGAAAAATAAGAAAAAACGCAAAAATATTGCGAATGAATAAATTTTGAAAAATGCGCCATTTCAGAGGGAAAACCTGTTTTTGACAGAACAGCGGTGCGAGCTGCCGATGTTGCAATGCAAAAGAGCTGTGCTACATTGAAAGACATGCAAACGCAACGCGCCTATTTCTTTTACTTTTGGTTCTCGCCCCCGGCGGCTGAGAGGTAAACGCGCGCACCCTGCAAACACCTCCCAAAGAACCGCCGAAGCTGCAAAGCCCGGCGGTTTTTTTTCACCCCTACGTTTCAGCACCCCCGGTTTTCAACGATCAAACACCTCACGAAAGATTGCCATGACTGCTCTGAACACTTCCGCCACCGATTCCTGGTATCGCGCCGGCTCTCCCAAGACAGGCCAGACCGACGACGCACGTATCAAGGAAATCACAGTGTTACCCCCTCCAGAGCACCTCATTCGCTTCTTCCCCATTCGTGGCACTGCCGTGGAGACGCTGATCAGCGACACCCGCCGCAGCATCCACAACATCATGCGTGCGCAGGATGACCGTCTGCTGGTCATCGTCGGCCCTTGCTCCATTCACGATCCGGCTGCTGCCCTGGACTACGCCCGCCGTCTGGCCGTGGTGCGTGAGCAGTACAAGGACACGCTGGAAGTGGTGATGCGCGTCTATTTCGAAAAACCCCGCACCACCGTGGGCTGGAAGGGGCTGATCAACGATCCCTACCTGGATCAGAGCTATCGCATCGACGAAGGCCTGCGCATTGCGCGCCAGCTCCTGATCGACATCAACCGCCTGGGTGTGCCAGCGGCCAGCGAGTTCCTGGACGTGATCTCTCCCCAGTACATCGGCGATCTGATCAGCTGGGGCGCCATCGGTGCCCGCACCACGGAAAGCCAGGTGCATCGCGAACTGGCTTCGGGCATTTCGGCGCCGATTGGTTTCAAGAACGGCACGGACGGCAATATCCGTATTGCCACCGACGCGATTCAGTCGGCCAGCCGCGGCCACCATTTCCTGTCGGTGCACAAGAACGGCCAGGTCGCCATCGTGCATACGGGCGGCAATCAGGACTGTCACGTGATTCTGCGCGGTGGCAAGACGCCCAACTACGATGCCGAGCATGTGGCGGCTGCCTGCAGGGATCTGGAGACAGCGGGCCTCACACCTTCGCTGATGGTGGACTGCAGCCACGCCAACAGCAACAAGCAGCATGAGCGCCAGAAGGATGTGGCGCGTGATATCGCGGCTCAGATCGCCGGAGGCTCCAGCAGCGTGTTCGGTGTGATGATCGAAGGTCATCTGGTCGGCGGTGCGCAGAAGTTCACGCCCGGCAAGGACGAAGTCTGCGATCTGACCTACGGCCAGAGCATTACCGATGCCTGCCTGGGCTGGGATGATTCTCTGGCAACGCTGCAAGAGCTGTCGCAGGCCGTGAGCCAGCGCCGCGCTGCTGCGCTCGCCAGCAAGCAGGAAGCCGAAGTGCTCGCCTGATCGATAAAGCGGGCGTGAACGAAACAGGCCACAGGGAGTATTTCCTGTGGCCTGTTTGTTTTTCCATACAGGAATGGGGCTGCTTGCCTGCTCGATCAGTGTTTGGTGTCCGGCGTTGATGCCGGAGTCATTTCGCATCCATTGAGGGTGGCATCGATGCGGTTGAGCAGGCGCAGCAACTGTTGCTTGTCAAAGTCGGTGCGCTGCTGCCACTCGTGGTCGGCCAGCGGATAGACATGGCTTTGGTGGGGGAGGCTGCCCTTGGCATCGATCACGGCGCGCAGGCGCGGGATGAATACCCATTGCAGCCACTCGTGCAGCTTGAGCGTGTCGTACATGAAAGGCGTGGTGGATTCCAGTGCCTTGGGGTCCGGAGCAACGGCAGACCAGAGTTTCTGGACTTGAAGTTCGGCTTCCAGCTGCAGCAGATGCTCGCGTATTTCTTGGTGGATGTTCTCAGCGGTCATGGTGATGGTTCCTGAAGGCGTTGCAAGGCCTGCAAACTGGTGTTCGTCAAAGATTTATGCAGTATGTAAGTCCTCTCATCACATTTTCAAGGCAGGAGCCTGGATGGAGATAACTGGCGGGTTACGAGTCCGTAATGACACTTGAAAAAGACAGTTTTGCCCTTATATTCTTGCCAAGCATGCGAGCAATGCTATGAAATTTAAAGATTTTTCATTGCTTTGCATGCCATGTTCCTGTAACCACTGTGATGCTTGATGCAAGTCTTTCAGGCCATGCATTGGTTGCCGCAGCTGTTTGCAAGCCGTCAGCTTGCAGCGTCTTCAGCACCGCGGTCACTATTAAGCTGTGGCCACGACAACGAATGGTGCAAGAGTCACCAGGTCAGAGGAGATTTATGCGTAGTGAAGTAATCGTGGTTTTGGATGGCGACCGTGAATACCGGGTCGATACCCAGTCGCTGTCCCCTATCAGTTCGGACGAAGGCCGACGCTGGCTGGATCAGCAGTTTGTCTCGCTCGAGTGCGAGCCTTTGCGGGCTACCGGCAAGGTGTTGCTGGCTGACAAGCTGGTGGTGGTGGCGCGTGAGGCGCGCAATCGCCCCGAGCTGTTTGACAACGAAGACTGGCGCAACAGCTATGCCCTGGCAGCGCATGCAGTGCTGTCCAAGCCCTTGATCCGGGTGGATGTGCCTGCGATGTCGATTAGCTATTGATCCCCCTGAGCCGCTTTGCGGCTTCCCCCCAGGGGGACGACGCCTTTGCTGCGGGGCGGCCCTTGCTTGGCGTCTCTGGCTTGGTCTGTTCTCGAGCAATGAAAAATGCCCGCGTAGAGCGGGCATTTGCTTTTATCGGGGCTTATTTCAGCGCTTGCAACAGCTTGGCGTGGATGCCGCCAAAGCCGCCGTTGCTCATGCAGACGATATGGTCACCGGGGCGGACGACGGCGCTGATCTGCGCTATCAGGGTCTCGATATCACCTGCTACCTGAGCGCGCTGGCCGGGGCCTACGCCCATGGATTCCAGGGCTTCGGCGGCATCCCAGTCGAGGCCTGCGGTGTGGCAGAAGACCAGATCGGCGCTTTCCAGCGACCAGGGCAACTGGCTCTTCATGGTGCCCAGCTTCATGGTGTTGCTGCGAGGCTCGAACACTGCCAGGATGCGGGCCTCTGCCCCGAGCTTGCGGCGCAGGCCGTCCAGGGTGGTGCGGATGGCTGTGGGGTGGTGGGCGAAGTCGTCATAGACCTCGATGCCGTTGACCGTGCCGCGCAGTTCCATGCGACGCTTGACGTTCTGAAAGCGCGACAGGGCTTCGCAAGCCACCTCGGCACTAACGCCCAGATGGTCGGCGGCAGCGATGGCGGCCAGTGCATTGAGCTGGTTGTGCACGCCGGTCAGGCTCCAGCGCAGTTGCGCCACCTTTTTGCCGCGGTGCAGCACGGCAAAGTCGCTGGGATCGCCATCGGCGCTGAAATCGCTGACAGCCGAGCCGAAGCTCCGCACTTCGCTCCAGCAGCCCTGGGCCAGTACGCGGGTCAGGCTCTCTTCCAGGCCGTTGATCACCACACGACCGGTCGACGGTACGGTGCGTATCAGGTGGTGGAACTGGCGCTCGATGGCTGCCAGATCGTCAAAGATGTCGGCGTGATCGAATTCCAGGTTGTTGAGCACGGCCGTGCGGGGGCGGTAGTGCACAAACTTGCTGCGCTTGTCGAAGAAGGCGGTGTCGTACTCATCGGCCTCGATCACAAACACGGGTTCGTCACCGACGGGGCCAGGACCAGCGGCGGGGCGCTGGGCCGCACCGAGGCGGGCGGAGACGCCAAAGTCCAGTGGTACGCCGCCGACCAGGAAACCGGGTTGCAGACCTGCGCACTCAAGCACCCAGGTCAGCATGGAGGTGGTGGTGGTCTTGCCGTGGGTGCCGGCCACGGCCAGCACATGGCGACCGCGCAGCACATGCTCGGCCAGCCATTGCGGGCCGCTGGTATAGGCGGCGCCGGTGTCCAGAATCGCCTCCATCAGCGGGAATTTGGGCGACCCGTCGGGCAGACGTTTGCGGCTGACGACGTTGCCGACCACATACATATCGGGCTTGAGCGCAATCTGGTCGGCGCCATAGCCCTCGATCAGCTCGATGCCCAACTGGCGCAGCTGATCGCTCATCGGCGGGTAAACACCGGAATCGCAGCCCGTCACCCTGTGACCGGCTTCTCGTGCCAAGGCGGCCAGGCCCCCCATGAAGGTGCCGCAAATGCCCAGAATATGTATGTGCATGGCCGGGGATTCTACGTTTGCCTGCATGACCTGGAGGCAAGCCATGGCCCGCCTGAGCGCTGACGGTAACCTTTCTTATCAAATTGATAGCTGGTTGCGCATGACCTATATGGATTTAAATGTGTTTTTACTTTCGGTTCGATACAAAGCGGTCGCTAGCAGCTATCAAAACCTTGGTCTGTACGGGCCAGGTCAAAGTGCGGTCATTCATCTGGGTCACAATGCGAGCATGACCTGCCGCGCCTGCTGCGGCGGGCGTGATGAAATAGCGCTATGAGTTTGGATAACGTGACTGCTGAAATCGCTCAGACAGCGGCCCGCCTGGTGGTGGAGGAAGGCCTCGAATGGGGTCCGGCCAAGCAACGGGCCGTGCGTCAGCTCGGCCTGCCCGGCCGCACGGCGCTGCCCGACAACGACCAGCTTGAAGAAGCGGTGCGTGAATATATAGAGCTGTTCTGCGGCGACACCCAGCCGCAGGAGTTGCAGGCACTGCGCGAGCTGGCCCTGGTCTGGATGGACAGGCTGCAGGAGTTTCGCCCGCATCTGGCCGGAGCAGTCTGGCGCGGAACGGCCACGCGGCTGTCGGATATCTATCTGCAACTGTTCTGCGATGATCCCAAGTCTGCCGAAATAGCGCTCATCAACAACCATGTGCAATACGAGCCGAGCACGATCACAGGCTTTCAGGGCAAGCCGGTCGAGGCACTTTCCATTCATGCACTGTGCAAGCCGATCAATGAAACCGTGGGCGTGCATCTGCTGGTCTACGACCATG
Source organism: Comamonas sp. HJ-2 (assembly GCF_053615495.1). NCBI lineage: Bacteria > Pseudomonadati > Pseudomonadota > Betaproteobacteria > Burkholderiales > Comamonadaceae > Comamonas > Comamonas sp. HJ-2. Next base: position 49,052 of record NZ_JBSIFD010000017.1, on the reverse strand, counting down.
ATGATATGCGCGGAGCCATGAAGTCCGACAGCCATGGCCGCAGCCCGCGTGGTGATGCCAAGGCCTTGCGCAAGCTGCTGCAGGAGAGCTGCAATGAGTGAAAACACCTCTGAGAACAAGTCGACCAATGGCTCGCGCCGTCTGTGGCTGACCGGCGCAGTGGCCGCAGTGGCGGCCGGGGGCGGCGCCGGCGTGGCCTGGTGGCGCAGCCAGCCTCAGGCCATGGGCCCTGGCATCGAGGCGCAACTGTGGGGTCAGACCTTTGAAACGCCCGATGGCAAGCCTTTTGTCATGGCAGGCTTCCAGGGGCGGCCCTTGCTGGTCAACTTCTGGGCCACCTGGTGCCCGCCCTGTGTCAAGGAGCTGCCCATGCTCAGCGAATTTGCGGCGCAGCAGGGTGCAAAAGGTATTCAGGTCGTTGGTCTCGCGGTCGACAAATCCGAAGCCGTGCTGCGTTTTTTGCAGCGTCAGCCTGTGCAATTTCCCGTAGCCATCGCCATGCAAGGGGGATTGGGACTGAGCAGAAGTCTGGGTAACTTGCAGGGAGGCCTGCCATTCACGGTTCTGTTTGATGCCAAGGGGCAAGTGCGGCAACGTAAAATAGGCGAGCTTTCCAGCGAAGATCTGACAGATTGGAGCAAATAGAGCGAATGAACATTGCTCTTGTCGTCAGAAAAGTGTAGGCAACTAAATTCCATGGCGACGTTAGTGAAAAATATCTGCCAATGCACGCAGAAGGCCGAATTTGAGGTAAATTCGCGCCCTGTTTAGAAATACGTCGCTGGAGCTCCCATGGATTTGCGAAAACTCAAGACCCTTATTGATCTGGTGTCCGAATCGAATGTGTCGGAACTGGAGATCACCGAAGCAGAGGGCAAGGTCCGTATCGTCAAGAGCGAAGGTGTGGTTCACCAATACGTTGCTGCCCCCGTGCAAGCCGCTCCTGTGATGGCTGCCCCCTTGGCGGCAGCTCCCGTTGCCGCTGCTCCCGTGGCGGCCGCAGCACCTGCTGCTGAAGGCCATGTGGTCAAGTCGCCCATGGTCGGTACCTTCTACCGTGCCTCCAGCCCCGGCGCCAAGCCCTTTGTGGATGTGGGAAGCCAGGTCAAGGAAGGCGAAACCATCTGCATCGTTGAAGCCATGAAGATCCTCAACGAAATCGAAGCCGACAAGACCGGCACCATTGTTCGCGTTCTGGGTGAAAACGGCCAGGCTGTGGAATACGGCCAGCCTCTGTTCGTGATCGAGTGATATAGATCATGAGGCGTTGCGTGCAGTTCGCATGGCAGCGCCGAGGTGCGCTAGCCACTGGCTGCGCGACTGAGTCATTGGCAGTAGTCTGTGCCGCGGCACAGGCACCAAGCTGCGAGGAACTTCATGTTTAAGAAAATTTTGGTTGCCAATCGGGGCGAGATCGCCCTGCGCATCCAGCGCGCTTGCCGTGAGCTGGGTATCAAGGCGGTGATGGTGTACTCCGAAGCCGATCGTGATGCCAAGTACGTCAAGCTGGCCGACGAGGCCGTCTGTATCGGCCCGGCTCCTTCTCCGCTGTCCTACCTCAACATGCCGGCCATCATCTCGGCTGCCGAGGTGACCGATGCAGAAGCCATCCATCCCGGTTACGGTTTCCTGTCCGAGAACGCCGACTTTGCCGAGCGAGTGGAAAAGAGCGGCTTCACCTTTATCGGCCCGACTCCCGAGAACATCCGCACCATGGGTGACAAGGTTTCGGCCAAGCAAGCCATGATCAAGGCCGGTGTGCCTTGCGTGCCCGGCTCGGACGGCGAACTGCCCGATGATCCCGCGCTCATCAAGCGCATTGCAAAGACCATCGGCTATCCCGTGATCATCAAGGCCTCGGGCGGTGGCGGCGGTCGCGGCATGCGTGTGGTGCACACCGAGGCTGCGCTGATCAATGCCGTGCAGATGACCAAGGCCGAAGCCGGCGCTGCTTTCGGCAATCCTGCCGTCTACATGGAAAAGTACCTGCAGAATCCGCGTCACGTGGAGATCCAGGTGCTGGCCGATACGCACAAGAACGCCGTGTATCTGGGCGAGCGCGATTGCTCCATGCAGCGTCGCCACCAGAAGGTGATCGAGGAGGCTCCGGCTCCCGGCATTCCCCGTCGTCTGATCGAGAAGATCGGCGAGCGCTGCGCTGCGGCCTGCAAGAAGATCGGCTATCGCGGTGCGGGTACTTTCGAGTTCCTGTACGAGAACGGCGAGTTCTACTTCATCGAGATGAACACCCGCGTGCAGGTGGAGCACCCCATCACCGAGCTGATCACGGGCATCGACATCGTGCGCACCCAGATCATGATCGCTGCCGGCGAGAAGCTGCCTTTCACCCAGCGCCAGGTCGAGTTCAAGGGGCACGCCATCGAGTGCCGTGTGAACGCCGAAGATCCGTACAAGTTCATCCCTTCGCCCGGCCGCATCTCCATGTGGCATGCTCCCGGCGGTCCTGGCGTACGTGTTGACACCCATGTGTACAACAATTACTTCGTGCCGCCCAACTACGACTCCATGATCGGCAAGATCATTGCCTATGGCGATACTCGCGAGCAGGCCATGGCCCGCATGCGCACGGCCTTGCTGGAGACCGTGGTGGAAGGCATCAAAACCAATATTCCGCTGCACCAGGATCTGATGGTCGACTCCAAGTTCATGGAAGGCGGCACCAACATCCACTATCTGGAAGAGTGGCTGACGCATCGCACGCCCAACAAGCGATGAGATCAGGAGCCTTGCTGCTCTGAGTTCCCATGCTGGCCTCTGGCAACGGAGGCCAGCATTTTCGTTTTTCAGGAAAGTACAAGTGCGTTCTCTCCATCAGGGCTGACCTGGCATGGAGACGCAGTTGCTAGAAAGGATGGCCATGTTCGAGCTGAGCCTGCTGTGCCCCGAAGATCGGGTCGAAACCATTAGCGAAGCGCTGGATGCACTCGATGCATTGAGCGTGTCCGTAGAAGATGCCGATGCGCAGACCGAAGCCGAGCAGGCACTGTTCGGCGAGCCTGGCATGCCGGCACCGAAGGAAGGCTGGAACCGCAGCCGCGTGATCGCCCTCTATCCCGACGAAGCCGCAGCCACCGAGGCGCGTGATCTGCTGCTGCCGCAGGACTTTTTTGAGGGCTGCAAGATTCTGGCCCTCAAGCCCGTGCCCGAGCAGGACTGGGTGCGCCTGACGCAGTCGCAGTTCGAGCCCGTAGATATCACGCCCGAGTTCTGGATCGTTCCCACCTGGCATGAACTGCCCGAGCAGGCCAAGGTCAGCATCCGTCTGGACCCTGGTCTGGCTTTCGGTACCGGCACCCACCCCACTACTCGCATGTGTCTGCGCTGGATTGCACGCCAGCCCAAGGGTACCCTGGGACGCACGCTGGACTATGGCTGTGGCTCGGGCATTTTGGCCATTGGTGCAGCCAAGTTCGGCGCGACCGATGTGGATGCGGTGGACATCGATCCCGCGGCCGTGGAATCGACCAACTACAACACCAGTGCCAACCATGTGGAAGTCAGGGCCGGCCTGCCAGATGCGGCTGGCGGCGAGTACCAGACCGTGCTGGCCAATATTCTGGCTACGCCGCTCAAGGTGCTGGCGCCGCTGCTGTGCGGTCGTGTGCAAGCTGGCGGCAATCTGGTGTTGGCGGGCATTCTGGAACGCCAGGCCGACGAGCTGAAAGAGGCCTATGCGCCTTATCTCAAGCTGGAGGTGGCCGACAGCGAAGACGGCTGGATTCTCATGACTGCACAGCGAGCAGCCTGATTGCGACGCAAACCCGCAGCCAGCAGGTGTGCGGATTGTTGCTGCCTACAATTGAACCCTGATGAGCCAAGTCACCCGTTGCCCCTCCTGTGGAACCCGCTTCAAAGTGGTCGCCGACCAACTGCGCATCTCGCAGGGCTGGGTGCGCTGCGGGATGTGCCAAAGCGTCTTTGATGCCTCGCAGGAGTTGCAGTCCGTGCCCGACGAGCTGCTGCAGCCGGAAGCTGCTGATGCGCCGCAGAGGCCTGCCGTGCAGGAGGTGCAGCAGACGGAAGCCGGAGAACAGCGGACGCCGGTTTGGCCTCAGCAGGATGCCGCGGATGCTCCCGCCCCCGATACGCAGAAGGCTGAGGCCTTGCAGGAGTTGGCATCGGATTCGGTGGACGCGGCACCGACTGTTGCCCAGGTCGCAGAAGACGCACCGGCAGCAGAGTCTGCCGATGTGGTTTCCGAATCCGAGCCGTCCGGGTCCATGCCCGGGATGGCGGATGCACGGCCCTCGTTTGTCGATCAGGCGCGCCCTCTGACTGAAGAGGATGCAGCGGCTGCTCAGCATGATCATCATCCGGATGCGAGCGAGCCGGAGGCTGGTGATATTCCCGCTCCCACCGAGCCGGAGCTGCTTGTGCCGCCGCCGAGCGAGGTCCTGATGGCCGAGGCCGCGCAGGACCTCAAGGATGAGGCCCAGGCCGAAGCTGTCTCGAAGGAGGCGCTGCTGCATGCCGATATCGGCGCTATACAACCCGCCAGGGACCGGGCGCAGGCTGTCACGGATGCGGATCAGGATGAGGCCGCTGCCATTGCCGGCGATGAACCGGGCTTTGTGCGTCAGGCCCGCCGGCAGGCGTTCTGGCACTCGGCAGGCATGCGTGTGGCGCTGGTGCTGGGCTCGCTGGTAGCCGTAGCCGGTGTCGTGGGGCAATATGCCTGGCTGCAACGCGATGTGCTGGCTGCGCAATATCCGGCGCTGGCCCCTGTGCTGACCAAGGCCTGCAGCCTGGCGGGTTGCGAGCTGCAGGCCCGCCGCGCGATTGCCGATGTGGTGATCAGTGGCTCGGGTTTCAAACAACTTGCCGATGACCATCAGTACCAGTGGAGCCTGACATTGGAGAACCGCTCCGATGTGCCAGTGGCCATGCCCATGGCCGAGCTGACCTTGACCGATGCACAGGACAGGCCTTTGCTGCGCCGTGTGATCGACCTGAGGCTGCTGGGTGCCCCGGAGCAGCTGCATGCCCGTCAGGAGTGGAGCGTGAACGTTCCTGTGCAGGTGCAGGATCTCGGCTCTGCAGTGGCGGGTTACCGGGCGCTGGTTTTTTATCCCTAATTCATTTCTGAAAGAGAACGCACCATGGCCGCTTTGATCTGCGGGTCGCTGGCATTCGACAACATCATGACCTTTGAAGGTCGTTTCGTAGACCAGATTCTTCCCGACCAGCTGCACATACTGAATGTATCGTTTCTGGTGCCCACGCTGCGCCGCGACTTTGGTGGCTGTGCCGGCAATATTGCCTATAGCCTGAAGCTGCTCGGCGGCGATGCGCACCCCATGGCCATGGTGGGCAGCGACGGTGCGGATTATGTGCAGCGCTTCAAGGAACTGGGCATTGAGACCCGTCATGTGGGTCAGCTGCAGAGCACGCATACGGCGCAGTGCATGATCATGACCGACCATGACAACAACCAGATCACGGCTTTCCACCCAGGCGCCATGATGCAGGCGCACGAGAATCGCATCACTGCCGACATGGCTGCCGATATCAAGATCGGCATTATTGCTCCCGATGGCCGTCAAGCCATGATCGAGCACGCCGCCCAGTTCAAGGCTGCAGGCATTCCCTTTGTGTTCGATCCCGGCCAGGGCCTGCCCATGTTCAATGGCGACGAGCTCAAGGCTTTTATCGAGCAGGCCGACTGGGTGGCAGTGAACGACTATGAAGGCAAGATGCTCAGCGAGCGCACGGGCCTGAACTTTGACGAGATCTCGCACAAGGTGCGCGGCCTGGTCGTGACCCTGGGCGCCGAAGGCTGCGAAGTCTGGCAGCAGGGTGAAAAAACATTGGTTGCTCCGGTGAAGCCCGCTGCCGTGGTCGATCCCACGGGTTGCGGCGATGCCTGGCGCGGTGCCTTCCTGTTTGGTCTGGAGCGTGGTTGGGACCTGGTGCGTTGCGCCGAACTGGGAAATCGCATGGGGGCGCTCAAGGTTGCGCATCGCGGCCCGCAGAACTATCAGCTGGACTTCCAGCCCTGATTGGGTGTCCGTGCCCTGAGGGCACTGATATCAGGCATGTAAAAAAGCCCGACTCTCGCAAGAGAGGTCGGGCTTTTTTATGGCGTGCAGGTCAGCGAACCGATCAGGGCTTGTTACCTGTGGGGAAGGGCCAGGCGGCTTGAGGTGCCAGGCGGGTCTGTGCCACGGGTGCAGCGGTTTCGGTTACTGCGGCAGGAGCGGGTGCTGCTGCAGCCTTCTTGGGAGCAGCGGCCTTGGCAGCAGTTGCAGCCTTCTTGGGGGCAGCCTTTGCGGGAGCAGCGGCCTTGGCAGCGGTTGCAGCCTTCTTGGGAGTAGCGGCCTTGGCAGCAGTTGCAGCCTTCTTGGGGGCAGCGGCCTTGGCAGCGGTTGCAGCCTTCTTGGGAGCAGCGGCCTTGGCAGCAGTTGCAGCCTTCTTGGGGGCAGCGGCCTTGGCAGCAGTTGCAGCCTTCTTGGGGGCTGCGGCCTTGGCAGCGGTTGCAGCCTTCTTGGGGGCGGCGGCCTTGGCAGCAGTTGCAGCCTTCTTGGGTGCAGCCTTTGCGGGAGCAGCGGCCTTGGCAGCGGTTGCAGCCTTCTTGGGGGCAGCCTTTGCGGGAGCAGCGGCCTTGGCAGCGGTTGCAGCCTTCTTGGGTGCAGCCTTTGCAGGAGCAGCGGCCTTGGCAGCGGTTGCAGCCTTCTTGGGTGCAGCCTTTGCAGGAGCAGCAGCCTTGGCAGCGGTTGCAGCCTTCTTGGGTGCAGCCTTTGCAGGAGCAGCGGCCTTGGGGGCTGCGGTCTTGGTTGCAGCTGCCTTCTTCACAGCTTCAGCCTTGGGCGCGGCCGCCTTCTTGGCAGGTGTCTTTTTCTCGGTTGTGGCCTTGGCGGCCGTCTTCTTCGCAGTTGCCATCATTTTCTCCTTCGTTGATTTGCATAAGACGTCCGGTTCCTTGCGGTGCCGGACGATTCAAAGCGATGTGGAGTTACGCATCGCTAGGAACACAAATTTGCTTCACGCCAAAAATCTCAGTTTTTTGTAGCAATGAAGTGAAGCAAGTCATGACTCGCATTGTGCCTGCTTAGAAGCAATTAATCCCAAGAAAGTGCGCCTCCGGTCTGATACTCGATCACTCGTGTCTCAAAGAAGTTACGTTCTTTCTTCAAATCGATCATTTCGCTCATCCAGGGGAAGGGATTTTCTTCACCGGGGAACAGTTCCTCCAGACCGATCTGCGTGGCGCGACGGTTGGCGATGTAGCGCAGATAGCCCTTGAACATGGATGCATTCATGCCCAGCACGCCGCGTGGCATGGTGTCTTCGGCGTAGCGATATTCGAGCTCCACGGCCTTCTGGAACAGCTCCGTGATTTCCTGCTTGAACTCGGCCGTCCACAGATGGGGATTCTCGAGCTTGAGCTGGTTGATCAGATCGATGCCGAAGTTGCAGTGCATGGACTCGTCGCGCAGGATGTACTGGTACTGCTCGGCGGCGCCCGTCATCTTGTTCTGGCGGCCCAGGGCCAGGATCTGCGTGAAGCCCACGTAGAAGAACAGACCTTCCATCAGGCAGGCAAAAACGATCAGCGACTTCAGCAGAGTCTGGTCGGTCTCGGGCGTGCCGGTGTGGAAGTTGGGGTCCATGATCGCTTCGATGAAGGGGATCAGGAACTCGTCCTTGTCGCGGATGGATTGGACTTCGTTGTAGGCGTTGAAGATTTCCGATTCATCCAGGCCCAGCGATTCCACGATGTACTGGTAGGCATGGGTGTGGATGGCTTCCTCGAAAGCCTGGCGCAGCAGGAACTGGCGGCACTCGGGCGCCGTGATGTGGCGGTAGGTGCCCAGCACGATGTTGTTGGCGGCCAGCGAGTCGGCCGTCACAAAGAAGCCCAGATTGCGCTTGACGATGCGGCGCTCGTCTTCGGTCAGGCCGTTGGGGTCCTTCCACAGCGCGATGTCGCGCGTCATGTTCACTTCCTGCGGCATCCAGTGGTTGGCGCAGGTGGCCAGATACTTTTCCCAGGCCCACTTGTATTTGAAGGGGACCAGCTGGTTCACGTCGGTCTTGGCGTTGATGATGCGCTTGTCGGCGGCATTCACGCGCTTGTGGGTGCTGGTGGACGCGCCGGCTTCTGCGCTGGTGGCGGAAGAGGCAAAGGTGTCGTCGTCAAAGCTCAGCATATTTATTCCTTGAGGGGGAAAAGGCTGGGTGCAATGCAATCGACATCCAGCTTTTCAGTCATTTATTGATGGAGTGGCACCACTCAAATACTGGTGCACTCTAAAGCGAGAGACACCGAGGAAGCGCCGCCGCGCACCGAGGGTGTCGTCCCCCTCCGGCGCTCAGCGCCAGAGAGGGGGAAGGCGCGGGGGCCGCCTAGGCCAAGCGCCTCAGGGGGAGCCAGTCAATTACTGGCAGGCCTCGCAGCCTGGGTCGTCGATCGCGCAGAACTTGATGTCCGTGGCGGGTGCCTGGGCACGGGCAGCGGCGGCAGCGGCTTCCAGTGCGCTCACCGCAGGCTTGGCCGCAGGGGCCGCCGAAGCGGCAGGAGCACCGGAGGACACGGCGTTCAGCACACGGCTTTGCACGGTGGACTTCTCGATATTGGTCGCGCTGGTGGTGCGCAGATAGTAGGTGGTCTTCAGACCGCGCAGCCAGGCCAGCATGTAGGTGTCGTGCAGCTTCTTGCCCGATGCACCGGCCATGTAGATGTTCAGGCTCTGGGCCTGGTCGATCCACTTCTGGCGGCGCGAGGCGGCTTCCACCAGCCATTCGGGCGAGACTTCGAACGCGGTGGCGTAGAGGTTCTTGATCTCTTGCGGCACGCGGTCGATGGCGCGCAGCGAGCCGTCGAAATGCTTGAGGTCCATGACCATCACGTCGTCCCACAGGCCCAGACGCTTGAGGTCGCGCACCAGGTACTGGTTGATGACGGTGAATTCGCCCGACAGATTGGACTTCACGGACAGATTGCCGAACGAAGGCTCGATCGAGGCATCCACACCCACGATGTTGGAGATGGTGGCTGTGGGCGCAATGGCCACGCAGTTGGAGTTGCGCATGCCGTCCTGGGCGATCTTGGCGCGCAGTGCATCCCAGTCCAGCTTGGCGGAGCGATCCACTTCCACATAGCCGCCGCGGGCCTTTTCCAGCAGCTTCAGGGTGTCGGGGGGCAGGATGCCCTGATCCCACAGCGAGCCCTTGAAGGTGGAGTAGGTGCCGCGTTCCTTGGACAGCTCGGTCGACGCCCAGTAAGCGTAGTAGCAGATGGCTTCCATGGCCTCGTCGGCGAACTCGACGGCGCCCTGGCTGGCGTAGGCGGTGCGCATTTCATACAGCGCGTCCTGGAAACCCATCAGGCCCATGCCCACGGGGCGGTGGCGCAGATTGGAATCCTTGGCCTTTTGCACGGCGTAGTAGTTGATGTCGATCACGTTGTCCAGCATGCGCATGGCCGTGTTCACGGTCTTGCGCAGCTTGTCGTGGTCGATCTTGCCGTCCTTGATGTGCTGGACCAGGTTCACGGAACCCAGGTTGCAGACCGCAGTTTCGGTGTCGCTGGTGTTGAGCGTGATCTCGGTGCACAGATTGGACGAGTGCACCACACCCACGTGCTGCTGGGGCGAGCGGATGTTGCAGGGGTCCTTGAAGGTGATCCAGGGATGGCCGGTCTCGAACAGCATCGAGAGCATCTTGCGCCACAGATCCACGGCAGGCACGCGCTTGAACAGCTTGAGTTCGCCGCTGTCGGTCTTGGCTTCATAGGCGGTGTAGGCCTTCTCGAAGGCTTCGCCGTACAGGTCGTGCAGATCGGGAGCGTCGGCGGGCGAGAACAGGGTCCACTGGCCTTTTTCCATCACGCGCTTCATGAACAGGTCGGGAATCCAGTTCGCCGTGTTCATGTCGTGGGTGCGGCGGCGGTCGTCGCCGGTGTTCTTGCGCAGCTCCAGGAATTCTTCGATGTCCAGGTGCCAGGATTCCAGATAGGTACAGACCGCGCCCTTGCGCTTGCCGCCCTGGTTCACGGCGACGGCCGTGTCGTTGACCACCTTGAGGAAGGGAACCACGCCTTGCGATTCGCCGTTGGTGCCCTTGATGCGCGAGCCCAGGGCACGCACACGGGTCCAGTCATTGCCCAGGCCGCCGGCAAACTTGGACAGCAGGGCGTTTTCCTTGATGGATTCGTAGATGCCGTCCAGGTCGTCGGGCACGGTGGTCAGGTAGCAGGACGACAGCTGCGAGCGCAGCGTGCCGCTGTTGAACAGCGTCGGGGTGGACGACATGAAGTCGAAGGACGACAGCAGCTCGTAGAACTCGATGGCACGGGCGTTGCGGTCGGGCTCGTTCAGCGCCAGGCCCATGGCCACGCGCATGAAGAAGGACTGGGGCAGCTCGATGCGGGTCTTGCGCACGTGCAGGAAGTAGCGGTCGTACAGGGTCTGCAGACCGAGGTAGTCGAACTGTTCGTCGCGCTCGGCCTTCAGAGCCTTGGCCAGACGGGGCAGGTCGTAGTTCAGCAGCTCGGGGTTGAGCAGCTCGTTGTCCACGCCCTTTTGCACAAAGCCGGGGAAGTAGTCGGCATAGGCCGCCTGCATTTCTGCGGGCTGCACGTCGCGGCCCATGACTTCGCGCACGATGGTGTGCAGCAGCAGGCGGGCAGTGACGTAGGTGTAGTCGGGGTCTTTTTCGATCAGCGTACGGGCGGCCAGGATGGACGCCTTGTAGACCTCGGCCAGAGGCACGCCGTCGTACAGATTGCGCAGGGTTTCGGCCACGATGGGCGCGGACTGGATGTCGGCATTCAGATTGCGGCAGGAAGCGACGATCAGAGCCTCCAGGCGCTCCTGGTCCAGGGGCACGCGCTGGCCGTTGTCGGTCACATGCAGCACGGGCTTGGCGGCGGCAGCGGCGGCCACTTCGGCGGCCTTCTTCTGCTCGGCACGTTCCTGGTTGCGGCGCTCGCGGTACAGCACATAGGCACGGGCCACGTCCTGGTGACCGGCGCGCATCAGGCCCAGCTCGACCTGGTCCTGCACATCTTCGATATGGAAGGTGCCGCCATCGGGGCGCGAGCGCACCAGTGCGCGCACCACGCCTTCGGTCAGTTCGTTGACGGTGTCGCGCACGCTGGCAGATGCCGCGCCCTGTGCGCCGCGCACAGCCAGGAAAGCCTTGGTCAGGGCCACGGCAATCTTCTGGGGCGCGAAAGCCACCACATCGCCGCTGCGGCGGATGATCTGATAGCTGTCATTGGGGGAGGAAGAATTGGCTGCACCGGCAGGTGCGGCAGAAGGCAGTGAGTTCAACGCTTCTTGCATAAGTTCCTCTGAGTCAGTATGTGGATAGGCAGACAAAGGCCTGCACTGTGGGCAGGCCATCAAAAACACGATTCGGCGCCTCGGTTTACACATGGTTTGCACAGGGTGTGCACAACTTGTAAACACTAGATATGGGGTCTGAGGCTCTTCAAAACACTACCGGTAGTGTATCGCGCTTAAATCCGAGCGACCTGATGAAACTACTGAATCTGGCATTTCGAGCGCCGCTTGACAGCCGCAAAAATGACTTCATCCCGCATGAATAAAGGCCTGCGGCGCGGTTGCGCGCGGCGGCAGATCGGGCCGGAAATATGTAAAAAATTTGCGTGTTTGATGCAGGCGACAGTTGTTGCGCGCGCGCCATTGACATGCCGTTTCGAAGCCCCGCAACGATGGATGCTTGGGATTCTTAAAATGAGGAGCGCATGGCGCTTGCTGGTGCAGGATTTCAGCTGCGAATATGCATGAAATCGAGTGTTGAAAGGCGGTAGATGCTATGAAGATTTCAGGCTGCGCCTGAGGCTGCTGCACCGGGAGGGAATTCCCAGCTTCGGGTGCTGTCTGCGCTGGCCAGCTGCTGCTGCAGCCGCTGCCAGTCGAAACCGGGTCCGGGGTCCTGCTTGCGTCCGGGTGCGATGTGCTCGTGCCCGGCGATGTAGCGCACTGGATATTGCGCCGCGATGGCCATGCAAAGCTGCTGCAGGGCCTGGTACTGCGGAGCTTCAAAGCTCAGGCCTTCCAGGCCTTCGAGTTCGATGCCGATGGAGTCGTCGTTGCAGCGCTCGCGCCCGCGCCACTGGCTCACGCCGGCATGCCATGCGCGGTCGTCGCAACTGACGAACTGCCAGATCTCGCCCTGGCGCGTGATAAAGAAATGCGACGAGACTTCGAGGCCGCGAATGCCCTGGTAATAGGGGTGGGCGTCCCAGTCCAGCTGATTGGTGAATAGTTGCTGCACCGCGCCTGTGCCGTACTGGCCCGGAGGCAGGCTGATGGAGTGGATGACGACGAGGTCGATCTGCGCATCCGCAGGGCGAGGGCCGAAATTGGGAGATTTCAGCTGACGCGCCGCACCATACCAGCCGGCCTGCCAGGGCTGGGCCAGGGAGGAGGAAAGAGGCGTGAAATCAGACATTGTCGCTCTGGTGTTTGCTGCCTTCGGCCGGCAGGTCTATGCCCAGACGGTCGATGCGGTAGCGAATCTGGCGCAGGCTGATGCCCAGTCTGGCCGCCGTGGCTGTGCGGTTGAAGCCGTTGTCCTGCAGGGCTCTGACCAGGATGCTGCGCTCCTGCTCATCAAGCCAGCCTTGCAGATCCTCCGGCAGCGTGGCCGGACTGCCTGCGTGCTGAGCGTGCGGCGGCGGTGCGCTCGATGCCCAAGCGCCCGAGGAAGCCGCTGCCACCACACCAGCGCACTCGGCCGGCACGCCGGATTCGGGCAGACGCAGCGGGCCTTCCTCGCCCAGTGCAATGGCGCGGTGCAGCACGTTCTCCAGCTCGCGCACATTGCCAGGCAGCGGGAGCCGGGCTATCTGGCTCAGGCTGATGTTGTCCAGCTCCGGCGTAGCCAGTCCGGACTCGCGGGCCAGCTTTTGCAGCAAGGCCTGGCATAGCTGGCCCAGGTCTTCACGGCGCTCGCGCAGCGCGGGCAGCTCGATTTCGATGACATTGAGGCGATAGAACAGGTCCTGGCGGAAATTGCCTGCCTGCACTTCCGCTACCAGGTCGCGGTGGGTGGCGCTGACGATGCGCACATCGACGGCTTCTTCCTGGGTGCTGCCCAGCGGACGAATCTTGCGCTCCTGAATGGCGCGCAGCAGCTTCGCCTGCATGGCCAGGGGCAGGTCGCCGATTTCATCGAGAAACAAGGTGCCGCCCTGCGCGGCCTGGAAGTAGCCGGGCCTGTCCTGCGTGGCACCGGTGTAGGAGCCCTTGCGGGCACCGAAGAACTCGGCTTCGAGCAGGCTTTCCGGAATGGCGCCGCAGTTGACTGCGACCATGGGACCGTCGGCCCGCTGGCTGCAGCCGTGCAGGGCGCGTGCCACCAGTTCCTTGCCCGTGCCGGATTCACCGTGGATCAGCACGGGAGCCATGCCTTTGGCGACCTTGGCAATGCGCTGCTTGACCAGCTGCATGGCCTGAGACTTGCCAACCAGAGCCTCCAGGGCGCCAGCTGGCGTTCCCGCACCAGTGCCGCTGGCGGCCGAGCTGTCGCTGGCCTGCGGGTTGCCGGGCTTGGGCACTGCGCCAATGCCTTGCACGGCCGAAGCCACGACCTGACGGAACTGGCGCAGGTCCACGGGCTTGGTCAGATAGTCGAACGCGCCCGCGCGCAGGGCCTCGACGGCGTTTTCGGCAGAGCCGTAGGCCGTCATGACGATGCAGCGCTCGCTGCGCGACTGATCGCGCAGCTGCAGCAGCAGCTCCATGCCGATCCCGTCGGGCAGGCGCATATCGGTAATCAAGACATCGAAATTGCGACCTTGCAACTGAGTCATGCCTTCCTGGACCGAGCCCGCGGTTTCCACGCGGTAGCCTTCCCGCAACAAGGTCAGCTCGTAGAGCGTGCGCAGATCCGGTTCATCATCGACCACGAGAATGCTGGCCGCTGCGGATGAGTGAGGCGATGATGTCACTGGGCTTACACCATGATCGAGTCAAACAGGGAGTGGCTCGCGAGGGATGAAGGGCCGCTGCGCAGAGTCACGATAAAGGCATTGCCGTTCACCTCGCCTTGCGGTGTGCTGCGAGCCAGGCGTTGATAGCTGATGGAGGCATCGTAGCGCTGGCACAGCTCGCGGCATATATAGAGTCCGAGGCCGCTGGAGCGGCTTTGAGAGGAGAAGAACGGCTCGAACAGATGGCGCTCGACGCTGGACTCCAGCGGCGCTCCATCACTCCAGACCATGAACCAGTAGGTGTCGTCCTGCGGTGCGAGACCCTGGATCTGACCGTTCAAGGGCCCGTGGCCGCTGATCAACTGCAGGCCCGCTTCATTGCCGGCATGGCTGCGGTGGCGCTGGGCATTGTCCAGCAAGTTGATCAGCACGCGGCGCAGATGCTCTTCATCGAACAGGATATGGCGGGCCGTTGCATTGAGCCGCAGCAGAAGCTGGCGCGGCGGAGCGGCCTGTGTGCGCCATTCATGGCTGATCTGGGCCAGCAGGGTGTCCAGCGGCAGCGACTGGCCCTGATGGGTTTCTGCGCCCTGCTGCACGCGTGCCAGGTTGAGGATTTCTTCGGCGATGCGGGCCAGTCGGTCGGCGTTTTGCCCCACGATCCGGCATAGCTGTTGGGGACCGGGCTGGCTCGCCAGGTCTTCAGCCAGCAGCGCATTGGCCTGGGTGATGGCGGCCAGCGGGTTGCGTATTTCATGGGCCACGGCAGCCGACATACGGCCCATGGAAGCCAGCTTTTCGGTGCGCAGCTGCGCTTCCATTTCGCGCAGGTCGTGAAGAAACATGACGCAAAGCGAATGGCTGGCTTGCGCCTGCGGACCCTCGTCCAGATAGGGCGCCGAAACTTCGGTGATGCGTGTGCGCACATGCATGCCCGTGGCGCCGTGTCGTTCATGAGCCTGCAGGTGAATCGTGGCGGACAGCGGGCGGGCATGGGCAAAGCTGGCTTGTGTTGAATGCGCCAGCGGCTCCCACCAGCTGTGGGCCTGCAGGGAAAAAGGCTGGGGGTGATCTATGGGCAGGCCCAGCAGCTGCAAGGCAGCTGGGTTGGCCTGCAGAACCAGCAAGCTCGAGTCGACCACCAGCACGCCGTCGGAGAAGTGGTTGATCACCAGACTGTTGACCTGCTCCTGGGTCTGGGTGCGCAAGCGGTTGAACAGGGCCTGGGAACGCTCGCGCCGGACACGCTTGGCCAGCTCGTGCGTGAGATAGGCCACGCAGAAATAGCCGGCGCAGGAAAAAGCCGTCTGGTAGTAAGACTGGGCGCCGTCGTTGAGCCCGCCATGGTATTGCCAGAAGGTGTAGGCCAGCGTCAGCAGCGTGATGCTGGCCGTGGTGCCAAAGGCCAGCATCAGTCCGCCCAGCGCCGAGGAGATCAGGACGGGAATGGCCAGCAGCGCGGTGTAGTTGAGCGAGCCGACCTGAAAGATCTGCAGCAGAAAGATCGCCGCAATGTCGACGCCGATCACGGGCAGCCATTGCAGGGCTGCGCGAGGCGCCGGCAAATGACGTCCGGCAGCCAGGCGCAGCACGACGGTCAGCGTCAGATAGGTGAAGCAGATCAGCCAGGCCAGGGGAGAGCTGATGTTCTGCAGCTGCAGATTCAGCGTCTGCAGCAGCACCAGGGCCAGCGCCAGAAGCACGCGGCCGCTGAGGAAGGCCTGCCACAGGCGCACGAACGGAGCGTTGAGACTGGCGTCCGCGCGCCGGCTGATGGCTTCATCGAGCGGGATGGCGGTGTGCTGCCAGGGCGAGGCGGAGTTCACCATGCGGTCAGTGGCGGGCAGTGTCTTGCTGGGCCAGGCGGCGGTGTTCTGCGCTGCAGAAGATCTTGCCCGAGGCGTCGCTCACGGCATCTGCTTGCGGCAGGTGAAGGCCGCAGTGAGCGCAAGCTACCATGGTCTGTGCCTGCTTGGGGGTGCTGGCAGGCCTGGTCTGCTCGGCCACTTCTGCGCGGCGTTTGCTGCGCCAGATTCCGACAGCTACCACCACGACCAGCAGGACCAGCAAATACTTCATGCTGCGCGCTCCAGCAGGACTTCAATCACAAACCGCGAGCCGGCATAGGCCAGCAGCAAAAAGATGGCGCCGATATAAAGAACACGTACGGCGCTCTGGCCGCGCCAGCCGAATCGCTTGCGGCCGAACAGCAGCACGGCAAATGCCAGCCAGGACAGCAGGGAGAAAATGGATTTGTGATTCCACACCCATGCCTTGCCGTAGAGCTGCTCGCCAAACAGCCAGCCTGCGGCCAGTGTGGCGGTCAGCAGCACAAAGCCTGCTCCGACAAAACGGAAGGTCAGCCGCTCCAGCGTCAGCAGCGGCAGTCCGCTGTCATGGTCGCCGCCCTGGCGCATCTGCCGCTCGGCATGGCTCATCAGCGCACCATGAACGACGGCTGCGGCAAACAGGCCGTAGGAAGCAATACCCAGAGCCAGATGCAGCGGCAGCCAGGGCGAAGCGTTGACGTGCAGCGGTGTGCCGGGGAACACCACGGCCAGAAGCACGGCCACGCTGCCCAGCATGGACAGAGGCCAGCGCGAGCGCAGCTGCGGATAGAGCTGCTGCTCCACCACATAGACGGTCAGCACCAGCCAGGCAGTGATAGAGAGTGCAGGAGCAAAGCCGAAGTGCGGCAGCTCGCCAAGCAGACCCCAGCCCAGCAGCAGGGCATGCAGTGCCCAGGCCAGGCGCAGGCAGCGACGGGCACCGGCTTCTTGCAGGTGCTGGGTGGCAAGTGCAGGAATGGCGTAGGCAATGGCTGCGGCCATGGCCAGGATCCAGCCAATGGGGCCAGCTGCGGTGAGCGGTTGGGAGAGCATGCTTTCTATGATAGTGCCGCTGGCCCGCACTCATCTTTTGCAGGCCGCTGCCGTCCGGCAATTTTGTGCATAAAGCACTGCCTGAACCCGGTCATGAGCGTGGGTTTGAGCGCTTGCGAGCAGATCGTCGACTTTCGAGCCCGTTCTTCAAGGATTTTCTCCAGCCGGGCGATGCCTCCAGTCTTCCCGCCCAGCCGGCCAGTCCTGCGCCACGAGCAAGGACTTGCAGCAGAGCTCGATTCAGGTCCATTCAGGTCTATTCAGGACCGGCCTGGTCTCTTTTTCGAGGGAGCTGTGGGGCAGGGCGCAGCGACCTTGCACGCCTGAGGCAGATCACGGACAAGCCTGCGGGGCATCGTCAATCAAGGGCAGCGGGTAAAATGCCTGTTCATGCAGCTTCGCCTCGCCTGAGCTGGGTCCGCAAGCTGCCCGGAGAGTCGTGCTGCGCGCTCGCGCACGACTCCCGTCCATCCATAACTTTCGAATGCTTTTTGCTTATGGCCTCCGCACTCACCGATAAACTCTCGCGCCTTGTCAAAGAGATGCGCGGCCAGGCCCGCATCACCGAGTCCAATGTGCAGGACATGCTGCGCGAAGTGCGCATGGCCTTGCTGGAGGCCGACGTGGCCCTGCCTGTGGTGCGCGACTTCATTGCCCGCGTCAAGGAAAAGGCGCTGGGCCAGGAAGTCATCAGCTCGCTGCAGCCCGGCCAGGTGCTGGTGTCCATCGTCAACAAGGAGTTGGCGGCGACCATGGGCGAAGGCGTGGCCGACATCAACCTCAATGCCCAGCCTCCCGCCGTCATTCTGATGGCGGGTCTGCAAGGCGCAGGCAAGACCACCACCACGGCCAAGCTGGCCAAGCATCTGATCGAAAAGCGCAAGAAAAAGGTGCTCACGGTCTCGGGTGACGTGTATCGCCCTGCGGCCATCGAGCAGCTCAAGACCGTGACGGCCCAGGCTGGCGCTGAGTGGTTTCCCTCCACGCCGGACCAGAAGCCTCACGATATCGCCGTGGCCGCGATCGACTACGCCAAAAAGCATTTCTTCGATGTGCTGCTGGTGGATACGGCCGGCCGTCTGGCCATCGACGAGCTGCTGATGGCCGAAATCAAGGATTTGCACGCCACGCTCAAGCCCGTCGAAACCCTGTTCGTGGTCGATGCCATGCAGGGCCAGGATGCGGTCAACACGGCCAAGGCCTTCAAGGAAGCGCTGCCGCTGACCGGTATCGTGCTGACCAAGCTCGATGGCGATTCGCGCGGCGGTGCGGCGCTGTCGGTGCGCCAGATCACGGGCGCGCCCATCAAGTTCGCCGGTGTCTCGGAAAAGATCGACGGCCTGGAAGTCTTCGATGCCGACCGCCACGCACAGCGCGTGCTGGGCATGGGCGACATCGTGGCCCTGGTCGAGCAGGTCACCAAGGGCGTGGACATGGAAGCCGCGCAGAAGATGGCCGAGAAGCTCAAGAGCGGTGACGGCTTCGACCTCAACGACTTTCTGGCCCAGCTGCAGCAGATGAAGCAGATGGGCGGTCTCTCGACCCTGATGGACAAGCTGCCCGCCGAGCTGGCCGGCAAGGCCGGTCAGGTCGACATGGACAAGGCCGAGCGCGAGATCAAGCGCAAGGAAGGCATCATCTGCTCCATGACCTTCAAGGAGCGCAAGAACCCCGCCCTGATCAAGGCCACGCGCAAAAAGCGTATTGCCGACGGCGCCGGCGTACAGGTGCAGGAAGTCAACCGCCTGCTCAAGGAGTTCGAGCAGATGCAGACCATGATGAAGAAGTTCAAGGGCGGCGGTCTGATGAAGATGATGAAGAAGATGGGCGGCATGAAGGCCATGAAGGGCATGATGGGCGGCGGCGGCATGCCCAAGCTGCCGTTCTGATATTTGATCCCCCTGAGCCGCTGCGCGGCTTCCCCTGGCCAGGCGCCCCCAAGGGGGACGACAGCCTCGCTGCGAGGCGGCGCTTGCTCGCTGTCCCTGAGTTGGGGTGTGCTTGGTTTGAGATCAGCGATCTATAAAAAGTGAGCTGCTTGCGCTTGTTGTTCATGGGTTTTGATGAGAAATGCATCTGAATCAAAGGAATGACAAGCGAGAGCAGCTCACTTTTTTGTAAAGAAGCGCAGTAATTGTGGGTAGAAGGTGGCTGTATGGGCGGCTTTCTGAGAACATGCCTTTCCATGAAGCTACAAGACAGGACTTTCGTGGAGGCGGGTCAGCGGCAACCTCTGCCTCAATGTCTGGAGCGCCGCGGCGCGCTGATGCTGGCGGGTTCGCTGCTTGCGGTGCTGGCAGGGTGTTCCACCACCAAAGACAAGCCCCGGCCTGCTGCGCAAGGTGGATCTTCCGTGCGCCCGGCCAATGCCCTGAGTCTGGATGCAGAGCTGCGCGAGTCGCTGCTGGCGCGCACCATGCTGGTGGTCAACACGCCTTACACCTATGGCGGCAACTCGCCTGAAGGCGGTTTTGACTGCAGCGGCCTGATTCAGTGGGCCGTGGGGGGCATCACGGAAATGCGCCTGCCCCGCACCACATCGCAATGGGCGCAGGCCAGCAACCCGGTGGACGGACGCGATCTGATGCGCGGCGACTTTGTGTTCTTCAACACTCTGGGCGGGCGCTATTCCCATATGGGAATTTTTGTGGGCAACGGACAGTTTGTGCACGCGCCGTCCAGCGGCGGAACGGTGCAGCGGGTACGCATGGACAATGTGTACTTCGCCAAGCGATTCACGGAAGCCCGAAGCATCTTTGCCTGAACGCCTGCGCTGCGGATGTAAAAAGGGACTGCCTGGCAGTCCCTCGGTTTTTGCGGGGGGCCTGCACTTATGCCGCAGGCTCGGAGGCGGGCTTTGCCTCATCGCCGGTCAGCGGCAGATTCCAGCTCATCGCATGCCAGGGGTGCTGCTCCTGCGTCACCCATTGCGCCACTTCCTCGGTCGTGAAAGCCTTGCCCAGCACATCGCTGCGGCCTTGTGCCAGCCATTGAGCGCGGCCCTGGGCATAGGCCTGGCCGAAAGCAAGCCAGCTGTCGAAGCATTGCTGGGCGCGCTGGGCGTTGAGCTGAAGGATATCCCAATGCAGGGCTTCGTCCGTCCATTCCAGCAGCCTGGCGCTGCGCACAAAAAAGGTCACGCGCGCGCAGGCAAACGCCATTGCGGCGCGCACGTCGTCGCTGCGCTGCAGGCGCTGCAGATCCAGCATGAACCAGCGCTGGCGCAGTGCGTCGGGCAGTTGCTGGCGCACCTGTTCGTCGCTGAGGTCGGTGCGCAGGCCAAGATGGTGCAGGATCATGGGGCGCAACTGCCTGGCCAGCGCATCGTCAGCGCCATGCAGATCGCTGGCAAAGCCGCCTTGCATGGCGTGGTAGGCCATGGGGTGGGCCAGGGCCAGGGCCCAGTTGCGCTCCTGGCTGCCCGCCTGGTAGCTGATGATGTCGCCGCGTTGCTTGGCCTCCTTGAGGCGCTTGAAGCCGCCGCGCAGCACCCAGTAGATCAGGGCCACGATGAGCAGAAAGATCGTCCATCCGCTCATGTGCGAACTCCTGGGCGACCGGGACGCTTTTTGGCCATCAGCAAGCTCTGTTTCAGTGCGGCGGATTTGGGCATGCGTTCAATGACTTCGCTGTCCAGCGAGTCCTTGCGTGCCGCCACCATCCACTGCATCAGTGGTGACTGCAGATTGAGCCGGGGCAGCAGGGCGGGGTGCTGCTGCATCAGCCACAGTTGCTCGTCGTCGGTCTGCAGCTCCTGCACCGAGCACCAGGGCGCCAGCCCTGGATGGGACTTCAGCAGCTCGGGCGGGCGGCGCACAATGCCCATGGACAGCGCGTCCTCGGGCACCTCGTCATTGAGCGGCAGATGGTTGAGCAGAGTCACCACATCGGGCATATAGCGCGCAATCGGCGGTCGGTTCTGCTTGCCCTTGATCTGCTCGATCTGAAGCTTGCCGTCCTTTTGCACATAGGCATTGACGGTGATGCGGGGCTGTGCAGTGCCCGTGCGGTAGCTGAACAGCCGCATGCGCCCCGACTCGAGACCCTCGGCGTAATGTTCTCCATAGCCGCCGCTGAAGGACTTGCGGTTGGCAAACTGGCCCACGCAGTGGCCCATCATCTGGCTTTCATAGGCCATTTCCTGGCGCATCTGCGCACTTGTGCCGTCAAACTCCACAAAGGTACCGTGCTGGCCACGCAGCAGCCCGTGCACGGCGCTCTGGCTGTGCTCGACCCGGCCGCTGTTCTGTTTTTTCTCGAAAGCCAGATGCTCCAGCGTCCAGCGCGCCAGCGCCTGTGGGCAGTTCACGCGCTGCAGCTTGCCTTCGAGAGAGGTGCCCTTGCGGGTGGAGAGAAATTCCACCAGCCGTGTCTCCAGCGCCAGCAGGGCCGCGCTGTCGGGCTGCACCCACCAGAGCTCGGGCAGCTCGAAGCCGGCCTGCCTGCGCTCCAGCCGCTCCAGCGCCCAGGCCGGCGGCTGCTGACGGCCGGCCAGCTCCTGCAACTGCCGGACGTCGGCAATGCGCAGCACGGCAGGCTCGTCGGCCTGCAGATTGCCCACCACATGGCGGTAGAAGTGGTTGCCCAGCCAGACCGCGACATCGGCTGCGTCGCCACGCTCTGCGCTGCGCTCCTTGATGCGCTGCTTGATGGCCGGGGCGTTGACGACATCGCGCGCCTTGTAGGCACTGGCGGCAGCGGCTTTTTCGATGACCTGATTCACCAGAATTTCCACCATGGTTTGCGACCCGATGCCGCAGCGCCGGCCTGGGCGTCGCGCTCGGCCAGCTTGCGCACGGCGCGCTCTATGCCGGACTGCGACATGCGCCGCTCGTCCTCGTCGTCGTCCTTGTCCAGATAGCTGTTGGCCTGCTTGTGCAGTGCCACGGATTCTTCCAGCAGCTCGGGGTAGGCTTCCAGCGCACAGGCCAGGCGGCGCAGCGGATAGCAGTCCTGCAGCGCAATGACTTCTTGCTGATGCGCGCGCAGGCGCGGCAGCACCAGCTCGGGGCGTGTGCTGGAGAAAAAGTCCAGCATGGACATCAGGGACGCCAGGTAGTTGCGGCGCACGTCGCGCTGCTCGTCTTCATCCAGGTCGTGGAACCATTGGTCCAGACGCTCCATCCAGATGCTGATCTCGTCATCGCGGTTGAGCTTGTAGAGCGACAGGGCGACGGTGGAGAAGTAACGCGTGGGTTCATGGCGGCTGTAGCCATGCTCCTGGGCGAAATGCCACAGGCGCTCGGCCTCGACCACGGTCTGCGCGTCGTCATCCTTGCCCACGGCACACCACAGCAGGCCGTTGTGATGCTCGGCAAACGGGCTGCTGCCCAGTCCCTTGTGGTGCAGCTCGGCGGCCTCGTCGTAGCGGTCCATGAAGCGGTACTTGATGGCCAGGTTGTTGCAGAGCATGGAGTACACATGCAGGTCGCCATCCTTGAAGCGGCCCTGGCCAGTCGCCCAGAAATGCTCGAAGCGGGCGAGACCCTCCTCGTAGTAGCGCACGACCAGAGGCTCGCGCACCTCCTGCGCAGGCACTTTCTTCTTGCCACCCATCAGCGGTGCCAGATCGTCTGCATCGTCAAGGACCACGCCGGCGGCGTAGCACCAGTGCGCGCCATGGCCCTGGGGAAAAGGCCGAGCCAGCGCTTCTTCCAGCGGCAGCGCGGCAAAGCGGGCAGCCCAGAGCGCGGGCAGCTTGTCGCTGTCGGCCATCTCGGGGTGCTGGCCCACGCCGATTTCCAGCAGCGGCAGAGCCTGCTCCATCTGGCGCTTGCGTGCCAGACGCAGGCCGTCGAGCAGAGCCAGCACCGGATGCGCCGGCTGGGCTGCGCGCACCATGTTCAGATAGAAATCCGCCGGATGCAGTGGCACTTCCTCTTGTGCGAGCAGCTGGCGCATGTCTTCGTCAGTCTGGCCAATGGCCAGAACCAGCGCCCAGGTGATGGCGTTGGCCGGGTCGTTGCTGAACTGTTCCTTGGCCAGCTGAAAAGCGGCCACGGCCGAGACGGGACGAGCGTGGAGCACGCTCTGAAGCGCCAGATCGGCGGCTTGCTTCAGGCGCCCGGTCTGCTCCAGCCAGCCCAGCCAGGAGGCGGTGAAGGGATCGCCCGAGTCATCCGTCAGTCCGAAGTGTCCCTGAGGGGCCAGTTGCAGAGCTGCCTCCAACTGACCGGCCTGAGCGCAGGCCTGGGCCTGCAGCCGCACGATCTTGACCTGGCGATGCGCCTTGACGGCTTGCGATGGTGGCGGGTTCTCCAGACGGGCGAGCTGTTGCTCACAGGCCATGAGCAGGGCTGGCAGGCTTTGCGGGGCCAGCGGCAGCACATGGTCGGCCAGCGTCATCCAGCGGTCAAAGTCCACCTGCTGATCGGGCGCGGCATCGCGCAATATATTGATGGCGTTCTGCACGAGGCTGGCGGCCTCGCTGGTGTGGCCGCTTTTGTGGGCCATTTCCGCCTTGCGAACGCAGAGGATGGCATCGAGATAGGCCGCATCTTCGGCCAGGTCGGGGTTGCGACGCTCCTGGGCGCGTTGCAGCTCAAGGCCCGTGGCCGCAGCTTCCCAGGCCTGGAGCTGAGAAGCCATCCAGTGCCAGCCATGCCAGTAGTTGTCGCTGTCCACATCCTCGGGCAGCCCGGCAATGGCCTGTGCCGTCGAACCCAGCAAGGCTTGCGCGGAGGGCTGGTCAAAGCCCATGCGGCTCTGGATGTCGCTGAGGCTCAGGCGCAGCGCGGCTTCTGCGGGGCTCAGTTCGTCGGCAGCGGCCAGGGCAGTGCCGCGATGCTGCTGCAGCAGCTTGTTGGCCGCT
Organism: Comamonas sp. HJ-2; assembly: GCF_053615495.1. Classification (NCBI taxonomy): domain Bacteria; kingdom Pseudomonadati; phylum Pseudomonadota; class Betaproteobacteria; order Burkholderiales; family Comamonadaceae; genus Comamonas; species Comamonas sp. HJ-2. The sequence goes on along the minus strand of NZ_JBSIFD010000017.1, from coordinate 25,432 downwards.
TCGGGCTGATCGAGGTAGAGCCAGAAGTCGTGAACGCGCTCGAGCTCCTGCACGGTGGCAGGGGCAAAGTTCTGCTGCCCCATCAATTCCACCGCAGCGGCGATGCGCTCCTGACGGCTGATGCTGCCGGGCTTGTCGTCGTTGTAGTCGTTCAGTAGCTCATGGGCTTGATCCAGCAGGGCGTAGATGGCATCGCCCTGCAGTGCGGCAGTTTGGTTCATGGTGTCCAGAGTTCAATCCGAGGCAGCTTGGCCCCAATAGGCCACCATCCTAGCGGCGGATTGAAGAGGCGTGTGCCATCCGGCAAGGGGTCACCATTTGTTACAGAATTTATAACCAGTCATGAAAAAAGCCTGCCTTGGCATTGCCGGCAGGCTTTGTGTGGATGAGGCCGGGGACTGTCGGGCTGTCAATCCTTGACCAGGACTTCGCCGCGCAAGGTGTAAGCCTTGGCTTCGGTAATCTTCACATCCACCATCTGTCCGATCAAACGCTCGTTGCCGGGGAAGTTGACCACGCGGTTGCAATAGGTGCGGCCCATCAGCTCGCTGCCGTCGCGTTTGCTCACGCCTTCGACCAGCAGGCGTTGCACCGTGCCGACACGCTCTTCGCTGATCTCCTTGATGTTGGTGTTGATCACGGCCTGCAGCTCCTGCAGGCGGCGCAGCTTGACTTCGTGCGGCGTGTCGTCGTGCAGATTGGCTGCAGGCGTGCCGGGGCGGGGGCTGAAGATGAAGCTGAACGAGTTGTCGAAGCGCACATCGTGGATGAGCTTCATCATCTTCTGGAAGTCCTCCTCGGTCTCGCCGGGGAAGCCCACGATGAAGTCGCTGCTCATGGCCAGATCGGGGCGGATGGCACGCAGCTTGCGGATGGTGCTCTTGTATTCCATGGCCGTGTAGCCGCGCTTCATGGTCATGAGGATCTTGTCGCTGCCATGCTGCACAGGCAGATGCAGATGGCTGACCAGTTGCGGAATCTTGGCGTAGGCCTCGATCAGGCGCGGCGTGAACTCGTTGGGATGGCTGGTGGTGTAGCGGATGCGTTCGATGCCGGGAATCTCGGCCACATATTCCAGCAGCAGCGCGAAGTCGGCCATCTCGCTGCTGTCGCCCATCTTGCCCAGGTAGGCGTTGACGTTCTGGCCCAGCAGCGTGATTTCCTTGACGCCTTGCTCGGCCAGGCCCGCGACTTCCACCAGCACGTCCTCGAAGGGGCGGCTGACTTCCTCGCCGCGTGTATAGGGCACGACGCAGTAGCTGCAATATTTGGAGCAGCCCTCCATGATGGAGACAAAGGCCGAAGCGCCTTCCACGCGCGCCGGTGGCAGGTGGTCGAACTTCTCGATTTCGGGGAAGGAGATATCGACCTGGGGCTTGGCCTTGGCCGCACGCTGATTGAGCAGCTCGGGCAGGCGGTGCAGGGTCTGGGGACCGAAGACCACATCGACAAACGGAGCGCGCTTGATGATCTCGGCACCCTCCTGGCTGGCCACGCAGCCGCCCACGCCGATCAGCACGCCTTTTTCCTTGAGATGGCGGATGCGGCCCAGATCGCTGAATACTTTTTCCTGGGCCTTCTCGCGCACCGAGCAGGTGTTGAACAGGATCAGGTCGGCCTCGTCCACGTTCTGTGTGGGCTCGTAACCCTGGGCCGCGCCCAGCACATCGGCCATCTTGTCCGAGTCGTACTCGTTCATCTGGCAGCCAAAGGTTTTGATAAAGACTTTCTTGCTCATGGGGCGCTCTTGTCAGGTGGGCTTGCAGAGTCTGCAAGCACAAAGTGATAGCGGCTGGCGCTTGCCATCACTCGATTTGGATATGGAAACAGTTCGAAAAGCTTGCTGAAAAAACGCAAGCAGTTCGTCAATCAATAGCGGCCGGCGCGGGCCGGACTCAGCTGCCGAACACGCGCTGCAGCAGGGTGCGCGGCTGGATCGGCTTGTATTTCTCGATTTCGGCCGGGGTCAGAATCCAGGCCGTGTGCAGACCCTGCGTCTGTGGCTCGATCACATAGCCCACCAGCAGCTTCTGGCCTGCATAGTTGCTGGCAAAGACCAGGCTGCGTTCGCGGCTGAACAGGCGAAAGCCGGGTGTGGTGCGAATGGCCGTGCCGTTGATGGCCACTTCGGGGAAATGGGTGACCGTCAGTTCGCCGAACTGCGCCGTGGGCGGAAAGTTGCGCGTGTCGTCCGAGGGCAGGCCCTGGGCCAGGGCCGGCAGGCCGGCGCTGGCGGCAGCGGCCAGCAGGGCGCAGGCCACGAAGCGGCGGCTGATGAGGTCGGTGGTGCAGCGGTTCATGGTGTATATCCAGGGGCTGATCGTGGGGCGGTCAGAGCTGGAGTCATGGCCGCAATGCCGTGATTCTAGAGGCTGGCGCTTGGCAGCAGGGCTTGCTCAGGCTTTGCCGCCCGCAGCATAGAGCACGGCCTTGGGCGGACGGCACAGCCCCCAGAAGCGCAGGCCCGTCAGCTCGGCCATGCGCACGCCCATGGAGGTGGGCGCGGAAATCGTGGCCAGCGCCGCGATGCCGACCTTGGCGCATTTGCGCACCAGTTCATGGCTGCCGCGGCTGGACAGCAGCACAAAGCCGGGCTCGCCGAGGCGGCCTGTGCGGGCCAGCCGGCCGACCAGCTTGTCCAGCGCATTGTGGCGGCCCACGTCTTCGAGCACATCCGTGATGTCGCCGGCCAGCGTGGCCCAGCCTGCGGCATGGATGGCGCCGGCCTCGGCATTGAGAATCTGGTGTGGCGGCAGGGCGTCAATCGCCTTGAGCACGGTGGCTGCGTCGACCTGCTCCAGCCAGTCCTGGGGCGGCAGGGCATCAAACGACAGATCCAGCGCCGCAAAGCTCTCGACTCCGCAGACGCCGCAACCCGTGCGGCCCGTCATGCTGCGGCGTTTGTCCTTGAGCCGGGCAAAGCAGCGCGAGGCGATGTCGAGCTGCACTTCCATGCCGTCCATGCCTTCGGGCAGGCCGGCCGCAGCGGCAGACACGGGGCGGGCTTCGATGCCGTAGCAGTCCGCGGCGCTGTCGATGATGCCCTCGGTCAGCGCAAAGCCCAGCGCAAAGTCCTCCACATCGGTGGGCGAGCCCATCATCACCGCATGCGAGATGCCGTTGAAGACCAGCGCGATCGGCACCTCGGCCGCCAGCACGCGCTCCTGGCGCTCCTGCTGCCCGGCGTTGAAGAAGCTCACGGCATGGGTGTGCAGCGGTGCTATCGGCTGGGCAGGGATGAGGCAGGCGGACTCGGTCATGGGCTGATGATAGTCAGCAGGCGCATCCCTTGCCGGCAAGGGGCGGATGCGCTGGGCTCAGTCCAGCAGTGCCATCCCTTTGATCTGTGCATACACCGGCATGCCGGCCTGCAGTTGCAAGGCCTTGGCCGAGTGCCGGGTGATTCTGGCCAGCAGCCGGGTGCCACCCGCCTGCAGCGAGACCATGACCTGCCCCGGCCCGTCCTCGCGCAGGCCCAGCACCTGCACCGGCAGGATGTTGAGAATGCTGCTGCCCTCGGGCCTGAGCAGACTCAGGCTGACATCGCGTGCCTGCACGCGCAGCGGCACCTGGCTGCCCGGCTCGCGCGGTCTGGCCATGACGAGCTGCAGCCGGCCTCCGTCGAAGATCAGGGTGCTCAGATGATCGGCAGCGTCATGGGCCTGCACTGTGGCATGGACCACGCTGGAGGCCACGTCGCCATGGGCCAGCGGCAGATCGAGGCTGGAGAGCAATTCGGTGACGGAGCCCTGCGCCAGCACCTTGCCCGCGCCGAGCAGCACCATATGCTGGGCCAGGCGCGCAACCTCGTCCATGGAGTGGCTCACATAGATCACGGGAATCCGCAGATGCCGCTGCAACTGCTCCAGATAGGGCAGAACCTCGGCCTTGCGCTGGGCGTCGAGCGCGGCCAGGGGCTCGTCCATGAGCAGCACTTCGGGGCTGGTGGCCAGAGCCCGTGCAATCGCCACGCGCTGGCGTTCGCCGCCCGAAAGCGTGGCGGGCATGCGATCCATCAGATGGCTGATGCCCAGCAGTTCCACGGCCCGCTCCTTGGAGACCTTGCGGCGTTCCTGCGGCGTGCGCTTGAGACCGTAGTCGATATTGCGCTGCACCGACAGATGCGGAAACAGGCTGGCCTCCTGAAACACATAACCGAGTGCGCGCTGGTGCGTGGGCAGCCATTGTCGGCTGGTATCGTCCTGCCATACGGTCTGGTTGACGGTGACGCGACCTTGCGCCCGTTCAAGCCCGGCAAGACTGCGCAGACAGCTGGTCTTGCCGCAGCCCGAAGGCCCGAACAGGGCCGTGACCCCCTGGCCGGGCAGTTGCAGATCCACATCGAGTTCAAAGTCCGGTCGGCTCAGCCTGAGCTGTGCGGCGATGAAATTGGTGGCTGTCATGCGCGGCGCTCCGCTTTGGGTTGCAGCCAGTTCAAAGCCAGCAGCACGATGAAGGAGAACACCACCATGCCGGCCGCCAGCATATGGGCGTGGCCGTACTCCATGGCTTCCACATGGTCGTAAATCTGTACCGAGACCACGCGCGTGACGCCGGGGATGTTGCCGCCCAGCATCAGCACCACGCCGAATTCGCCCACGGTGTGGGCAAAGGTCAGCACGGCGGCAGTGATGAATCCGGGACGCGCCAGCGGCAGGGCCACGGTCAGGAAGCGGTCCAGCGGACTGGCGCCCAGGCTGGCGGCAGCCTCCATGGGGCGCGGGCCCAATGCCTCGAAGGCACGCTGCAGCGGCTGCACGGTGAATGGCATGGAGTAGATCAGCGAGCCGACCACGAGGCCGGCAAAGGTGAACGGCAGATTGCCCAGGCCCATGGCCTGCGTGAGCTTGCCTATGGGTCCATTGGGGCCCATGGTGACCAGCAGATAAAAGCCGATGACGGTGGGCGGCAGTACCAGCGGCAGCGCCACCACGGCACCGATCGGGCCGCGCCAGCGCGAACGGGTATGGGCCAGCCACCAGGCCAGCGGTGTGCACAACAGCATGAGCAGCACGGTAGTCACGCCCGCGAGCTTGAGCGTGAGCCAGATGGCTGCGTAGTCTTCGGCATTCAGTTGCATGGAATCAAAAACAGGACTTGCGCAAACAAGCATGCACAACGGACATTTCTATCGGCAAAGCACCATGTCCGATCCGAATTTGCGCAAATCGTAAAAAAAGACCCTTGGAGCGCCCAGCTTAGCCGAGCAGCGCCAAGGGTAGAGCGGATTGGTCTGAGCTCCAGGATTTGCCGGTCAAGCGTCAGAAGCTATAACCATAGGAGCGGATGATGTCATGTGCCTTGGGGCTGCGCAGGTACTTCATCAAAGCCGCAGCGGCTTCGTTGTCCTTGGCGCTGTTGAGCACAATGGCGTCCTGGCGAATGGGTTCATGCATGTTGCCGGGCACCTGCCAGGCCGAACCCTCGCGGATCTTGCCGTTCTCCATGACCTGGGACAGCGCCACAAAACCCAGCTGCGCATTGCCGGTGGCCGCGAACTGGTAGGTCTGGGCGATGTTCTCGCCCATCACCACCTTGGGCTGTACCTGTGCGCTCAGGCCGAGCTTGTTCAGCACTTCCATGGCAGCTGTTCCGTAAGGGGCCAGCTTGGGATTGGCAATCGCGATGTGCTTGTAGTCGCCGCTCTTGAGCACATCGCCCTTGTCGTCCACATAGCCGGCCTTGGGGCTCCACAGCACCAGCGTACCGATGGCGTAGGTGAAGCGCGAATCGGTCACGCCCTTGCCTTCCTTGGCCAGCTTCTCGGGTGTGGTGTCGTCGGCGGCCAGCAGAATGCCGAAGGGTGCGCCGTTGTTGATCTGGGCATAGAACTTGCCGGTGGCGCCAAACGACAGCTCGGCCTTGTGGCCGGTATCCTTCTCGAACTCGGCCGCAATCTTTTTCATGGGCGCGGTGAAGTTGGCGGCCACGGCGACCGCCACTTCCGCGGCCTGCGCCTGCGCAGACCACAGGCCCAGCACGACTGTGCCGATCACGGCCGCAGAGCGAGCCAGTTGAAAGGAAAAACCGGTGGAGCGGGCAGTGATCTGAGTCATTGAAATTTCGCTATTCATTAATGGAATAGCGAGTGTAACGTGAATGAACAACTGAGGTCGAGCGAGGAAATTGGCTGTCAGGGCATGATGGCGGTCTATGTCAGACACAGAAAATTTCGAACAAGAACAATTGGATATGGCCGGCGACGAGGCTGTGCCGGGAGGCGCACTATCGTCCGACTCGGTTTCCCAGGCGCTGGGCTATGACATGGCCGACCGTCGCATTGCCATCCTGCGCGGGATTGCGCAAAGCGGCTCCATCTCCCAGGCCGCGCGCGATGTGGGCGTGAGCTACAAGGCGGCCTGGCAGGCCATCGATACCCTGACCAATCTGGCCGGCGTGCCGCTGGTCGAGCGCAGCGTGGGCGGCGCCGGGGGCGGCGGTGCACAGATCACGCCGGCGGGCGAAGAATTGCTGCATGCTGCCGAGGCCATGATGCGCTTGCGCAGCGAGTTGCTGCAGCGCATGCAGGCCGGCACGCCCGGTGGCGGGCAGCCCAATCTGGGCCTGATGACCAGCATGCGCAATCAGTGGCCCTGCAGCGTGCTCAAGGTCGAGTCCATAGGCGGGCAGATCCGTGTCTGGCTGCGTGCCGCAAGCGATGCAGGCTCGGACTGGACGATTGCCGCGCGTATCACGCCCGAAAGCTATGAGCTGCTGGGTCTGGCACCCGGCGTGCAGGTGCTGGCACTGTGCAAGGCCACGGCCGTCAAGGTCTGGCTGGGGCAGGAGCGGCCTGTAGGGTCCACGCAGCCCATCAATATCTGGCCTGCCGTGGTGCAGCGCGCGACCTATGGCGCGGCCACGGTGACGGAAGAGAGCCTGGCTTCCGACGAAGCCATCTGTCGCTTGAGCTGGGGTGCTCAGATCGTGGGCTTTGCGCCGGCCATGAGCGGGCTGGTGGCCAATGACAATGTCTGGCTGGAGGTGGCCGAGTCTGCGGTAGTGGTGGCGGTGGCCTCCCACTGAAGCACGACTTGCGCAAATTCGGATCTGACTCGGTGTTTTGTCGGTAGGCACGCCTGTTGAGCATGCTTGTTTGCACAAACCAAAAAAAGACCACCGGTCCTTTCAGACGGGCGGTCAAAAGGGAGTTTTCGGGCAACCGGACTCCCACGTTGAACTGAAATTTCTTAGTCCACTTTCAAGCCGATTTCCTTGATCAGCGGTGCAAAGCGGGCGCGTTCCTTGGCATGGTGGTCCACGAAGTCCTGGCGGCTCATGCGCGGCTCGGGCGTGGCGCCCAGACCCTGGATCACATCGACCACGCTTTTTTGCTCCAGTGCCTTGATCACGCTGGCGCGCACGGCATCCACCACGGGTGCGGGCGTGCCGGCCGGCGCGTAGACGCCGAACAGTGTGTCGGCATCGAAGCCCGGCAGGCCGCTTTCGGCCAGCGTGGGTACCTTGGGGTACAGAGGCGAGCGGTGCGGGCTGCCTATGGCCAGCAGCTTGAGCTTGCCGGCCTCGACCTGCTTGAGTCCCGGGCCCGGATCGAACCAGTATTGCAGCTGACCGCTGAGCACATCGGTCAAGGCCGGACCGGCACCCTTGTAGGGAATATGGCTGGCATCGACCTTGGCCGCGCGCTTGAACATCTCACCGGCCAGATGAGGCGAGCTGCCCGGGCCTGGCGAGCCGTAGGACAGCTTGCCCGGATTGGCCTGCAGGTGCTTGATGAAGTCCTGCACATTGCTCACGGGAAGGCTGGGGTTGGTTTCCAGAAACACATGCACGCGTGCCACGGCCGCCACGGGGATCAAGTCCTTTTCAGGGTTGAACGGCAGCTTGCTGTAGATCAGCGGATTGATGCTGATGCCGCCGCCGCTGCTCAGCAGCAGCGTATAGCCGTCCTTGGCAGAGCGCACGGTTTCGCTGATACCGATATTGCCGTTGGCTCCGGGCTTGTTGTCCACCACCACGGACTGGCCCAGCACCTGGCTCATGGTGGGAGAGATCGCGCGCCCCATCACATCGGCGGCGCCGCCAGGGGCGAAGTTCACGATCAGGCGGATGGGGCGATCCGGCCATGTCTGTGCCTGGGCGGCCGGTGCCAGGCAAAGCGCCATGCCCAGGCTGGCCCAGCCCTTGGTGATCAGGGCGCGCAACTGCCTGTGCGCAGAAGGGCGTTGAGTGATGGGAGTCTCCATATGCGTTTTCCTGCTTGTCATTGATATCGATCAGTCCAGCTTGATGCCTGCGGTCTTGATGACCTCTCCCCAGCGCTTCTTCTCGGAGAGCCAGAACTCGCGCATCTGCTCGGGAGTGCTGGGCAGGGGCTCCAGGGCCAGTGATTCGAAGCGGGCCTGCACGGCCGGCGTCTTCAGGGTTTCCTGCAGCGTCCTGGACCACATCTGGATGGTGGCGTCATCCGTGCCCCTGGGGGCGACCAGGCCCTGCCAGGCGAATGCCTCGAAGCCGGCCACGCCCTGCTCGATGAGCGTGGGCGTGCGGGGCAGGCTTTTGAGCCGCTGCGCGCTGGCCACGCCGATGGCGCGGACCTTGCCCGTGTTGATGTGGGGCAGGCCTGCGGCGCTGTCCACCAGCATGAAGGGAATCTGGCCGCCGATCACATCCAGCATGGCCGGGCCGGCGCCGCGGTAGGGCGCGTGGGTCATCTTCACGCCCATCTTCTGGGCCAGCAGTTCGGTGGCCAGGTGATGCGGGGTGCCCAGCCCGGGAGATCCATAGCTGAGCTTGTCGGGGTTGGCCTTGGCCCAGGCTGCGAACTCCTGGAAGCTGCGCACCGGCAATTCGTTGTTGACGACCAGCAGCAGCGGAAAGCGCGCCAGCAGGCTGATGGGGACGAAGTCCTGTTCGGCGTTGTAGGCCAGCTTGGGGAACAGATGCGGGTTGGCGGCCAGGGTGGCGAAGTCGGCGGTGAAGACCAGGTTGCCATAGTCGCGCGAGCGCGCCGCATATTCTGCGGCGATGTTGGTGCCGGCCCCCGGCTTGTTGATCACCACGATGTTGCGATGGATGGGCTTGGCCCAGGCCTCGGCTACGCCGCGAGCCACAGCATCCGAGCCGCCGCCCGCTGCAAAGCCGACCACCCACTCCATGGGTCTGGCGGACGCCTGCTGGGCGTGGGCCGCACCCAGCATGAGCTGTACACCGCAAGCAGCTCCGGCTTTGAGAAAGGTTCTGCGCATGTTGTCTCCTTGTTGTTGAATCCGTGGGCCCGGGCCATGCTGTCTTTCTCTTTGTTTGGCTGTCTTTCCCGAGCCTTCGATGCGTTTTCGCCGAGTCCTGGGCCTATGGCGTGCGCTGCTGTGCCATGCTGATGAGCCGGTGCAGGGTGCGTGTCATGGGCGTGGCAATGCCATGCCGCTCGCCCGCGCGCACCACCGCGCCGTGGATGGAGTCGGTCTCGGTGGGGCGCCCCGCCAGCAGGTCCTGCAGCAGCGATGGCTGGTGTCCCACATGATGGTTCAGGGCGTCCTCCACCGTGGCCCGGATGCGCAGGGCGTCCACGGCGATGCCGTTGGCCGCAGCTACGGCAACGACCTCGTCCAGGACTTCGTGGATCAGGCTGCGGCCCAGAGGGCTGGCCAGTCCGTCAACGGTCTGGCGAGTGATGCCGCACAGGCCGTTGAAGGCTGCATTGAAGGCCAGCTTCTCCCAGATGGCGGTTTCGACCTCGGGATCGATCTCGCAATGCAGTCCGGCGCGGTTGAGGTCGTCGCAGAAGTCCTGGAACCTGGCGTCCGCCTGCCCGGTGCGCGGCATGAAGCGGATCTTGCCGCTGCCCAGCGAACTCACTTTTCCGGGAGCCAGCAACCGGGCCGGCCATGTCGTCACACCCACGGCGATCTGCTGGGAGTCGGCAAATCCGTGCAGGGTCTCGATATGTCCTATGCCGTTTTGCAGGCTGAGCAGCAGGGTCTCGGGCCCTATCAGGTGGGCAATGCTTTGCAGCGCGGCCTGGGTATGGGCGGCCTTGGTGAAGATCAGCCAGCGCGCGGGCGGTTGCGTCAGCTCATGGGCCTGCAGGGCCTGAACGCCGGCGTGCAGCGGACCCTGGTCGGTCTCGCAGTGCACGCCGTGCTCGCGTATGGCCTGGAGCAGCTGCGCGTTGACATCCACCAGCGTGACGGGGATGCCGGCCCGGGCCAGCCGGGTGCCGAACAGGGTGCCCATGGCCCCCGCTCCCAGGATGCCGACGGTGGCCGCTCGCGACTCTTGTGTGTTGTGCATGTCTTGTCTCCGAGAGCTCGGGGCCGGGTCAGGCGACCTCGACTTCGACCAGAGTGGCGCGCGGGCTGCGCAGGGCGTCCCGCAGAACCTGGGGCAGTTGGGCGGCTTCGGTGACGCGCACGCCGTCGCAGCCCTGGCCCTTGGCCAAGGCCACGAAGTCGATGTCGGGCAGGTCCGTTCCCTCGACCTTCTCGCCCTCGCGGTAGCCGAACACCCTGGAGAAATCCTGCAGGGCAGCGTAGCGGCGGTTCTTGACAATGATGTAGGTGACCGGCAGCTTCAGATGGGCTGCGCCCCACAGGGCCTGGATGGCGTACATGGCCGAGCCGTCGCCGATGACGCCTATGACTTTCTTGTCGGGCTTGGCCAGCGCGATGCCTACGGAAGCAGGCAGGCTGTGGCCCAGCCCGCCGCTGCACATGGTGAAGAAGGTCTCGGCAGCGTAGATGGGCAGATGGGCCTGGATGATGGAGCGCGAGCCAGGCGCCTCCTCGACGATGATGCTGTCGCGCGATCGCACCTGGGCCAGTGTGTGCATGAGGAAGGCATCGCTCATCAGCTCGCCTGGCTCGGGTGCCGCCGGCGCCGGTATGGCGGGCCGGGGCTGGAGCGCGGGGCGCGGATGCGTCAGGGGGCGGGCCAGCAGCTCCTGCACGCCCATGCGGATATTGCCCACGGCCGCGTCGCCAACAGGGGCCCAGGCGGCGATGGCGGGGTCCTCGATGAGCTGGAAGAGTTGCGTGCCTTCGGCGATGAAGGGGCCGTGGCCTTCGACGTGGTAGGTGAAGGCAGGTGCGCCGATGACGAAGACCACGTCATGGCCCGAAAGCCTGTCCACGATGCGCTCGCGCATGGCGGGCAGGAAGCCTCCGAACAGCGCATGGTCCTCGGGGAAGCCGCAGCGTCCGCTCATGGGCGCCACATAGACGCGCGCCTGGTGGCGTTCGGCCAGGGCCTGGACGGCCTCGAAGGCCTGGCTGCGGTCCACGGCCGCTCCGACCACGAAGGCCGGTGTGCGCGCACTCTCCAGCGCCTGGCCTATGCTGTCCAGCAGGCGTGGGTCGGGTCGGGTCTCGAAGCCGACTTTGCGCAGCGTGATGGGCTCGCAGGGCACATCCCAGTCATCGGCGGGAATGGAGACGAAGACCGGGCCGCGCGGCTCCTGCATGGCAATGTAGTAGGCCCGCGCCAGGGCCTGGGGCACGTCCTCGGCACGCGCGGGCTCGCAGCTCCACTTCACATAGGGCTTAGGCAGCTCGGCTGCCTGGTTGGAATGCAGGAAGGGGTCGAACTGCAGCAGCGAGCGCGTCTGCTGGCCGGCCGTGATGACCATGGGCGTGCGGTTCTTGAAGGCCGTGAAGATATTGGCCATGGCGTGGCCCACGCCGGCGGCCGAATGCAGGTTCACGAAGCTGGCATTGCGCGTGGCCTGGGCATAGCCGTCTGCCATGCCCACGACCACGGTTTCCTGCAGGCCGAGGATGTATGAGAAGTCTTCGGGATAGTCGCGAAACAAGGGCAGCTCGGTGGAGCCCGGGTTGCCGAAGATGCGCGTCATGCCCAGCTCGCGCAGCATGTTGATGACGGCGTGGCGCACGGTGAAGACCTCGGCGGCCTGGGCATTGGGGGCGGTGTTGGCGGGCAAAAAATTCTCCTTGGATCGGGCTGGCATCGGGCCTTGGCACTGTTGGCATCAATCCTGCCTTTGGAGATAATTTCCAGCAATTGAATAAATCATCTAAGAGATATTCGTTTAATGGATATATCAGGTCTGGATCTCAATCTCTTGCGTGTTTTCGATGCGGTGTTCCGCCACGGCAGCGTCAGCCGCGCTTCGCAGGAGCTGGGTCTTTCCCAGCCCGCAGCCAGTCAGGCGGTGACGCGGCTGCGCCATTTGCTGGGCGATCCGCTGTTCGAACGCATGCATGGGGGCGTACGCCCCACGCCGCGTGCCGAGCGGCTGGCTCAGGCGGTAAGAACTGCGCTGGCAACGCTGGAGGTGGCCTTGGCAGAGGCACACAGTTTTGATCCCTTGCAGGCGAATCAGTGCTTTCGCATTCACCTCAGCGATATTGGCGAGGCGCGCTTCCTGCCACCGCTGATGCAGGCCTTGAGAGGCAGGGCGCCCCATGTGCAGCTGGAAACCCTGCCCATGCCCATGGGCGAGATTGCCGATGCCCTGGATCGCGGCTCGCTGGATATCGCCATCGGCTTTCTGCCTGGTGTGACGGGCACGCAGCAGAAGGTGCTGCTGTCCGATCACTACGCCCTGTTGCTGCGTCAGGGGCATCCGGTGCTCAAGGATTTGAAGGCCGAGAGGCTGAGCACTGAACATTTGCGCGGGCTCGACTATGTGGCCGTGCGCTCGCATTCCGAGACGCTGCGCATTCTGCGCAAGCTCGAGTTGCAGGATCAGGTGCGGCTGTCGGCGGCCCACTTCATGGCCGTGCCTTCCATCGTGCATCAGACGGATCTGGCCGTCATCATGCCCGCCGAGATTGCCGAGACCTTTGAAGCACAGGGCGGATATGTGGTGCTGCAGGCCGATCTGCCAGAGAGTGCTTTCGATGTCTCTTTGCACTGGAGCTGGCGCTTTGCGCAGGAGCCCGCGAACCAGTGGCTGCGGGAATTGGTCAGCGAAGTGTTCGGGCAGCGCAGATAAGGTGCTCGGCCCCCACACATGCCCGCTTCGTGTGGCCGCTGCCCCTGCGTCGGGCGCCCCAGCGGAGGCTTGTTGCCTTGGGATGATTCAGCGGCAATAAAAAAGCGCCAGGCTATAAGGCTCTGGCGCTTGATGGGTCTGCGATGGCAGCTATCTTTAATGAAGTTCCTTGCCCTTGAGCTCGGGAATCAGAAAGACCGTGGCCAGCATGTCCAGCACATAGATGGCGGCCAGCAGCGCAATGGCCACCTGGAAGGAGTAGGCCATGGCCAGCGCACCAATGACGACCGGGCCCAGGCCGCCGACGGCGCGGCCGATGTTGAACAGCACGTTCTGAGCCGTGGCGCGGGCCTCGGTGGGATAGGCTTCGCTGATGACGGCGCCATAGCCGCCCATCATGCCGTTGACGCACAGGCCCATGATGGCTCCCACCCACAGCATGGCCGTGGCATCGGTGAGCTGGGAATAGGCCAGCACCGAGATCACGGAGCCGAGCTGGAAGATCAGGAAAGTGGGCTTGCGGCCGATGCGGTCGGCCAGCTGGCCGAAGACCCAGATACCCAGCGACATGCCGACGATGGTGACGGCCGTCCACATGGACGACTTGGTCAGGCTGAAGCCCATCTGCTTGGACAGAAAGCTGGGCATCCAGATCATGATGCCGTAGTAGCCGAAGTTCTGTACCGAGGTCAGTACGATCACGCCCAGGCTGATCTTGCGCGTGGCCTTGTCCTTCATCAGCAGTTTCAGGCATTGCATGGCCGAGGGCTGCTCCTTCTTGCTGCGTGCCACGAAAACTTCGGGCTCATGCAGCTTGTTGCGGATGACCCAGGCCACGACAGCAGGAATCACGCCGACCAGAAACATGCCGCGCCAGCCGATGGAGGGCAGCAGCAGCGGGGTCAGCATGGCTGCGCCCAGCACGCCCAGTTGCCAACCCAGAGCCACATAGGACGAGACGCGTGCGCGATGGCGTGCGGGCCAGGCCTCGGCGGCCAGTGCCATGCCGATGCCGAACTCGCCGCCCAGGCCGATGCCGGCGATGGTGCGGTAGATCAGCAAGTCCCAATAGCCTTGTGCAAAAGCGCACAGGCCGGTAAAGACGGCAAACAGCACGATCGTCCAGGTCAGCACGCGGATGCGGCCGTATTTGTCGCTGAGCATGCCGAAGACGATGCCGCCGAAGACGGCGCCGATCAAGGTCCAGGTCACGAGAGAGCCGGCCTGGCCGGGCGTGAGGTTCAGGTCCTTGGAGATGGCCGAGAGCATGAAGCCCAGAATCAGCAGGTCAAAGCCGTCCATGGCGTAGCCGACGGCCGAGCCCATGAGTGCTTTCCAGCTGTATCCGTTGACTTCTGTTGGAGCGGCGGGCGCGGCTATGCCTGCCACGGCGCCTGTGGTTGGTGTGGTCACGGGGGAGTCCTTGAGCGAAGACGGACTTCGGGTGCCTGCAGGCCGGCTTTTGCAGAAAAAAGCCGGCCCTCGCTGGGCGCAAGACCAGCGCGCGGGCACGCAGCGTGCGTGCGGCATCCTTGGGGTGCAACGGGCACGAAAAAAGTCCTTGAAGGGGAGGTTTGAGCGGCTGGAGCATGGCGGAGCGATCTGCGCTGATTTCTGCAGGGCAGAAAGGGCAGTGCGGCGCCATGTCGCCTCTGTAAAAAGCGAAAAGCCCCAGCTGCGTGAGCAACTGGGGCTTGTATTTGGTGGTCGTAGCGGGACTCGAACCTGCGACATCAGCATTATGAATGCTGCGCTCTAACCAACTGAGCTATACGACCGACAGTGCGCAATTCTAGAGGTAAAACAGTGGCCTGGCGGCAAACTTGGAAATTTTTTTATCCGGCAGCACCAGGCAAAGAAAAAACCGCAGTGCTTTTGCAAACACTGCGGTTTCCTGTCTGGTGGTCGGGGCGGGACTTGAACCTGCGACATCAGCATTATGAATGCTGCGCTCTAACCAACTGAGCTACACGACCGAAGACAGCGATTATATGCAAAAAATCGCTGCTTCAGTCGGTTTTCTGAAATTTCTCGCGAAAAATCTGCTGCTTACTGGTGGGTGAAGTTGGCGGGGCGCTTGTTCACAAACGCGTCCATGCCTTCCTTCTGGTCCTGGGTGGCAAACAGGGCATGGAACAGGCGGCGCTCGAACATCACGCCATCGGACAGGCCGCTCTCGAATGCACGGTTCACGGATTCCTTGGCAGCCATCACGGCCAGCTGGGAGAAGCCGCTGATGATGATGGCCGCACCCAGAGCTTCTTCCATTAGCTTGTCAAAAGGCACGACGCGGCTGACCAGGCCGGCGCGCTCGGCCTCGCTGGCATCCATCATGCGGGCGGTCAGAGCCATGTCCATGGCCTTGGATTTGCCCACGGCGCGCGGCAGGCGCTGCGTACCGCCGGCACCAGGAATCACGCCCAGCTTGATCTCGGGCTGGCCGAACTTGGCGTTATCGGCAGCGATGATGAAGTCGCACATCATGGCCAGCTCGCAGCCGCCGCCCAGGGCAAAGCCGCTGACGGCGGCAATCACGGGCTTGCGGATGCTGCGAATGGTTTCCCAGTTGCGCGTGATGTAGTCGCCGCCATAGGCGTCGGCAAAGCTGTACTTGGCCATGGCACCGATGTCGGCACCGGCGGCAAAGGCGCGTTCGCTGCCGGTGATGATCATGCAGCCAATGCTTTTGTCGGCATCGAACTTCCTGAGCGCATCGCCCAGTTCGTCCATGAGCTGGTCGTTCAGGGCATTGAGCTGCTTGGGACGGTTCAGCGTGATGACGCCGACTTTGTCCGCTTCCACGCGGACTTCGATAGTTTCGTAGGCCAAGTTTGTCTCCTGCTAAAGAATGAATGGCTGCTGTCAAGAATAACCGCTGAGTCTGGCTGCCAGCTGTCGCGCTGCAGCGCCACTTTGGGGCCGGGCTCAGGCCGCAATGCCCGTCAGCCAGCGCTCTGCGGCGGCCTTGTCGCTGATTTCCAGTCCCAGATTGCTGATGGGGCTGGCGCTATCTGCATCCTCGCTGGCGGCTTTGGCGAGCAGGCCGCCCGGGTTCAGCGTCAGCTGCAGGATCTGCTGGTCGCGTGCTACCCAGGCCGTGAGCTGATTGGAGCCGGCCGCGTACAGCTGCACATCGTCCAGTTTGCTGATGCGCCAGCGCTGACCATCGGCCTCGACGGCCAGCCACTCGTCTCCAGCCATCATGCCGGCCTGCTCGGCAGCGCCGCCGCGCAGCACGGTCTTGATCTGCACGCTATGGTTTTCCTGGACGCGCAGACCCAGTTTCTGCGCCAGCTGTGCGGGCTCGGCCTTGCTCTTGATGCCATGCCGGGCCAGCAGCTCGCGCAGCGGCAGGTCCTCGGTGGAATGAACCCAGGCTTGCAGCTGTCCGGCAATCTCAGGGTTACCCACTTCGCTGACCACGGCCAGTACATCGGCTTCGCTGATGGGGCCACCTTCACTGCTGCGCCACAGGCCGCGCATCACATCGTCCAGGCTGCTCTTGCCGTTGGCGCGCAGGGCCAGATCGAGGCACAGAGCGACCAGCGAGCCCTTGGTGTAGTAGCTGACCGTGTGATTGGCGGTGTTCTCGTCCTGGCGGTAGTACTTGACCCAGGCGTCGAAGCTGGCCTCGGCCACGGACTGCACCAGGCGGCCCGGCGTCTGCAGCACCTGGTTGATGGTGCGCGTGACGAGCTTGAGGTACTGGCTGTTGTCCAGCAGTCCGGCACGGCGCAGGAACAGATCGTCGTAGTAGCTGGTGAAGCCTTCAAAGAACCACAGCAGCTCGGTGTAGTTCTCCTGCTCGTAGTCGTAGCGGGCCAGTTCGGCCGGGCGCAGGCGCTTGACGTTCCAGGTGTGGAAGTACTCGTGGCTGATCAGGCCCAGCAAGGTGTTATAGCCCTCGCCGGCCTTGGCCTCACCCTTGCGCGGCAGATCGCGGCGGCCGCAGATCAGTGCCGTGCTGTTGCGGTGCTCGAGGCCGCCATAGTTGTCATCCACCACATTGAGCATGAAGACATAGCGATCCATGGGCGGCTGGCTGCCGTCGGCGTGCCAGAAGGCGATCTCGGCCTCGCAGATCTTTTTCGTATCGGCGAGCAGGCGCTCGCCATCAAAGCTGGGCGCAGCACCGGCCACCACGAACTCGTGGGGCACGCCTCCGGCCACAAAGCTGCCGCGCCAGAACCGGCCCATCTCCACGGGGCAGTCCACCAGCTCGTCGTAATGGGCTGCCGTGTAGAGGCCGAAGCCGTTGGCATCGATTTGCGCGGGCGTCAGGCCGGTGGCCACCTGCCAGTCCTGCGTGGCGGGGCTGCCGAGCAGCTCCAGTGCATGGGGGCGCTCTTCCTGACCATGCACGCGCAGGCACAGGCTGGTACCGTTGAAGAAGCCACGCCGGCGATCCAGCCAGGCGGTGCGCACCGAGGTGTCATAAGCGCAAACCTGATAGCTGATAACGCAATCTGCATTGGCGTTACAGGCGATTTTCCATTGATTCTTGCTGAGCTGTTGCACGGCCACGGGCTGACCGTTCTGCGTGGCCTTCAAGCCCTGCAGGTTCTTGGAAAACTCGCGCACCAGGTAGCTGCCCGGAATCCACACCGGCAGCGACAGCAACTGCTGTGCCGCAGGCTGGGCGATATGCAGCTGCACATCGAAAAGATGGGCTTCCACCGCGCTGGCCTGCACGGCAAAGTGGATGTCGGGGCGAATGCCGGAGGCATTGGGGGCAGAGATCATGGCAGCTCCAGAAATGCGGGCCGGAGCATGCGAACCTATCGCAGCGTGCCTGAAACTTCATCAGATGCACGCTGCTCCGGCAATAAGACAGGGATTACTTGGCGGCGGCGAGGTGCTTTTCGACCTCGGCAGCCGAGATGGCGCCGGGCACACGCACATTGTTGGAAAAAATCACGGTGGGCGTGCCGGTGATCTTGTACTTGCGGCCGAAAGCCAGATTGCGCTGGATGGCGGCGGGGTCGCACTGGGCGGCTGGTGCGTTCTTGCTGTTCAGCATCTGCTCATGCCAGGCCTTGGCCTGATCCTTGGCGCACCAGATATTGCGCGACTTCTCGGCCGAGTCCGGGCTCAGGATGGGGTAGAGGAAGAGGTAGATGGTGACGTTGTCCACGCTTTGCAGGTCTTTTTCGAAGCGCTTGCAGTAGCCGCAGTTCGGGTCTTCAAACACGGCCATCTTGCGCTCGCCCTTGCCATGCACGATGGTGATGGCGTCCTTGATGGGCAACTGTTTGAAGTCCACGGCCGTGAGCTGGGTCATGCGGTCTTCGGTCAGATTGCGGCGCGCCTTGGTGTCGATGAGCTCGCCCTGAATCAGATAGTTGCCCTTGGCATCGGTGTAGAAGATGTCCGTGCCCACGCGTACTTCGTACAGGCCGCTCATGGGGGTGGAGCGCACCTCGTCGATTTTCTCGAGCTGGGGAATGCGCTCGGTCAGCGTCTTCTTGAGGTTGGCATCCTGGGCATGCACGCTCAGGCCGAAGGTCAGGCTGGCGGTGGCCAGCAGGCAGGCAACAAGTTTCATGGAAGATGTCGTGGGCTGCAGCGCGCTGCAGCGTGGAAAGAATGAGGTCGGCTGCCATCCACTATGCATGGACGGCAGGGCTGTTGCTTGGAGTACGGACTGAGTCAAGGGTTCCCTGAGCCGTCTTCTCAGAGCAGACCCATGGCCTGCTTGGCCATCCAGGACTTGAGCAGGCCGCTGCGCTCAAAGCCTTTCATGCCCCAGTTGCGCAGCATCTGCACAGGCACTTCGGGACGGGCAAACAGCTGCTGCAGCCCGTCCATGGCCAGGCCCATGGGGGCCAGAGATGCCTTGCGCTCACGCTCGTACTGGCGCAGCAGCTTCAGGTCGGCGGGGCTGCGCCAGTAGTCGCGCTCCTGAAGGATGCGTGCCAGAGTCTGCACATCGCCCAGGCCCAGGTTCAGACCCTGGCCGGCCAGCGGGTGGACGTTGTGGGCGGCGTCACCCGCCAGCACCCAGCTTTGTTGACTGTTCCTGTCCAGCGGTCCGCACCAGCGGTCGGCCACGGCCTGTTGCAGAGGCCAGGTGGCGCGCTCGGCCACCAGCTCCAGCTGGCCCAGCGCATCCTGACTGATGGACTGCAGGCGAGTGGTAAAACTTTCTTCGTCGCTTTCCAGCCAGTCAGGCACCAGCGATTGCTCCAGCGACCAGACAACGGCCACTTCGTGACCGTCGGGACCGCCCATGGGTAGAAAGGCCAGGATCCCTTCCGGCGTGAACCACTGGCGTGCAATGCCGCCATGCGGCAGCTCACAGCTCAACCGGGTGGCAATGGCGTGCTGGGAGTAGGGCGTGACGGAGAACTCCACGCCGAATTCGGTACGCGTGCTGCTGGAGCGGCCTTCGCAGACGGCGGTGAGTGCGGCTTCCACCGGCTCCTTGACGATTTCCACCTGGGGTTGATAGCGCACGGCCTCGGCCAGGCGCTGCTCCAGCGCGGGGACATCGACGATCCAGGCCAGTGCCGGCACTTCCTGAGAAGCTGCATCGAACTGGACCTGGCCGTCCAGATCGCCAAACACCTGCATGCCGACCACGGGTGTGGCATCCTCGTCGTCAGGCCAGCAGCGCAACGACTGCAGCACGGCCCTGGAACTGGCATTGAGCGCATAGGCGCGCACATCCTTTTGTTGCGGGGATCGAGGCTGTGGCGGCGCCACCAGCGCGACACGCAGACGCTCACGCGCCAGCAAAAGAGCCAAGGTCCGGCCCACAATGCCGGCTCCACGAATACATACATCAAAGGTTTGCGCCATGTCCGGCATTGTAGGAGGCGCGGACAGGGCCTGCGTCCATAGAGGAAACCTCATGCCATGCGGTCGTCGACTGCAGCCAACTATGTTGTTGATAGCGGGCTGTGCAGGTCAGGCAGGGACTAGAGGGCAAAATGAAAGATGAATCCGTAATCGAAGGAGATGTGATGACCGACACCGCCTATGACGTGCAGGGCCGGATTGCCGAACTGTGGATCTACCCCGTCAAATCCTGCGCCGGTATTGCCGTGCCGAAGGCCGCGCTCTCGCGCCATGGCCTGCAATGGGACAGGCACTGGATGGTGGTCGATGCCAATGGCGATTTCTTGACCCAGCGCAGTCATCCGCGCATGGCGCTGATCCGGCCCGAGATTACGGACGAATACTTGCTGCTGCATTTTCCGGGCATGGACAGCTTGCAGATTCCTTTGCTGGTACAGGGCAGCAAATGCCGTGCGCGGGTCTGGAAGGATACGGTCGATGCCTGGAACCTCGGCGAATGGGCCGCGCCTGCACGCAGCTGGCTGAGCCGGGCTCTGGCGCAGGACTGCCATCTGGTGCGCTTTGATAATTCGCAACCTCGCCGGGCCAGCGAACGCTGGGTGGGCGATGGCGACGCTCCGGTGCATTTTGCCGACGGCTACCCTTTGCTGCTGCTCAGCCAGTCGGCCGTGGACGAGCTCAATCAGCGGCTGACGCAGGCCGGCGAGGCTGTTGTCGATGCGCGGCGCTTTCGTCCGAATATCGTGATTGCCGATATCGAAGCCCATGATGAAGATCGTGTGGAACAGCTGGATCTGCCCCAGTTGCCCGGTCTGAGCCTGCTGCCCTGCAAGCCCTGTACGCGCTGCCCGATTCCCGATATAGACCCCGACACCGCCGTACCCGGCACGGCAGTGGGAGATTCAATTTCCAGTTATCGCCAAGATCCGCGTGTGGATGGTGCTATTACTTTTGGTATGAATGCCATAGTGCTGGGTCTGCCAGACGTTGCGGATGCTGCAGCAGAGCTGGCTGTGGGCCAGCAACTGGCGGGCAATCTGCGCTTTGATTGAGGGTGTAGGCCTTTGACCCTCAAAGACTTGGGGCATCCCTGTAATAGTGATGCAGCAGAACCAGTGTCCAATAAGGCCATTGGCAGCAGCAACGAGGGGAGGGCGGCATGGCTGAATTCAAATCTGGCGATTTCGTGGTTCTCACCGGCAGCAGTGCTTTTGCCGGAAAGATCGCTCGCCTGACTTTTCGTGCCCCCGACAGAGATTTCTGTCTGCCGGACGGTCATGCCCATATTGGCTGTGAGGCCGGAGACTGGGTGCTGGAGTTTGCCCAGAAGGTGCCCGCCTTGATGCGCAGCTGTCGGACTCCCTGCATGACCAAATATCTGTGCAGTCCGCAATCCCAGTTCCGACGGCTGGAGGAGACCGCCGGGCTAGAGCAACTGTTTGGCCCCATACGACAGAGTTCGCCGGCGTTGACCGCTGATTGATCCGACATTTCCCGGACTTTTTCTCCCAAGCCTGTCTTTGCGCAGGCTTTTTTGCTTTCTGGCCGGAACCGCGGCGCAATCTACCGCAGATGAGCAGAGATTGCCGGGTCATTACAATCGGGGGCTTTCCGTGGCCAAACCGGGACGAAACTCTGGGTGAACAGAGTGCCTATGGGTCACGCTTCAAAAGAACCGGATTCGCGACGATGCGGATCGGGCACTTCCGCCACATGGGTGTGGTGCTCGATAGTGCATTGATACATAAGGAATTTCCATGAGCCTCAAATGCGGCATCGTGGGCCTGCCCAACGTGGGCAAGTCCACTCTTTTCAACGCGCTGACCAAGGCCGGCATCGCCGCCGAGAACTATCCCTTCTGCACTATCGAGCCCAACACCGGCGTGGTGGAAGTGCCCGATCCGCGTCTGGATCAGCTCTCCGAGGTCGTCAAGCCCGAGCGCATCGTTCCCGCTATCGTGGAATTCGTGGACATCGCCGGCCTGGTGGCTGGTGCTTCCAAGGGCGAAGGACTGGGCAACCAGTTCCTGGCCCATATCCGCGAAACCGATGCCATCGTCAACGTGGTGCGCTGCTTTGAAGATCCCAACGTGATTCACGTGGCGGGCAAGGTGGACCCGATTTCCGACATCGAAGTCATCCAGACCGAGCTGTGCCTGGCCGATCTGGCCACGGTGGAAAAGGCTTTGAATCGCTACAGCAAGGCCGCCAAGTCCGGTAACGACAAGGAAGCCGCCAAGCTGGTGGCACTGCTGACTCCCATTCAGGCAGCCCTGAATGAAGGCAAGCCCGCCCGTGTGGTGTCGGTGTCCAAGGAAGATGCGCCCCTGCTCAAGCCTTTCTGCCTGATCACTGCCAAGCCCGCCATGTTTGTGGGCAACGTGTCCGAAGACGGCTTTGAAAACAATCCTTTTCTGGATCGCCTCAAGGAATATGCAGAAGCTCAGGGCGCACCGGTGGTCGCCATCTGCGCCAAGATCGAGGCCGAGATGGCCGAGATGGAAGACGAAGACCGCGATATGTTCCTGCAGGAGCTGGGTCTGGAAGAGCCTGGCCTGAATCGCCTGATTCGTGCTGGCTTCAAGCTGCTGGGCCTGCAGACCTATTTCACCGCCGGTGAAAAGGAAGTGCGTGCCTGGACTGTGCGTGTCGGCGCTACGGCTCCCCAGGCCGCGGGTGTGATTCACGGTGACTTCGAGCGCGGTTTCATTCGTGCCCAGACCATTGCCTTTGAAGACTTCGTCGCTTTCAAGGGCGAGCAGGGTGCCAAGGATGCCGGCAAGATGCGCGCCGAAGGCAAGGAGTACATCGTCAGGGACGGCGATGTGATGAACTTCCTGTTCTCCCCCAAATAAGCACGATTGACATGCACCCTGGGCACATATGGATGTCCATGTGTGCCCAGGTGTCATCGTCACCGAAGGGTGCAACCGGCAGATGCTTGCGGCGGCATTGTTGAATCAATCAGTGTCGCGGCCGCAGTCCAGCCCCGCTATCGAGCACCAACGGGACGCAGTACAAGGCAGCGCTCAGCTCCGGCTTTGTGCCGGAGGCGGCGATAGCCGGTATCGGCAGGCGGTGCATCCATCCAGCGAGGGCGGGCTGCTTCTGCTTGCTGAATCCACCGGACTCAAATTCCCGGGGCGGCGGTACCGCCGCAATTGCAGGCACAACCCACGGCGATGAGTAGCGGTTGACCATTACGGCTTGTGGAGCTCATGACGCACAGCCCTCTGCATGTCGCCCCGCCACACCCACCACTCGCCCGAGAGAGAATGCCCGGATGCGCAAAGGCGATGTTTTTGTGCATCGCGATGAGAGCGACTGCAGCATGCAGGCGCTCTGGACGCAGGCTAGCCAGGGCTGGTGCGGGGATCACCGGCGCAGCTAGGTGGAGACCAGGCTGCATTGCATCAAGCAACTGGTGAGAGGGTGATGTCGCCTGGGTTTGAACCTGACAGCTCAATGAGCTGAATATCAGACCTCAGGGCTTCACTTCGACGACTTGCTCGAACCCCCCAAAGATCATGCGCTTGCCGTCGAAGGGCATGGGCGGGTTGCCGGGGGCGGATGGGTCCATGCGCGGGTCTTCCATCATCTTCTTCATGGCTGCGTCGCGCGTGGCCTTGTCCGGCCATTCGACCCATGAAAAAGCCACCGTCTCCTCGGCCGTGGCCTGAACCGAGCGGCGGAAGTCGGTAACTTTGCCATCGGGGACGTCATCTCCCCAAGCCTCGATCACCCTGATTGCGCCAAGCTCGATGAATATCGGGTCGAGCTTGCGCGCGTGCTCTATGAACTTCTGCTTGTTGGCAGTGGGGACAGCGATCACGAAACCATCGATATATGACATCTCTTCACTCCTGCTGAATTGACCGTTAGATGCGGAGCTGGCGCCGCATTCACAATGCCCGCAGGGCCGGTGGCAGCAGTGCTCTCAGCCTGGACCCCTTGAGCGCGCAGATCACGCTCCAGCAATCAGGCTGAGCATGGCCTTTCAACATTGCCTGTGGCGACCGGGAACCTGAGCAGCCAATGCACATGCAGCCTGCTCCTCAACTCGATGTCAGTCGAGTGGTTCGCTGGGAACGTAGTGGCAGTTTTCGCGTTGATCGTAATGCAGCTCAGCAGCGCAGAAGCTGAAGTTTGTGACAGACAGCTTCTGGCCGTCGGCAAGATCCGTTGCAGCCTTTGCTGCTGCCAGGGCAACGCAGACATTGTCGAGCGGCGTTGCAACCTTTCGTCATTCTTTCTTGTGCTCATCGAACATCAGCGCCGGTGCCGCCTCCATGACGGATTCAGATCAGGGACTGGCTATGGCTTTTCGTTGTGTCCCGAAAGTCTGCTGCTCGCTGTGTCGGACTTTTGGTGAATACAACAACTTTGTTGCGACCTGTCGTCTTGGCCTTGTACAGCGCCTCGTCGGCCGAACGGATCACCGAGGCTACATCTGCATCGTGTTCTGGCTCCCATGCCGCACAACCAATGCTGACGGTGATGTAGCCGAATTCGCTTCCGGAGTGCTCAACAGAGAGTTGCGAAACGGCGGCGCGGATGCTTTCTGCAAGGCATGAAGCGCCCTCTAGAGACGTATCCGGCAAAACAACGATGAACTCCTCGCCTCCGTAACGAGCTGCGATATCTCCAGGCCTGCGAATATTGTCACCAATGCATTGGGCTATGGTTGCGATGACGTCATCCCCAGCTTGGTGTCCGTATGTGTCGTTGTAGACCTTGAACCTGTCAATGTCGACGAATAGCAATGAAAAAATACTATGGTTTCGTCTGGCCCTGTGCCATTCCTGATCCAGCATTTCGTCGAGTCTGCGGCGGTTGTTCAAGCCCGTCAGCCCATCGGTACGAGCTAGCAGAGCCAGCTCCGACTCGGCATGTATTCGTCGCTTGAGCTGTGTCACGAAAGCAAAGGACAAGCCGATAAAGGCTGCTGTGAGCACCCCCATCAGACAGGCAATGATCAGTGCACGTTTTCGCCAAGCCGTGAAAATATCGGAGTGCGCTTTCGCGACCATGATAATGAACGGCAAGCTCGGAAGATTCTTGAAGTAGTACAGGCGATGAGTGCCATCGAGGTAGGAGGTATCTGAAAAGCTGCCCTCAGGTTCGAGGGTGTGCAGAATTTTGTGTAAACGGACAATCCACCGCAGGCGAGAGCCTGCTTGTCCGCAAACACAATGACAACCAAGAAACACGACGTACCCGAAGAACTGCTGTCTGGCCTGCTGGCCAACTACAAGAAGCCCGAAGACCTCATCGGCGAGAACGGCCTGCTCAAGCAGTTGACCAAGCTGCTGGTGGAGCGAGCCCTAGACGCCGAACTGACCGAGCATCTGGGCCACGAACGCAACGAAGCGGTAGCCAACACCACTGGCAACACCCGCAACGGCAAGAGCAAGAAGACCCTCAAGGGCGATTTCGGCGAACTGCCCATCGAAGTTCCACGCGACCGCCACGGCAGCTTTGAGCCCCAGCTCATCCCCAAGCACCAGACCCGCTGGAGCGGCTTCGACGACAAAATCATCTCGCTGTACGCCCGCGGCATGACGGTGCGCGAGATTCAGGGGCACCTGCAGGAGATGTATGGCACCGAGGTCTCGCCCAGCCTGATTTCCTCTGTGACCGATGCGGTCAGCGACGAGGTCAAAGCCTGGCAGGCACGGCCGCTGGAAGCCATCTATCCCATCGTCTACCTGGACT
>NZ_JBSIFD010000016.1:0-130283 GCF_053615495.1 Comamonas sp. HJ-2 | reverse complement strand
TGAGCCTTACGGCTCAAGCCAAAGGGTGGGTCAGTTTGAGATGGAAATGGCGGGTCAGTTTTGCGTGGAAATTAACATGGCCGCGCAGGGCGGCGACGCGGGCGGCTTCCATACCCGAAGGGCCGCCACCGACGATCAGTACATGCTTGGGCTTTTCGGCAAAGGTGATGGTCTTGGTCGCCTCGTGGCCGGTCTGTGCGTTGACCGCGCACTTGATGCCCTTGTTGATGAAAATCTCGCTTACGCAGGCATAGCAATAAATGCAGGGGCGCACGCTCTGGGCGGCGTTGGCTTGCAGTTTGTTGGCCAGGTCGGGGTCGGCCAGCAGCTTGCGGCCCATGGCCACAAAGTCAATCTCGCCATTGCTGATGGCGGCGGCGGCGGCATCCAGCTCCCAGCGGCCGGCCGAGATGATGGGAATGCCGACGGCCTTTTTGATGCCGGTGGCAAATTCGCGATAGGCATTCTGCTTTTGCGGAATCGGTGCATCGGTGAAGGCCGTGCCTGTGGGCAGGCGCGCATAGGCCGAGACGTTGATGGCATCCACGCCCAGCTCTTCGCAGAGCTTGGCGGTCTTGAGCGCCTCGTCCATGGTGATGCCGCCGGGCGTGTGCATTTCTTCTGCGTCGATGCGCACCCAGATGGGGTAGTCAGCGCCCACGCGCTCGCGCACGGCAGTCAGCACCTCGCGCAGCAGGCGGCTGCGGTTTTCATAGCTGCCCCCGTATTCATCGACACGGCTGTTGAAAAAGGGAGAGAGGAAGTTGGCGATCATGTAGTTGTGCGCGCAGTGCACTTCCACAGCATCGAAGTTGGCCTGCTTGGCGCGTAGGGCGGCCGCAGCAAACCATTCCACCATCTGTGCAATATCGGCCTTGTCCATCACGCGGTAGCGGTCGGGGTAGGGGCCAACCCCCACAAAGGTCGAGAACTCCTTGGGCGTGACGGTGCGCATGGCTTCGGCCACAGGGCCGTCGGGCGGAATCGAGGACACCCACATCTCGCGCCCGTGGGTGCGGTCATTGGCAGCGACCTTGCCGCTGTGATTGATCTGGATGGCGACTTTGCCGCCGTGCGAGTGAACGCGGCGCGTGACTTCAGCCAGACCGGGGATGAAGCTGTCGTTGGAGATGCCCAGTTGGTGCGGCTCGCTGGTGCCGGTGGGCCAGGAGATGGCGGCCGTGCCCATGATGATGAGGCCGGTGCCGCCCTTGGCACGCTCTTCGTAATAGTCCTGGGCGCGTTCGCCGCAGATACCGTCGGTGCCGCCGTAGTTCTCGCCCATGGGGGCCATGATGATGCGGTTCTTCAGCTCCATGGTGCCGATACGGCCCGGCTCCAGCATTGATGCGTGGGGATTGCTCATTTTGTTTCGCTGTCTCCTATAGTTTTCGGCCGAGTTCGGCCCCTTCTTCGATGGCGCGCGCTGCATCAATTTTGTGGGCATTGCGCGCGCCCCCAATCACTGTGTGCGCAATGTTTTGTGCTTGAAGTCTTGATGACCAGGGGTCATGTGATTCCTGGCCGGCGCAGACCACGATGTTGTCCACGCTCAGGCAGCGCTGCTCGCCGCGTATGCGCAGGTGCAGGCCGTTGTCGTCGATGTGGATGTACTCCACATCGTTGAACATGCGTGCGCTTTTGTTCTTGAGCCGGGCGCGGCGAATCCAGCCCGTGGTGGTTGGCAGGCTGCTGCCCATGGCCGCCTTGCTGCGCTGAAGCAGCCAGATCTGACGCGGCGAATCGGCTTTCTCGCTGGCCTTGATGCCGCCGCGTTGCTCGCGTTCGGGGTCGATACCCCATTCGCGGTCAAAGGCGGCCACGCTGCCGTCGTCGGCCTTGTGATAGGCCAGCAATTCGGCCATGTCAAAGCCCAGCGGCCCCGCGCCCACGATGGCCACGCGTTCGCCGACAAAGCGGGGGCTGCGCAAGGCCTCGATATAGTCCACCACCTTGGAGCTGTTCTCGCCCTCGATGCCGCTGCGTCGCGGTGTCACTCCCGTGGCCACGACCACGTGATCAAAGACGCTCAGGGTGTCGATGTCCGGTGTGGTGTTGAGTCGCAGTTCTATGCCCAGGCGCTGGATTTCATGCTCGAAGTAGCGCAGCGTCTCGCCCAGCTCCTGCTTGCCGGGCACCTTCTGCGCCAGAAAGAACTGGCCGCCGATGCGGATGCCGGGCTCGAACAGCGTCACCTTGTGGCCTCGGTCGGCCGCCTCGCGCGCGCAGGCCAGTCCTGCAGGTCCAGCACCGAGTACGGCGATCTTGCGCGGAACTGCGGCTTTTTCCTGCGGCCATTCCCATTCGCGGCAGGCTCTGGGGTTGACCAGGCAGCTGACCTGCTGGCGCGTGAAGATGCGATCCAGACAGGACTGATTGCAGGCAATGCAGGTGTTGATGGCGCTGCTCTGGCCCGCCTGCGCCTTGCGCACAAAGGCCGGGTCGGCCAGAAAGGGGCGAGCCATGGCCACCATGTCGGCATGACCCTGGGCAATCAGGTCATCGGCCACTTCGGGGGTGTTGATGCGGTTGCTGGCCGCCACGGGGACACTGACTGCCTGCTTGAGTTGCTCGGCAGCCCAGCTGAATGCAGCGCGCGGCACCATCATGGCGATGGTGGGAATGCGCGCCTCATGCCAACCCACGCTGGTGTTGAACAGGTTCACGCCAGCGGCTTCCAGCTGGCGGGCCAGGTCCAGCACTTCCTTCCAGTGGCTGCCATGCTCGACCAGGTCCATCAGAGACAGGCGAAAGCTGATGACGAAGTTCTCGGGCACAGCCGCGCGTATGCCCTGCACGATGCGCAGCGCAAAGCGGCTGCGGCCGGCGGCATCGCCGCCCCATTCGTCGGTGCGGAAGTTGGTCAGCGGCGCCAGAAACTGGTTGATCAGATAGCCCTCGCCGCCCATGACTTCCACGCCGTCATAGCCGGCTTCGCGGGCCAGGCAGGCGCAGCGCACATAGTCGGCAATGATCTGCTCGATCTGGGTCGCGCTGAGTTCGCGCGAGCTGCGGTTGCTGAGCCTGGAGAGCACGCTGCTGGGCGAGACGCCGCCGCTGCCGTGATCGTAGCGGCCCACATGCAGTACCTGCATGAGGATATGGCTGCCTTCGGCATGCACGGCGTCGGTGATGAGGCGGTGCCGGGCCGCCTGCTCTGGCGTGCACAGCGTGGAGAACTCGGCATGCTCGGGCATTCCCAGTGCGTACTCGTTGACGCCGAAGCCCCCGGTGACCATGAGCTGCAGCCCCTCCCGGGCACGCTCGGTGTAGAAGACCGCCAGCTTTTCAAAACCCTGCGCCTGATCCTCCAGCCCGGTATGCATGGAGCCCATCAGAATCCGGTTCTTCAGGGTGATATGGCCGATGGTGATGGGCTGGAAGAGATGGGGATACATGGCTGAATTTCCTCACGCGCAGATGTTGTGCCAGTGTAGGAAGGGCCACGGTAAATTTTCCCTAGGGGAATTACATCGTCCGTTTGCATGTAGTCTGAGTTTTCATGATGGGCTTAGATGTGCGCCATCACCACACAGACAAAAGGAAACAAGACATGTCCATCATCGTGATGAGCGGCTGCGCCACCGGCATTGGTGCCGCTACGCGCAAGGTCCTGGAAGCGGCCGGCCACCAGATCGTTGGCATCGATATACGCGATGCGGAAGTGATTGCCGATCTCTCGACGGCCGAAGGTCGAAAGCAGGCGATTGCCGATGTACTGGCGAAGTGCAGCAAGGGCATGGACGGCCTGGTGCTGTGCGCCGGCCTGGGACCGCAGACCAAGGTGCTCGGCAATGTGGTTTCGGTCAATTATTTTGGCGCGACCGAGCTGATGGATGCTTTTCTGCCGCTGCTGAAACAGGGCCGGCAGCCCGCAGCCGTCGTCATCTCGTCCGTGGCTTCCGCGCATCTGGCTTTTGACAAGAACCCACTGGCACCGGCACTGGAGGCCGGCGAGGAAGCCAAGGCTCGCGCCATTGTCGAACAAGCGGGAGAGCAGGGCGGCAATCTGGCCTATGCGGGCAGCAAGAATGCCTTGACGGTGGCTGTGCGCAAACGCACCGCAGCCTGGGGCGAGGCCGGCGTGCGTCTGAATACCATCGCCCCTGGCGCGACCGAGACTCCCTTGCTGCAGGCGGGCCTGCAGGATCCTCGCTATGGCGAATCCATTGCCAAGTTCGTGCCTCCCATGGGCCGCCGAGCCGAGCCGTCCGAGATGGCGTCGGTCATCGCCTTTTTGATGAGCCCGGCCGCAAGCTATGTGCATGGCGCGCAGATCGTCATTGATGGCGGCATTGATGCGGTGATGCGTCCGACACAGTTCTGACATCTCCTGAGGCGCTTTGCCTTGGTGGCCCTGCGCCTTTCCTCTCTCTGCAGGAGGGCAACGACGGCCTCGCCGCAAGGCGGCTTTTTTGCTTGCTGCCCCGTTTGGGCATTGCCGGTTTTCAACGGCACTTGCTAAAAGGATGATTTGAGATGAATACCCCAGAACATATGACGCCGTGGTGCAGCGCTATGTGGCTGCGCTCAATGCCGGCGATCTGGACGGCATCGTCGCGCTGTTTGCCGATGACGCCACGGTGGAAGACCCCGTGGGCTCCGAACCCAGGTGCGGCACGGCTGCGATTCGTGCGTTTTACGCCAACTCGCTCAAGCTGCCGCTAGCGGTGGAGCTGACGCAGGAGGTGCGCGCGGTTGCCGACGAGGCGGCCTTCGCTTTCACCGTCAGTTTCGAGTATCAGGGCCGCAAGACCGTGATTGCGCCCATCGATCACTTTCGCTTCAATGGCGCGGGCAAGGTGGTGAGCATGCGCGCCTTGTTTGGCGAGAAGAATATTCACGCCGCCGTCTGATGCGAGTCAGGCACTTGACTGCTTCTGATATGGAAGCAGTCTTCGCCTGATTTAAAAGGATTACAAGACTCTTTGAATCTGAAATCCATTGATATAAAGCGGGAGATGCTATTGATTTTGTTGTTCAAGGCGGTGCAGCGAATGCCCCCAGCCTGAGCCGGCTTACAGATGGAAGTGCCCGGCTGCCTCGGGCTGGTAGAGCACTTTCTCGATCCGGATATGGCAGGTGCGATCGAGAATCCGCCAGTCGATGCGGTCTCCTTCCCGACAGCCCAGAATGGCCGTGCCCACGCCCGAGAAAACCGAGAGCCTTCCTGCACTGTCATCGGCATCCTCGGGGTAGACCAGGGCCACTTCGACGGCCACCTCATCGAGGCGCAGCAAGGCTTTGGAGTTCATCGTGACCACATTGCGCTGCACCTGCCGGGCATCGACGACGGCGGCACGCTCGATTTCATGCTCCAGATCGACCGCTTGCGACTCCCATTCCAGGGCGAGCAGATCCCTGATGCGTGCCTGATCCACGGCGGTGATGCAAATGCCGCCCGCCGCTCCCGGCAGCCCGGCGCGCAAGCGCTGGAGGTAGCGCTGCGCCGTCATCGCATAGGACTTGAGTGCGGGCGTTTCACTCTCCAGCACAAAGCCGTTGTGCGCAAAGGCCTTGAGCGAGCGCGTGTTGTCGGCATGGATCCTCGCAATCAGTCTTTCGGCACGCATGTCGAAAAAGGCCAGCTTCATGCCCTCGTGCAAGGCGCTGGCGCCGAGCTTGCGCCCCCAGTTGTCGCGCTTGCCGATGACCAGCACGATTTCGCAGTCCGGTCCATTGCGGATCAGGCGCACGAAGCCCACGGGCAGGTCGTCGCGGTCGTAGGCCATGAAGAAGCGGCCGCCCTGATTGAAGAGATGGGTGAGTATGGGCAGCTGAACCCGGTCGATGAGCTGCTCTATGTGACGCGAGACATGGCGCGAATCGCTGAGGTGGCGCACGACGTCTTCGTCGCTCAGCCAGTCCATCAGATTCAGTGCATTGGCCCGCGTGATTTCCGGGCACAGGGATATGAAAGGCTTGCTCATCTTCAACACCGTCGGTTGCAAGAATGAAAGCCTTTCATGGCCACGGCGCGGGCCATGACGGTTCTTTCGACACAGTCGTCGATTCTAGGCAAGCAGATTCTGCTGCGCAGGCGCAGCGCTGATCTCGCATCTCTTTGCTCGGTCTATGGCAAGCCTGCGGTGTGGCGTGCGGCGCTTGCCCCGGAGCTGGAGAAGCCATGGCGCCGGCGCTGCAACACAGCAACTGCCGACGGCTGTCGATGCTCTGTATTCAGAAGCTGCTTGCGCTTGACTGCATTCGAACTTCGAATGCTTTATGGTCATGATCAATAAAAGACAGGCGCAAGATGCTCTTATTTAGATAGCATTTGAAGCGCTGAATATTGCGATCCGTGCCGGGTCGACGCGCGTAGTCCAGCCAGGCCGGCCATTCAGGGATCGGCGTATTTGAGATGGATGATCGGGTAGGCGCGGCCTTGTCCGTCATGCGGGGAGCGGCCCGTGCGCTTGAAGCCCAGGCGCTCGTAAAAGCCCACTGCCTGAGCATTCTGCTCATTCACATCGGTGCTCATCTCGGGATGCAGTGCCAGGCCGTGGCGCACCAGCGCCGCACCGAGGCCCCGGTGTCTGAAAGCGGGGTCCACAAACAGCGCTTCCATATGGCCCTGGTCCATGAGCATGAAGGCCAGGGGATGGTCCTGCTCGTCGACGGCGAACCACAGCGGGGCGTGTGGCAGAAAGCCGCACACCATCTCATCAATCTCGGCGCGATCCTGCGGACTCAGAAAGTCATGCGTGGCATCAACGGCCTGGCGCCAGATCTCGATCGCTCGTGCCCCTTCGTCGGGGCGGGAAGCTCGAATGGAAGTCATCGCCGAATTATGCATATGCACCATGCTCGCCCTGGGGCCAGGCATCAAGAGCGGTCCATGCCTGTCAGATGGGGCGCCAGCACCTCGGTGATCCAGTTCAGGAAGGCAGTGACCCGCGGCGCAATATGTCTGCGATGCGGGTAGAGCAGGGACACCGGCATGGGCGCCGCCTTGAAGTCGGGCATGACCTCGACCAGCAGACCCTGATCCAGCAGATGGCGCGCACCCCGGACGGGTGCCTGAATCATGCCCAGACCGGCAAGGCAGGCTGCCTGGTAGGCATCCGTACCGTTGACCACCAGGGCGCTGCGCATGGGCTGCAGCGCGATTTCCTTGCCGCGCTGGTACTCCCAGCCCGCGCCATGCCGCCCGAGCTGGTTCGCATAGTGAATGATGCGGTGCCGTGACAGATCGGCCAGTGTTGCGGGCGTGCCGTGGCGCTCCAGATAGGCGGGACTGGCCAGATTGCACATCTCCATTGCACCGATGGTGCGGGCGATCAGGTCGGTATCTGCCAGCGGGCCAATGCGCACCACACAGTCAAAGCCTTCCTGCACCACATCCACGCGGCGGTCGCTGGTGCTGATGCCTACTTCCAGCAAAGGGTGGGCCGAGAGGAATTCGGGCAGTTTCGGAATGACGACATCCCGGGCCAGAGAGTTGGGCATATCGATGCGCAGACTGCCTCGCAGCCCGCTGGCGGCAGGCTGGAACATGGCTTGCAGCTGTTCCAGGTCGGCCATGAGTTCCTTGCTGCGCTCAAGGAACTGCTCGCCATCGGCGCTCAGCCGGACATGCCGCGTGGTGCGTTGCAGCAGACGGGTTCCCAGCTGCTTTTCCAGCTGCTGCACCACGGTAGACACACGGCTTTTGGTCAGCCCGAGCTGCTCTGCGGCCTGGGTGAAGCTGGAGAGTTCGGCAACCCGGGTGAACACATGAAGCGCATTGAAATCCATGGCTTTATTGTATTTTCAAAGTGAACAGTGCGATCTTTTTCAAAGTGTTTATTCATGAATGGAGAACACCTAAAGTGCTGGCTTGTTGACATCCTCCATGAGACCGACATGCAAGCATCTGCACCCCGTATCGCATTGATCACCGGCGCAAGCCGTGGCCTGGGCCGTAGCGAAGCCCTCAAGCTGGCCGAGCTCGGCGTTCATCTGATCATCACTTACAAGGACAGCGAAAGCGATGCGCAGGAGCTGGTATCCCGCATCGAGGCACAGGGCAGTCGCGCCGTGGCGCTGCGCCTGGAAGTTGGTGAAAGCAAGAGCTTTGCCGCATTTGCCGACAGCGTCAGGCGCGTGCTGGCTGATACCTGGCAGCGCGAACAGTTGGACTATCTGGTGAACAATGCCGGTATCGGCCTGGTGGCGCCGTTTGCCGAAACCACGGAAGAGCAGTTCGATCTGCTCGTCGATATTCACCTCAAGGGTACGTTCTTTCTGACGCAGAAACTGCTGCCCCTGATCCGGGACGGCGGACGCATCATCAATACTTCGTCCGGGCTGGCACGCTTCAGCCTCCCCGGCTACGCCGCCTATGCGGTGATGAAGGGCGGCATTGAGGTGATGACGCGCTATCTGGCCAAGGAGCTTGGCGCACGTGGCATCGCCGTGAACACCATTGCACCCGGCGCCATAGAGACGGATTTCGGTGGCGGCGTGGTGCGCGACAACGCGCAGCTCAATGCCCATATCAGCGGCCTGACCGCCATGGGCCGGGCGGGGCGCCCCGACGATGTGGGTGCCGCGGTTGCCGCATTGCTTGCCGATGGCAACAACTGGGTCACGGGCCAGCGCATTGAAGTGTCTGGTGGCATGATGCTCTGAGCGTATGCCGGGCAACTCCATTCGGAACGCGGCCTTGCCCGGCAGCGCCGGGACGGTCAAGGCATATGGGATGCATGCAGACACGCAGCGGCAGATATTCGATGCCTGCGGACCAGGTGTTGGGGATAGAGGATTTGGAGACTGAGTCGTGCCCGAGAACTATCTGGGAAGCTGTTTATGTGCAAGAGTCGGTTACAGGCTGCTGTCGCCGCCCAGGGCTGTGACCCACTGCCATTGCGGGCAGTGCCGCAAAAGCCATGGCTCCGCGTTCGCGAGCTATGGCGCCGTACCGCGCAAGGATTTGTGCATAGTCTCAGGGCAGGGCGACATCAAGTCCTATGCATCGTCGGCTTCCGTGCACAGGCAGTTTTGCCTGCACTGCGGCTCATCCCTGTTCTGGTCCAGACAGGCCGGTGACTGGGCCGACTGGATATGTATCGCACTGGGCACGCTGGACTCGCCTTTTTCGGCTCTCAAGCAAAAGCATGCGCATCTGGAGTCGCAGCCTTTGTGGTCAAGCTTTGCCGGTGGCTGCATGCGCAATGACTGAGGGCCGCCTTAGCCCCTCGGGCTGCTGCACAGGCCTCGTGCAAGGCGATGTTGCGGCCCTGGCTTGATGCGCTCACTCCCCCTTGAACACCGGCTGGCGTTTCTCAATGAACGCATTCATACCTTCCTTCTGGTCGCGGGTCGCAAACAGGATCTGGTTGGCCTTGCGCTCCAGCATCAGGGCGGCATCAAGCGATGCGTCCATGCCGGCAATCACCACTTCCTTGATCTGCTCCACGGCCAGTGGCGGCATATTGGCAATCAGTTTTGCCATTTTCAGCGCCTCAGGGATTACCTGATCGTCTGCACAGACTAGGCTGACCAGACCCATGGCATAGGCTTCGTCGGCGCTGACGGGTTTGCCTGTCAGCAGAATGCGCATGGCCTGGAACTTGCCCACGGCGCGCACCAGCCGCTGGGTGCCGCCGATACCGGGCATGATGCCGATGCGAATCTCGGGCTGTGCAAAGCTGGCCCCTTGCCCGGCAATGATGATGTCGCAATGCATGGCCAGCTCGGCTCCGCCGCCAAAGGCATAGCCGCAGACCGCTGCAATGATGGGCTTGGGGCACTTCTCAATGGGGGCCCAGACGCGCTCGGTGTGGCGCTTCATGATCTCTATGGGGCCGCAGGAGTCCATGCTCTTGATGTCGCCGCCTGCCGCAAATACCTTGTCGCCGCCGGTCAGAACGATGCAGCGCACGCTGGCGTCTGCGCTCAGCTCGGCGAAGGTCCTGGACAGCGCAGCCTGCAGAGAAAGACTCAGCGCGTTCGTTGCCTCGGGGCGGTTGAGCTGAACGATTGCCACGCCATGGTCCTGATGCCGAACCAGTAGCTCTCGCTGCGCGGTGTCCATGTTTTCAATAGCGGAAAGCGATGCCGACATAAGGATTCCCAGGGAGTTGAACAGGGACGATGGTCGTTTTCAAGGGATGGAGCAACATCGTCCTTTTGGACGTATCTGCTGCTGGTGCCGAAACCTAAATTGGCAGGCATGGATACGAACAAAAGCTTTCAAGACAAGGTAGTGCTGGTCACTGGCGGCACCAAGGGCATCGGCAAGGGCATTGCCCAGGCGTTTCTCGCGGCAGGTGCCACGGTAGTGGTGTGCGGTCGTCAGCAACCCGAAGCGTTGCCAAGCATCAATGGCCGCAGCGCAGACTTCGTTGCATGCGATGTGCGCGAGGCCCAGGCCGTCAAGGACATGGTCGATGAGGTGCAGCGCCGCCATGGCCGTCTGGACGTTCTCGTCAACAACGCCGGTGGGGCCCCCCATGTGGATGCCGCTACGGTGTCTCCGCGCTTTCATGAAAGCGTGCTGCGTCTGAATCTGTTCTCGACCTTGCACGCCTCTCAGGCCGCCAATGCCGTGATGCAGCAGCAGGATGGCGGTGGCGTGATTGTCTGTATCGGCAGCATCAGCGCGCTGCGTCCTTCCCCCGGTACGGCGGCCTATGGAGCGGCCAAGGCCGCAGTGCTGAGCCTGGTCAGTTCTCTGGCCGTGGAGTGGGCGCCCAAGGTGCGTGTGGTGGCGGTCAGCCCCGGCCTGGTGCGCACCGAACAGTCGCACCTGCATTTCGGGGATGAGGCGGGGATTGCCTCTGTCGCCGGGACCATTCCTGCGGGTCGTCTGGCCGAGCCCGAGGACATTGCCAATGCCTGTCTGTATGTGGCTTCCGAAAACGCTTCTTACATGAGCGGCACCAACCTGCTGCTGCATGGCGGTGGTGAGCGCCCTGCATTTCTGAGCGCATCGAACTCGGAATCCGTGCAACAAAAACACTGAATTTCAAAGGAGACAATCTTGACCGATCAAGACTGGATGGCAGGGGTCCGCGCATACGTGGGCAAGCAATACGGGCGTGTCTATGCCTGGGACAAAGTCAACAGCCCCATGATTCGTCAGTGGAGCGAGCTGATGGGGGTGGCCGTAAAGACCAACAAGGATGGCAAGACCATTGCACCTTCCGCGATGCTGCAGGTCTGGTGCATGGAAGGGCCGGTGCAGAACAACTACCCGCCAGGCTCCACGACAGAGAATCCTTATGAAGTTCTGAAGCTGATCGAAGCGCACGACTTTCCTTCCACCGTGGCGGTGAATTCCGAGCTGAGCTTCGAGCGCGATGTGCTCGAAGGTGAAGACCTGTACTACACGACACGCCTGGAAGCCATCAGCGAAGAGAAGACCACGGCCCTGGGCACGGGTTACTTTGTCACGCAGATCATGGAGTACTTCTCGATCAAGGCAGCGAACGGCGAAGACGAGAAGGTCGGCCAGTTGATGTTCCGCGTCTTCAAGTTCCGTCCCGCCAATGCGCAAAAGGCCGATCCCGCGCAGGCTGCCGCCCCGAAGATCAAGCGACCCGCACCAGGCGTGAGCGATGACAACCGTTTCTTCTGGGAAGGCCTGAAGGAAGGCAAGCTCCTGATTCAGCGCTGCAAGAGCTGCGGCGATCTGCACCATCCACCGGGTCCCGTCTGCCCCAAGTGCCATTCGTTCGACTGGGACACGGTGGAGGCCAGCGGCAAGGGCACGGTGTACTCGTTCGTGGTCATGCACTACCCCGAAGTACCGCCTTTCGACCACCCCAATCCCATCGGTCTGGTGGAGTTGCAGGAGGGCGTGCGTCTGATTGCCCAACTGGTCGGCGTCAAGCCCGGCGAGGTGCAGATCGGTCAGAAGGTGCAGGTTGAGTTCAACACCTTCGACGGTGATCTGACTCTGGCCCAGTTCCGTCCCGTGGGCTGATGCGAGGAGACCGTCATGGACTTTCAACTCAGTGAAGACCAACGTGCATTCGCAGACATGGCGCAAAGCCTGTTTGCAGACTATTGCACCGACGACAAGCTGCGCGAGCACGATGCCTCGGGCCAGCCTTTCATGCAGGATCTGTGGCAGCAGTGCGTGGCTGCGGGCCTGCACAGCATCCTGGTGCCGGAAGCTGCAGGCGGCCTGGGTCTGGGAATGAGCGAGATGCTGGCCGTGCTGGAGCAGCAAGGCCGTGCGCTGGCGCAGGTTCCGCTGTGGCAGCAGCAGGTCGCTGCGGCCGCGATTGCCAGGTTTGCCGAGGGACAGGACGCAGTCGTTCAGTCAGCCATGCAGGGCGAGTTGCTGGCTCTGTCGCTGCAGGCAGCCGTGGCTACACGCGGGCCGGCGCTTGAGCTGCAGGGTGAGCGACTCAAAGGCCAGCTGCAAGCCGTGCCGCTGGGCGAACAGGCCCGGGTGGCTCTGGTGGCCGCGGCGGCGGGCGACGAGATCAAGCTGGTGCTGGTGAGCCTGCAGGCGGATGGTGTCAGCCGCGTGGCCGGCATGCGCGAAGACTACTGTGCGGTGGCCGACATCAGCTTTCGCAACACGCCGGTGCTGGCCGTGCTGGGCGGCCGTGCGCTGGACTGGGTCAACGAAATGGCAATCGCCTGCCTGGCCAGCCTGCAGCAGGGCGTGACACAGGAACAGTTGCGCCGCACCGTGGAGTATGTGAGCGAGCGCAAGCAGTTCGACCGTCCCATCGGTACCTTCCAGCTGGTACAGGGCCAGATGGCCGACGGCTACATCCTCATGCAGGTGCAGCGCAGCGCGCTGAGCCAGCTGGTCTGGCGTCTGGATGCCGGCCTGCCTTGCACGCCGCAGGCCCACGCGGTGCGCGCCCAGTCCAACGAGCTGGGCCTGAAGGTAGGCCGCGTTGCACAGCATGTGCATGGCGGCATGGGCGTGGATGTGACCTATCACATTCACCGCTTCATGTTCTGGTGCCGTGCGCTGGCTGCCGAGCTCGGCAGCGCCGAGCAGCACCTGCAAGCGCTGGGCCAGTGGCTCGCAGACAACGACACGCTCGGCTGGAAGTACGACCTGCCCGAAGACCGCTAAGGAGACAACAACATGGCAAACCAATCTATTCGCTTCGAGTCGGTGAACGTGGGTGACGAACTGCAGCCTGTCAGCGTGCCCATCACCGTGCCGCTGATTGCCGGCGGTGCCATCGCCACGCGGGACTATTTCCCTGGTCACCACGACCGCGACGCCGCGCGCGAGCTGGGCTCGCCCCATATCTTCATGAACATCCTGACCACCAACGGTCTGGTGCAGAGCTTTGTCGAGAGCTGGGCTGGCGACGATGCGCGCCTCATGGATTTGAAGATTCGCCTGGGGGCTCCCAATTACCCCGGCGACACCATGAAATTCACGGGCTCCGTGACCGAGAAGAACGAGGCCACGCGCAGCGTTCAGATCACGCTCAAGGGCAGCAATTCCATGGGCTCTCACGTCAGCGGCACCGTGCAAGTGGCCCTGGCCTAAGAACAACAAGCGGAGACATTCCTGTGAACGATATGAATATTTCCGGTCGCGCCGCCATTGTGGGCCTGGGTGCAACAGAATTTTCCAAGAACTCGGGCCGTACCGAGCTGCGTCTGGCCATGGAAGCCACGCTGGCTGCGCTGAGCGATGCCGGCATCGACCCCAAGGAAGTGGACGGCTTTTCCTCGTACTCCGTGGACAAGGTCCCCGAGTATGAAATCGCCCGCCTGCTCGGGGCTCGCAATGTGAGCTTTTTCTCGCAGGTTCCGCATGGTGGTGGCGCGGCCTGCGGCCCCGTGCTGCATGCGGCCATGGCCGTGGCCACGGGCATTGCCAAGACCGTCGTGGTCTACCGCGCCATGAATGAGCGCAGCTGGTACCGTTTTGGCACCGGCAGCTATGGTTTTGGTAGCGCGCCATTCTTTGACAATGTGAACTATGGCTGGTATATGCCCCACGGCTTTCACACGCCGGCATCCTGGGTGGGCATGTTTGCCCGCCGCTATATGCATGCCTTCGGTGCGACCAGCGAGGACTTCGGCCGCGTGGCCGTGGCTGTGCGCGACTTCGCAGCCACCAATCCCAACGCATTCTTCTACGGCAAGCCCATCACACTGGAGGAGCACCAGGCCAGCCGCTGGATCTGCGAGCCGCTGCACCTGCTGGACTGCTGTCAGGAGTCCGACGGGGCCGTGGCCATGGTCATCACATCGAGCGACCGTGCCCGTGAGATGAAGGCCAAGCCGGTCTACATCAAGGCGGCGGCCCAGGGGATCTCTGACGGTCAGCAGTCCATGACCTCGTTCTACCGCGAGGACATCACCGGCCTGCCTGAAATGGGGCATGTCGCCAGCCAGCTGTGGCAGCAAAGCCGCCTGACTCCCAAGGATGTGCAAAGCGCAGTGCTGTACGACCATTTTTCGCCCTTTGTGCTGCCTCAGCTCGAGGAGTTCGGTTTCGTCAAGCGCGGCGAGGCCAAGGATTTCATTCGCGCCGGCGAGCATGCACGCGGCGGCTCCATGCCCATCAACACCCATGGCGGCCAGCTGGGCGAAGCCTATATCCATGGCATGAACGGCATTGCCGAAGCCGTGCGCCAGATCCGCGGCAGCTCCGTCAATCAGGTCAAGGACGTGCACAACATGGTGGTGACCGCCGGTACCGGCGTGCCCACCAGCGGCCTGATTCTGGGCGACGAGGCCTGATGGCAAGGGAGACATTCATGTTCATTGACCTGACTCCCGAGCAGCATGCGCTGCGCCTGAAGTGCCGTGACTACTTTCAGGCGTTGATGACGCCCGAACTCAAGGCCCGCATGCGCGGTGCCGAGGGCGGCGACGAATACCGCGAACTGATCCGCAAGATGGGGCGCGACGGCTGGCTGGCCATAGGCTGGCCCAAGGAATTCGGCGGCCAGGGCCTGTCGGCCACCGAGCAGCTGATCTTCTTTGAAGAAGCCAATATTGCCGGAGCGCCCCTGCCTTTCGTCACCATCAGCACCGTCGGCCCCGCGCTGATGGAGCATGGCACCGAGGCGCAGAAGCAGGAGTTTCTGCCCGGCATGGCCAGCGGCGACATCATTTTCGCCATTGGCTACTCCGAGCCCGGTGCTGGCTCCGACCTCGCCATGCTCA
The DNA here is from genome assembly GCF_053615495.1 of Comamonas sp. HJ-2. Lineage (NCBI taxonomy): Bacteria > Pseudomonadati > Pseudomonadota > Betaproteobacteria > Burkholderiales > Comamonadaceae > Comamonas > Comamonas sp. HJ-2. The sequence goes on along the minus strand of NZ_JBSIFD010000016.1, from coordinate 115,190 downwards.
AGACACAGGCTCAGCTGCAGGGCGATCTTCAGACCGGGCATTTCGTGGTCAACGGCCAGAAGCTGTGGACTTCGGGCATTGAATCTGCCGACTATGTGTGGCTGGCCGCACGTACCAACCAGGAACTGGCTCGCCACAAGGGTATTTCCATCATGGTGGTGGATACCAGGGACAAGGGCTTTTCGCATACGCTGATTCAGACCGTGGGCAACTACACGGCAGCCACGTACTTCGACAACGTTGAAGTGCCGGCAGCACGTTTGATCGGCGAGCTCAATGGGGGCTGGAAGCTGATCACTGCACAGCTCAACCACGAGCGCCTGGGTCTGGGGGCCTGGTCGGACAAGGTGTTCGCCCCCTTCGTCAAGGTGCTGCAATGGGCCAAGGCCAAGGATGAGCAGGGCCGTCGCGCTGTCGATCAGGCCTGGGTGCGACGCAGTCTTGCGGAGTGCTATGCCCGCCTTGAAGCCATGCGACTGACCAACTTCCGCATCGCGGCCAGTCTGGAAGCCGGTGCCATGGACGTGAGCCTGGCATCTGCCACCAAGGTCTATGGCTCGGAAGGCGTGGTCGAGGTGCTGCATCGATTGATGGACATCGTGGGCAGCAGCGCTCTGGTGCGTGGTGGCTCGGCGGCTTCCTATCTGATGGGCGAGCTGGAGTATGAGCTGCGCGCCTCCACCATCAACACCTTCGGTGGCGGCACGAACGAGATTCAGCGCGAGCTGATTGCCCAGTTCGGCCTCGGCATGCCGCGCCCCCAGCGCTGATCGAAGACATCTCACACATAACAAATACCAAGGAGACATGTGATGAGCGACACGACTGTGGTGTCGCGCGAGCAGACCCAGCTCAAGCTGGATCGTCGCGCGCCCATTGCGGCCAAGTACCTGGCCGATACGCCCTACACCATGGCTGATCGTCTGGAGGACTGTGCGCGAGATTTCGGCGAGCGCATCTTTCTGATCGAAGGCGATGTGCGCTACACCTATGCGCAATTCAACCAGCGCGCCAATCAAGTGGCACGTGCGTTGCACGAGCAGGGCGTGAGAAAGGGCGATGTGGTGGCCATGGCCATCGAGAATCGCCCAGCCTTTTTCTTTGCCTGGTTTGGCGTGGCCAAGCTGGGTGCCGTGGTGGCCTTCATCAACACCCATGTGATGGGCAAGCCTCTGACGCATGCACTGGAGGTGACCAACGCCAGTCATGTGATCGTAGGCGAGGAATGTGCAGAGCGCTTTGCGCAGACCGAAGGGCTGAACACCGCGCTGAGCTACTGGCACTGGCCGGATGAGGACAGGCCCGCGGCAGCGGAAGTCCTGTCGCAATTCGGACCGGATCTGCAGGCACTGGCCACGAGCCAGGACGGTTCCCCCGTACCGCTTGCATGGCGCGAGGGCGTGGTGGCCGGCGATACGGCGCAGTACATATTCACCTCCGGCACCACCGGCCTGCCCAAGGCCGCGGTCATCAGCCATGCACGCTGGCTGATGGCGGGGGACTCCATGCAGCTGCTGTGGGAGATCACCCGGGATGACTGCTTCTACTGCTTTTTGCCGCTCTACCACGGTGCGGCTTCCATGTCGCTGACGGCAACCGCCATGGCTGCAGGAGCGCGCATCGTGGTGCGCCGCAAGTTCAGCCGCAGCGAGTTCTGGCGCGATATCCGCGCACATGGCATTACCTTTTGCCAGTATGTGGGGGAGATTTGCCGCTTCCTGCTCAGCGTGCCCGCGACGGACAGCGACCGGGAGCACAGCTTGCGCAAGATGGCCGGAACCGGTCTCACGCCCGAGATCTGGCAGCAATGGACATCGCGCTTTGGCGCCGTGTTCCAGATCTATGAAGGCTGGGGAGGCACGGAGTCCAACACCAATACCATCAATCTGGACAATCGCATCGGCTCCTGCGGCCGCGTTCCCTTCTGGGAAAAAACCAATTTGCGCCTGGTTCGCTACGACCAGGAAAAAGGCGATTACATCCGAGATGAAAACGGCTTCTTGCAATTGGCCGGCGTGAACGAGCCCGGCGAGGCCATCGGCATGGTCATCCAGTATCCCGGTGTGGTTGCTGGGCGCTTTGAAGGCTATACCAGCGAGGAGGCCTCCGAAAAGAAGCTGCTGCGCAATGTCTTCCAGCAGGGCGATGTGTGGTGGACATCGGGCGACCTGCTGCGCTGCGACGAAGACGGCTACTGCTGGTTTGTGGACCGTATCGGCGATACCTTCCGCTGGAAGAGCGAGAACGTCTCGACCATGGAAGTCAGCGACGCACTCGGAGACTACCAGGGGCTGGATGCGATTACCGTCTATGGTGTGCAGGTTCCCGGTCACGGTGGCCGTGCGGGCATGGCAGCGTTGGTGATGCATGAGGGAGCCCAATTCGATCCCAAGGCCTTCTGGACGATGGCCATCGCTCGTCTGCCGCGCTATGCGGCACCACTGTTCGTGCGTCTGATGGATACGCCGGACATGACCGGCAACTACAAGCTGCGCAAGGTGGATCTGCAAAAGCAGGGCTATGACAGCGCTCAGACTGGCGACCCGCTGTTTGTACGCAATGACAAGCTGCAGACCTATGTGCCGCTGACCGCTGCAACGCTTGAAGAGGCTCTGCGTGGATAGCGCCGTCGCGCAGGAGCGCGTACGGGCCAAGCCCGCAGATGTGCTGCGTTATCCCTTTGCGCCGCCTGCAGCCGATGGCAGCCATGTGGAGATCGTCCCCGGTCTGTTGTGGCTGCGCATGCCCATGCCCATGGCTCTGGACCATATCAATGTCTATCTGCTCAGGGACGGCGACGGCTGGGCGGTGGTCGATACGGGGCTGGGAATTCCCGGCACCTTCGAGCTGTGGGAAAGAATCTTCACGGAGAAATTGGCCGGCCAGCCGCTGACCCGTGTGATCTGCACCCACTGTCACTACGACCATGCGGGTGCGGCATGGTGGTTGCAGGAGCGCTTTGGCGTGCCGCTGCTCATGAGCTATGGCGAGTTCATGATGCTGCGCTCGCTGATGGGGCCGCCGCCCGATCCTCTGCCCGAGGCGCATCGCGATTTCTATGCGCGTGCCGGGGTGAGCAGCGAAGAGCTGGACGACATGCTGGCTGCCATGCGCAAGGATCCGTTCATGCCCAGGCAGCCCAGCCATTACCAGCGCATTCATCCGGGTGAGGTGCTGCAGATCGGGGAGCGTCGGTGGCGCATTGTGCTGGGCGAGGGGCACTCGCCCGAGCATGCCTGTCTGTATTGCGAGGAAGACGGCATTCTGCTGGCCGGTGATCAGGTGCTGCCGCGCATCACCTCGAATGTGATGGTCAGCCCCATCGAGCCCGAAGGCAATCCGCTCAAACTCTGGATCGATTCGCTGCATCGTTTGCGTGAGCTGCCGGCCGAGACCTTGGTGCTTCCATCGCACCAGGGCGTTTTCTACGGCCTGCATGAGCGCCTGGTGCAGGTGCTAGAGCACCATGCCGAGCAGTTTGCACTGCTGACCGGACATCTGGGCCAGGCAGGACGGGCAACGGCTGCGGAGCTGGTGCCCGTGCTCTTTCCCAGGCTGCGCAGCCCCGTGGATCGCCTGATGGCCCTAGGGGAAACGATAGCCCATTTGAACCTGCTTCACCAGGATGGAACGCTGCTGCGTACCCCGGGTGAGGGCAAGATTGCATATTTCTCGTTGGCCTGAGGTAAGGAAGCCATGACGGAACTCGAAACATTCAAACAAGAAGTGGCGCAGTGGCTGGAGGAGAACTGTCCTGCGAGCATGCGCCGGCCCATTGTTTCAGAGGAGATGGTCTGGGGCAGCTCCAAGCTGCAGTTTCTGAACGAGGATCAGAAGCTGTGGTTCGAGCGCATGCGCGACCGTGGCTGGTTTGCACCGTCATGGCCGCGTGAATACGGCGGCGGTGGACTCTCCCCGAGGGAAGCCCGTATCCTGGACACGGAGATGGCCCGTCTTGGCTGCCGTCAGCCCCAGTACAACCTGGGCGTGTGGATGCTGGGGCCGGTTCTGGTGGAGGTGGGGACGCATGAGCAAAAGCTTGAGCATCTGGTTCCCATGATGCGCGGCGAGCAGCGCTGGTGTCAGGGCTTTTCGGAGCCCAATGCCGGTTCGGATCTGGCCAGCCTCAAGACCTCGGCCAGGCGCGTGACGGACGAGCAGGGCGAGGTCTATATCGTCAACGGGGGCAAGATCTGGACCTCGGACGGAGACAAGGGCGACTGGATGTATGCGCTGGTGCGCACCAGCAGCGAAGGCAAGAAGCAAGACGGCATCAGCTTTTTGCTGATCGACATGAAGAGTCCCGGCGTCACGGTCAAGCCCATAGAACTGATCAGCGGCAAGTCCAGTTTCTGTCAGGTCTTCTTCGACGATGTGCGGGTGCCTGTGCGACAGCTTGTGGGCAAGGAAGGCGAAGGCTGGTCGCTGGCCAAAAAGCTGCTCCAGCATGAGCGTGCAGCCATGTCCAAGTTCACGGAAGGTGGTGCGCCGTCGCACGATGCACTCAAGACCGCCTTGCCCTACATGGTGGACGAGCAGGGGCGGATCAGCGATGGTGTGCTGCGCGAGAAGCTGGCAGGATTGCTGATGGATGCACAGTCTTTCGCCCTGACCCATCGTCGGGTGACCGAGAAGGCTCTGGCGCGTCAGGACGTTGCAGGCCCCTCCAGCATCATGAAGCTGGTGCAGACCGAGCAGGAAGTCGCCAAGTACGAACTGCTGGAGCAGGTGCTGGGCCTGCGCGGTCTGGGCTGGGAGGCTGGCGATGATTTCACAGCCGATGAGATCGATATAGGTCGTGCATGGCTGCGCTCCAAGAGCTACACGATTGCAGGCGGAAGTTCGGAAGTGCAACTGAACATCATTGCCAAGCGAGTGCTGGAATTGCCTTGACCCCCTGAGCCGCTGTGCGGCGACAGCCTCGCTGCGGGGGGAGGGGCTGTCTGGGCCCTTGCTCGCCGTCTCTGAGCTGGGCAGTGGTGGTCGCGCAGGCTGAGGATAACGAATTGAAATGGAGACAAGAATATGACCATGCTTTTGTCGCAAGAGCAGGAATTGCTCAAGGACAGTGCTGTTGCCTTTCTCGCGCAGGAAGCACCCGTGGCCCAGCAGCGCCGTCTGCGGGATGACAAGGTGGAACAGGGCTTCGATACACAACTGTGGCAGCAGATGGTGGAGATGGGGTGGCCCGTGGCGGTGCTGCCCGAGTCGCATGACGGGCTGGCTGCGGGCTATCTGGGCATGGGCGCCGTGTTTGAAGCCATCGGCCGAAACCTGTCGGCACAGCCGCTGCTGAGTCAGGCCGTGATCGCACCTGAGCTGCTGATTCGCGCCGGCTCCGAAGCTCAGCAGACGCAGTGGCTGCCCCTGCTGGGCAGCGGGCAGGCCAGGCTGGCACTGGCTCTGGATGAAAAGTCCGGCCAGCATCTTTCAGCCAGATTGAGCACGTTAGCCGAGCAGACCAGCACGGGCTGGTGCCTGAGCGGTGAGAAAGCCTTTGTGATGGATGGAGTGGGCGCCAATGGCTTTTTGGTGCTGGCGGCGTCTGGCGAAGGTGCTCCCGGTTTGTGGCTGGTGCCAGCTGATGCACCAGGCGTCAGCATCAAACCCATGTGCATGATTGACAGCCGTAACATGGCCCGCGTGCAGTTCGATAAGGTGGAGCTGAGCGCTGATATGGCGTTGGTGGCCCGACCCGCTGCTCAGGTGCTTGATGAAGTGCTGGACCGAGCCCGTGCCTGCCTGGCCGCAGAGTCTCTGGGTCTGATGCGTGAGGTGTTTGATCGTACGGTTAGCTATCTGAAGGAGCGCGTTCAGTTCGACGTACAGATCGGCTCGTTCCAGGCGTTGCAGCACCGTGCTGCACGTCTGTATGTGGAGCTTGAGCTGCTGGAGAGCTGTGTGCTGGCAGCTTTCGAGGCCATTGATTCAGGTTTGGAAGCCAAGGTGCCCGAGCTGGTCAGCGCAGCCAAGGCCAAGGCATCTGACTTGTGCGAGAAGCTGTGCAACGAGGCGATCCAGTTGCATGGCGGCATCGGGGTGACCGATGAACTGGATATTGGCCTGTTCTTCAAGCGGGCACGCGTTCTGCAACGCCTGCTGGGCGACGGTGGTTATCACCGCAATCGCTTTGCACAACTGAAAGGTTTCTGAGATGAGCGATGCCTTGGTTTCTATGGGTGAAAAGATCAGGAACATTCGTGCGCAGCTGACTTCGCAGGGCGCACCTTTTGAAGTGCAGCAGGTCACGCTGTCCGATGGGCGCAGCGTGGCAGCCTATCGCAACGCCTTTCAGAATCTGGCACAGGTAATTGATGCCGGCCGGGTTCATGGTGCGGCCGAGTTCATGGTCTATGGCGAGGATCGATGGACATTTGACAGGTTCTTTGCAGCAGCCGATGCACTGGCCAGTCGTTTGCAGAAGCAGTGCGGTATCAAGCCCGGCGACCGGGTGGCGATTGCCATGCGCAACCGTCCCGAATGGGCCGTGGCTTTTGCTGCCATTGCCTTGCTTGGCGCAGTGCCGGTGCCTTTGAACAGCTTTGGCCTGAGCAGCGAGCTGATGGCCAATCTGGAGGACACCCGGCCGGTGATGCTGATCTGTGACGCGGACCGCCATGCTCGCATCAGCCAGGCCATTGCGCAGACGGCCATCAAGGTGGTGGTGGTGGATGGCGAGGGGGGCGATATCAGCTGGTCGGAGTTGACCGCAGGCGGTCATGATGGCTTTGTGTCGCCGCAGCTGAGTGCCGATGAGCCTGCGCTGATTCTGTTCACTTCGGGAGCCACCAGCCGAGCCAAGGGCGTGGAATCCACCCACCGCGCCGTTTGCCAGGGCATCTTCAATATTGACTTCATCGGTGCAGTGGCAGCCATGACTTCGCCGGACGCCATCGCCGCCATCATGGCGCGACAGCTGCAGCCCACGATCTTGTCGGCAGTTCCTCTGTTTCATGTCAGCGGCCTGCATGCCCAGCTGCTGGTCAGCCTGCGCCATGGTCGCCGCCTGATCTTTGTGCACCGCTGGGAGCCAGAGAAAGCTGCCGAGCTGATTCGCAAGGAAAAGGTCACGCAGTTCAATGGTGCGCCCAGCATGGTGCAGCAGCTCATTGGACTGCCCGGCTTCGAGCAGCCTGAAAGCTCTGGCAATCTCTCCGGTGTGGGCTTTGGCGGAGCGGGCCTGCACCCGCGCCTGATCGATGAGGTGTTGGCCAAGTTCAAGGGGCGCATGTCAGGCATTGGATTTGGACTGACCGAATCCAATGGCGTCTGCGCAGGCAGCTCAGGGCGCATGTTCGAGGCGCATCCGCGCAGCTCGGGGGTGCTGTCGCCCATCATCGAGGTACGAATCGCAGACCTGGATGGCACAGCCTTGCCTATCGGTGAGCCCGGTGAGGTCTGGCTGCGTGGCGTGACCCTGATGGAGCGCTATTGCGGTGATGCAGAGGCCACAGCCAAAGCCATGCAGGGCGGCTGGTTCCACACCGGAGACATAGGAGTTCTGGACGATGAAGGCTTTTTGACCATCGTCGATCGCATCAAGGACGTGATCAACCGCAGCGGTGAAAAGATTGCTGCGGCGGAGGTCGAGGCCTGTCTGCTGCAGCATGAGGCACTGGAGGAGGCTGCTGTGTTCTCCATGCCGCATGAGGTAACGGGCGAGCAGGTCGTTGCCGTGGTGGTCGGGAAGATCGGGAGTCAGGTGACTCCCGAGCTGCTTCGCGAGTTCGTGGCACAGCGCCTGGCGGGCTACAAGGTTCCCAGTCGGATCGTTGTTCGTGCCGAGCCTTTGCCTCGCAATCCCGCAGGCAAGATGCTCAAGGCATCGATTCGCAAGGAGTGCGCTCACCTGCTGACCTGATTGACGGAATTGGGTGGTCCTAGGACTTTCCCGATCACGTTCCGAAAGCCTGCTGCTGCTTCGTGCAACAGCAGGCTTTTTTCATTCGGGGCGGCGCTTCAGGTGACCCATGTGGACTAGGTCGCTAGGGTCTGTCAGTAGTCAACTCAGACGATGGTTGAAGAGACCTCCTGGCGCAGTATGCAACTGCCTGCAAACGGCAAAACCAATGGGGTGATGCGAGGCAATGTACCTCGTTTGTAGCACCCGCCAAAAATAAGTTCTAGAACCTAGGAGACAGAGATGAAGTTTGTGACAGCCAAGACTCCACTCGCAGCGGCAGTGGGTTTGATGGTGGCGACGTCGGTATGGGCGAAGGTTCCGGCGAACGAGGCAGAACAGCTGGGCAAGGAATTGACATGCGTGGGTGCCATCAAGGCCGGCAACAAGGAAGGCACGATTCCAGAGTTCACAGGCAAATGGGTCGGAGCCCCTGCTGGCGTGGCTCATGTGCAATCCAGCGGCAAGCACCCCGTGGATATCTATGCCGATGAAAAACCACTGTTCGTGATCACTGCAGAGAACATGGAGAAGTATGGCGACAAGCTCAGTGCTGGTCAGAAAGCCATGTTCCAGAAGTATTCCAAGACCATGCAGATGCCGGTCTACAAGGGGCATCGCGATTTCCGCTACACCGATGAGGTCTGCGCAGTGTTGAAGAAGAATGCGCTGGAGTCCGAGGTCGTCGATAACGGCATGGGAATCAAGGGCAGCTTTGGTGCGATCAACTTCCCGATTCCCAAGACCGGGCAGGAAGTGATCTGGAACAACCTGCTGCCCACGCGTGCCTACACCGAGGCCATCACGCGTGACATGGCGAATGTGCTGTCAGACGGCAGCATGAGCTTTGGCCGTATGCAGAACCTGAACCTGGACATGGTCAACAAGCCTGAAATGCTTGGCAAGCCGGTCGAGGGCGTGATGGCCTATACCCGCACCAGAACGCTGGCTCCCGAGCGTGAAAAGGGCGGTGTGACCCACTCGGTGGAGCCCGTCAATTTCGGCAAGGACAAGCGCCTGGCCTGGAGCTATGACCCCGGTACACGCCGCGTGCGCCAGGTGCCCGAGTATGGCTTTGACCAGCCCATGGCTGGCACCGGCGGCAAGATGACCATCGACTCGGATCGTCTCTTCAATGGCTCGCCAGAGCGCTACAACTGGAAGCTGCTGGGCAAGAAGGAGATGTATATCCCCGCCAACAACTACAAGATCCATCAGCCCACGGTGAAGTATGCCGACCTGCTCAAGCCCGGTCATGCCAACCCCGATTTCATGCGCTACGAGTTGCGCAGAGTCTGGGCCGTGGAAGGCACGCTGAAGGACGGTTTCCGACATGTCTATGGCAAGCGTGTGCTGTTCGTGGACGAGGACACCGGCCAGGCCGTGGCCGCGGACATGTACGACGCGCGTGGCCAATTGTGGCAGCACGCCTTCATCAACTACTACTACTCCTTTGATATCAAGGCCTGGCATGCAGGCACGTCCTTCTATCACGACCTGAATTCCGGCGGCTACATGGGCTACAACCTTTTTCAGGAGCGTCCCCAGGGCCCCATCCTGAACAAGGGTGATCTCGTGCCCGCCATGTTCACACCAGAAGCCGCACGCAACGCGGGCAACTAAGTTTTATCAACGAGCGACTCATTATGAAAAACAATATGAAGAAACTCACGCCCATCGCAGTGGCGGCGCTGCTGTCCTTGGGTATGGGAGCAGTTCAGGCGGGGGAGACTGTCGAGCTGGGAGATGGCCTCAAGTTCGACTGGCGTCTGAACGTGAGCTATGGCCTGGGTGTTCGTCTGGATAACCCGTCTCCGGTGCTGAACACAGACGGCAACAACAATTTCAAGAAAGGTGCTCTGACGGCGAACCGACTGGGTGCCGTCTGGGAAAGCAAGCTGTCAAAAGGTGACAGCGGCTTTGTGCTGAATGCCAGCACTTTTTATGACGATGTATATCACCAGCGCAACGACAACAAGGGACCGATCAGTACGGCAGGTCCCGTCAATGAGTTCAACTCTGCTGCCAAGCGCTATGGTGGCGGCTATTCGCGCCTTCTGGATACCTATGCCTACACCAGCTTCAACATGGGCGAGGCCCGCGCCACGGTACGCCTGGGCAAGCAGGTGGTGAACTGGGGCGAGTCCATGTACTTTGCCAATATCGCTGCGGCCCAGGGACCCAGCGATGCAGCAAAGGCAGCTTCGCCTGGCGCTGAGGTCAAGGAAATCCTTCTGCCGGAAGATCAGATCTCGGCTTCGCTGGAAGTCAGTCCCAAACTCTCGCTGCTGGGCCACTACCAGTTCGGCTTCCATGAAACGCTGCTGCCGGCTCCCGGCATGTACACCAGCACCAGCAATGCCCTGGGTCCCGGCGCCTCCTGCCTGGGCGTCTACAACGGTGCGACCTGTCGCGGCCTGCGACGCGGTACCGACATCCGGCCCAGCAGCTCGGGTCAGTGGGGTATCGGCGGTCGCTACCGCGTCACCGACGAGACGGAAGTCGGTCTGTACTACCTGAATTACAACGACCGCACTCCATCGCTGGTCGTGAACATGAATGGTGCGATACCTACCGGCTATCAGGTTCGCTATTTCGACGACATCAAGATGCTGGGAACGACGGTCAGCACGACCTTCGGCAAGTTCTCTGCATTTGGTGAAGCGAGCTATCGAAAAGGTACGCCGGTGCTCAACGGCAATGGTGTGGCGGTGCGTGGCGATGTGGTGCAGGGCAACGTCGGCGGTATCTTCAATATCGGCCGCACCGGTATCGCGGACGACATGTCCCTGGCTGCCGAAATTTCCGGCTCTCGCGTGATCAGTGTGGCCGATGGCAGCTCTACCGATAACCTGAGCTTCAAGACCCGTAATTCCCTGGTGGCCGGTGCGACCCTGACGCTGGGCTACCCCGGCATCTTCGAAGGCTGGGATCTGAGCATCCCCATCAGCTACCAGTCGCAACTGCGCGGCCGTTCTCTGGTCGGCACCTTCGGCGGCGGCCAGAGCGACAGCCGGTTGAGCATTGGCGCGACTTTTGTTCGCAAGAGCAATTTCTCGATCAACGTGGCCTACATCAACTACCTGGGCAATCCTTCTGCCGATTCCCTGCGTGCACGCCCGCTGGCCGACCGCGACCAGCTGTCTGTTACCGCCAAGTACTCGTTCTGAACCACACCAACGAGCCAACACCACAAAAGCCCGGCTCTCCGGGCTTTTGTGTTTGAAAGAGGTCTGAGTACATGCAAATAACGACCGGAAAATGGATCATCCCTTTGAGGGCCATGGCGCTGGGATTGATGAGCAGTGCCGCATCGGGGCAGTATCTGCTGGATGCCTTGCCTCCTTTGCCAAAGGTGGCTCCCTTGATGGCCCCCACGGAGCTGCATGGTGATACACAGGGCGATATCCGCTTCAAGTCCAGCAGTCCGTACGACCTCGATGTGCTGCTCAGTCAGCCTGCCAAGGCAGAGGCAACCATGGGTATGGGAAAGCTGTTCCTGCCCAAGGGGGCCAGCGAAAAGAAGCAGGTGCCGGCCATGGTTGTCCTGCCAGGTGGCGCGGGGGCCATCCCCGGGCGCGAGAGCGAAACGGCCCAGATGCTGGCCGACAACGGCATAGCTGCGCTGTTGGTCGATAACTTCAAGCCGCGTGGCATCAGCGAAGACATGCCTTATGCGCTCAAGATCATGGGTACCTCCGAGTTCGATGCCGTGGCCGATGCCTATGCCGCCCTCAAGGCCTTGAACAAGCACCCGGCCATCGATGGCTGGCGTATCGGGGTGATGGGATTTTCCAAAGGCGGAATTGCGGCACGCATGAGCCTGGATGCGCGCATTCGCGACAAGCTGGCGCCTTTCATTCAGCCCTTTGCCTTGCATGTGGACTTTTACGGGCCGTGCTATGCGCTGCTGCAGTCACGCAAAACCACGGGTTCGCCTCTGCTCAGCTTCAGAGCGGGGGAGGATGCATCGAATGATCTGGTGGCCTGTGCGCAGCAGGAAAAAATCCTGCGTGAGGCGGGCTCCGAAGTCAGTACCGTGGTTTATGCCAGAGCAGGCCATGATTGGGAAAGCGACAAGCCACGAGAGATGACGAATCGCCCCTACCTGTCCGGCTGCACGATAGAGTTCAATGACAAGGACTTCCCCGTCCTCAACGGCCAGCCGCTGATTCCCGCCGGGGCCCAGTCCGATCGCCAGACCCGCTACAGAATTCGGGTGCAGAGCGGCAAAGCGCTGGGGGACTGCGTCAAGGTGGGCTATATCGCCGGACGCGATGAAACCGCACGCAGTCTGGCCGGCAAGCAGTTGCTGCAGTTTCTCAAGGTGAAGTTCGAGCAGTAGACAGGACTCGGCGGAAAAGCAGAAGGCCAGCAAATGCTGGCCTTTTTCACCTGTCAAATTTGCCCGAAGTTTTTTTGATGGAACGTAGGCTTTTGTCAATTGAATCGTCCGGAAACAGAAAAGCCGCGCAGCGTGGCCGCGCGGCTTGATTGATGGAGTGTGGCTGCTCAGGTGCCGGGCTGCAGCACGGAGCGCTCACCGATCTCAAGCAACATGGTCATGCTGCGCTTCTGGATGCGCCAGCCTTCGGGCAGCCTTACCCATTCGTCTTCATAGAAACCGATGGCGTCGTAGCGCAGATGACTGCGCTCGCCCAGTCCCTGATGCGCGGCTCGCACCTGAATCCTGCTGAGCGGGCGCTGAGGGTTGCCGGCATCGACTTCCAGATTGCCCAGCAGATGCTGGGTGGGGCCGCAGCCGTCAAGGTGGGTGCTGATCATGCGGCGGACCTTGGCAACCCCTTCGCAGATGTAGCTGCCACCGTAGACCGTGGTGCAGTCAGGTGTGAACACCTGCTGCAGCAAGTCCCAGTTGCGGGTGTCGCAGGCCGTGGCGTAGCGGGTCAGGGTCTGGGCCAGAGCATGTTCAAGAAGAACCTGCTCCAGCGTGCTTGCGGCGGTCTGCATCACACTTTGCCGTTCACGGATGACTGGGGCTCGGGTTTGAGCATGCCGCCCGCGTGGCTGATGCCGCCTGCGCTGCCTGTCGCATGGGCGTGTCTGGGCTGCCGGTGCAGGCGCTTGACGCGTGCCCTGGCTTCCGCCGCGCCCACATTCAGCCAATAGGCCATGGCAGGCAGCAGGAAGATCGCGCCCAGCATGTTCACCAGGAACATGAAGGCCAGCAAGATGCCCATGTCGGCCTGGAACTTCAGTGCCGAGAACGCCCAGGTGCCCACGCCTATGGACATGGTCAGAGCCGTGAAGATGGCGGCGTTGCCGCGCTGGCGCATGGCTTCATAGAAAGCCTCGCGCAGCGTGATGTCTCGCTCGCGCAGCTCATGCTGCATGCTCTCGAACAGATAGATGCCGTAGTCCACGCCCACACCCACGCCCAGCGCCACCACGGGCAGTGTGGGGACCTTGAGACCTATGCCCAGCATGGCCATCAAGGCATTGCAGAGTATGGAGACGATGGCCAGGGGCACGACGATGCACAGCACGGCGCGCCAGCTGCGGAAGGTCAGCCAGCACAGCAGCGTGATGGCGCCGAAGATGGAGCCCAGCATCTGCACTTCGGCATGTTCCACGGCCTCGTTGGTCGCGACCGCCACGCCGGCGTTGCCGCCAGCCAGCAGGAACTTGACGTTGGGCGTCTTGTCTGCGGCGATGAAATCACGCACTTCATTGACGACATGGGTCAGCGTGGCGCCTTCGTGGTCCTTGAGGAAGACCTGCAGATTGATGACCTTGCAGCCCTCTGTGTTCAGGCCCAGATCGGGAGATAGTGCCTTGGCGCCCGAACGCAATGCGGCTTCGGTGCGCTGCAGAGCTGCCCAACGGGGGTTGCCCTCGTTGTTGCTGGAGGCCGCGATCTTGGCCAGACCGGAGACGGTGGAGACAGATTGCACGCCGTCAACCCGGCGCATGCGCGACTCAAAGCGCTCCACGGCGTTCATCACCTGCCAGTTAAGGCAGCCTTCGTCGAGCTTGGAGGTTTCGACGAAGACGGACAGCACGTCCATGCCTATGGAATAGCTGCCGATGATGGTGTCGTTATCACGGTTGTAGCGCGACTCGGCGCGCAACTCGGGAGCGCCCGTGCCCACATCACCTGTCAGCAGATTGCGCGATTCGTAGGTGCCGGCGGCCAGCAGCAGCAGCGATACCACCAGAGTCAGCATGGCGGGCTTGCCTTCGGCCAGTGCCGACAGCTTCCACCAGATGGGGTTACGGCCATTGGCGGAGGAGGAGGGGGCTTGCATGGCCTTTTTTTCCAGGCGCAGATTGGCCAGCACCGCGGGCAGGAACACCTTGTTGGTGATGATCATCAGCAGCACGCCCATGCAGGCGGTCACGCCCAACTCGTGCACGATGGGGATGTCGATCAGCATGATGACCATGAAGCCCAGAGCATTGGTCAGCAGCGCCAGAGCTCCGGGAATGGCCAGCTTGCGAATCGCGTTCTCGGCAGCCAGCCTGGAGCTTAGGCCGGCGCGCACATCATGCTTCCAGGCTCCCGTCATCTGCACCGCATGGGATACACCGATGGAGAAGATCAGAAAGGGAACCAGGATCGACATGGGGTCGATGCCGTAGCCGATCAGCGGCAAAATGCCCAGCAGCCAGATCACGGGCAGCAGCGCCACGGCCAAGCCGACCACCGTGATGTTGGTTGACTTGGTGTAGAGACGCAGCATGATGGCCGTGATGACAAAGGCGATGGCAAAAAAGGTCATCACCGTGGTCAGGCCGTCCATCACATCGCCCAGCACCTTGGAAAAACCAATGATGTGGATGGAGATGTCCTTGCCTTCGAACTTGCTGCGGATCTCTTCCAGGCGCTGCGCAACCTTGTGATAGTCGAGTTTTTCTCCGGTCTTTGGGTCGACCTCGAGCAGGTCGGCGCGCACCATGGCGGACTTCAGATCGTTGCTGACCAGCGAGCCGATCTGACCGGACTTGGCCACGTTGGAGCGTACCTGGGCCAGGCCTTGTTCGTTGGCCTCGAAGCGCGAAGGAATCAGCACCTCGCCCACGTAGCCGTCTTCGGTGATCTCGATGTATTTCACGTTCGGTGTGAACAGCGAATACACCTGGCCGCGGTTGACGCCGGGCGTGAAGAAGACCTCGTCCGTCACGCCACGCAGGGCTTCGAGAAATTCCTTGTTATAGATATCGTCTTGCCGGCCCTTCCATTCCACGCTCACCAGAATGCGGTTGGCTCCGGAGAAGGTGGCTGAATGCTTGAGAAATGCCGTCATGTACTCATGACGCATGGGGATCAGCTTGTTGAAGCCCGGATCCAGATGTGTGCGCATGGCCGAGACAGCCAGTAGTGCCGTGGCAATCAGCGTCAGCACGACTATGGACTTGCTCCACGAGATCAGCCAGCGTGCCGTGGATGCAATAAACCGGTCCAGCCGGCTGGTGGGTTCGCTCAGAGTCATTGAGTCGCTCCTGGGGCAGCCTGAGCGTTTGCCTTGGCTTGTTGTGGTGGGGGAAAGGGTTGCAGGCCTGCGTCGCTGGACATCCATCCGCTGTCGGGGCCGGTAAGCACAATGTCGGTCAGGGTGGCGCGGCCCTTGGCGCGTTGCAGGCTGAAGCTCTTGCCGCCGTCCTTGCTCAGGCCGAGCATGCTGCCCTGTCCTACCAGGATGATGGTTCCGTCCTTTTCCTGGGCATGGCCAAAGAAGGAGACCGGAGCCTGAATCGTCGACTTGACCCATTGCGCGCCCGGCGCGGCCTGCACAAAGGCGTTGCCGCGCATGCCATAGATCAGCCAGCCGCCGTCGCGTGTAGCCATGGCGTTGTAGAAAGATCCGTTGTAGAACCCGGGCTCGATCTGCCAGCTTGCGCCGGAGTCCTCGGACTTGATGACCAGGCCGCGCTCGCCCACTATCAGCCAGTGCTTGCCATCTTCGGAGCTGGCAATGCGGTTCATGTGCTTGTCCTCCACCTCTGAGGGCAGGGGCAACTGCTCCCAGGTCTGACCGTTATCCCTGGAGGTGATGGCACGGCCGAAGGCGCCGACACTGATCCAGTCGCCCGAAGGAAGGCGCGCGATCGACATCAGAGGCTCTCCGTTTTCCTTGGAGAAAGCGACCTCCTCCCAGGTGCTTCCTCCGTCCTTGGTACGCAGAATCCAGCCTTCGTGCCCCACGGCAAAGCCGGTCTTTCTGTCGGGCGCAAAAGCCATGCTGACGATGAGCGCCTGACGCTGCTCCTTGATCTGTGCCTGCTGCCAGTGAGCACCCTTGTCGTCCGAGTACAGGATTTCACCGAGTGCGCCGGCTGTCAGCAGACGATCGCCCGCCTGCGTGATGGTGTTGAAGTGACTGCGCTCGATGCCAATGGTGGTAGGGGCCAGGGGGGGCGGTGTGCGGGGTGCAAAGGCGAGCGCTGAGGCAAAGGCCACCAATGCTGCTGCGCCTATACCGACGGCTGTTTTCACGTTGTCTCCTTATTGATTCGTACACGCTGTGCATGTATTGCAAACACGGGTGCAGGTTCTTGATTTGGAGCTTCTGCAACATCGTCCGAATGGACGTTTGCCTGGAGAATTAGGGGTATGTACGGGGCCGGCTTTTTAGTCTCTACAGACGATGGATTCGGTCTGCTTCATTTACACAATGAATGCACACTTTCTTGGTAAGGGAGACATATGGGTTTGCAAGGAAAAGCGGCGCTGGTTGGCGTCGCGCAGTACAAGCCGGAGAAGTACGCAACGGCGCCGCGCATGTTCCATCTGGAACAGGTGGCCGACCTGACGCTGCAGGCTCTGGAGGACGCCGGCATGGAGCTGTCCGAGGTGGACGGTCTGATCACCAGCGCTCCGCACTTTCATGAAGCCAGCTGTTTTGTGCCCGCCATGGCCGGCGAATACCTGGGTGTGCGCCTGAACTTTGCCGAAGTCGTGGACCTGGGGGGAGCCAGTTCCGTGGCCATGGTCTGGCGCGCGGCGGCGGCGATCGAGCTGGGGCTGTGCAACACCGTGGTCTGCGTGCTGCCGTCGCGAATGGCACCGATCTCCGAACATGACGACCATATCAAGGAAGTCATGAAGGCCAGCCGCTTCGGCGGCCACAGCACTCGCTTTGGAGCGCCCGAGGCCGAGATGGACCTGCCCTATGGCCATATGGCGCAGAACACCGGCTATGCCATGATTGCCCAGCGCTATGGCGCGGTCCATGGCTACGACGCGGCCGCTCTGGCACGCATCAGCGTGGACCAGCGCTTCAATGCCTGCCACAACCCCGACGCCATGTTCTACGGTCAGCCCATCACGGTGGATGACGTGCTGAACTCGCGCATGGTGGCCGACCCTTTGCATGTGCTGGAAATCGTGCTGCCGGCTGCGGGCGGCGGCGCCATGATTGTCACTCGTGCCGATCGCGCCAAAACCACCAGACACCGCCCCGTCAGCATCGTCGGCTGCGGCGAGCATGTGAGCAGCAAGTCGCCCACCTATATGGCCGACATGCTGCAGACCCCCATCGGCCCGGCTTCTGCCAAGGCTTTCGAAATGGCGGGTATGCGTCCCTCAGACATGCATATGGCGCAGATCTATGACTGCTACACGATCACCGTGATGCTGACGCTGGAAGACGCGGGTTTTTGCGAGAAGGGCAAAGGCATGGACTTTCTGCGCAACAACGACTTCACCTTCAAGGGCAACTTCCCCATGAATACCCATGGCGGCCAGCTGAGCTTCGGTCAGTCCGGCACGGCGGGCGGCATGTCCCAGGTGATTGAAGCGGTGCATCAGATTCAGGGGCGTGCCGGCGACAGGCAGCTGGGTCGCAACGATCTGGCCTATGTGTCCGGCACCGGTGGCGTGATGAGCGAGCAGGGCGCCTTGATCCTGCGGGGAGCATAAGAACATGGCTTGGAACAAACCTCTGCCCCATCCCACGGAAATTTCTGCGCCGTACTGGGAAGGTCTCAAGGCCCACGAAGTGCGCATTCAGCAATGTGATCGTGGACATTCGCTGTTTTTTCCGCGGACCCATTGCCCCACTTGCGGATCGCGCTCCTTGAAGTGGAGCAAAGTGTCGGGCGAAGGCACGCTTTACAGCTTCACCATCGCGCGCATTCCCACCATGCCCGAATTCACGGACGAGATGCCCCAGGCCCTGGCCGTGGTCGAACTCCGTGAAGGCGTGCGCATCAACACCACCATGGTCGGCGTGGAGCCCGAGGCGCTGAAGGTGGGCATGGAGGTGCGTCCCGTGTTTGACGAGCGCCCCGGCGAGGTCACCCTGCTGCGTTTTACCGCCCATGCGGGCAGCCACCCGACCGTCATCAAGGCCGACGCCGAGGCCGCAGTTGCGGTTGCCGTGGTGGAGGAGGCTGCCGCAGCCAAGCGCAGGATTTCCGTCAAGGACATCGAGGCCATGAAGTCGCTGGTGTCCGAGGAGTACAGCCCCTGGTCCAACGAGTTCACTGTAAGCCAGGAAGTCATCAACGAGTTTGCCAGGCTCTCCGGCGACGATTACTGGATTCACACCGACCCCGTGCAGGCGCGCGAGAAAAGCCCGTTCGGCACCACCATCGCCCACGGCGCTCTGGTGCAGGTGCTGGCCAGTCAGCTCAGGATTCCGCTGGACTACGAGGTGGTGGACTTCAACAACATGGTCAACTATGGTTCGGACCGCCTGCGCTTCCCGACCCCCGTGCCCTCCGGCTGCAAGATCCGTGCGCGGGCTCGCATCAAGGCTGTGGAGCAGGTCAAGAGCGGCGTGCAGGCCACGATGGAGCTCAACATCCATGTGGTGGGCCAGGATCGTCCTGCAGTCATCAACGACCTGGTGATTCTCTACATGTAATCGCCGTTGCCCGCCCGGTGAAGGCGGGTGTTTCAGTTTCTTCAAGGGTTGGGGCTTTGCGCAAGCAAAGCCCTTTTTTTGCGACCGTTCACAGATGGGATCCTGGCTCTGTTGGAATGCGCGAAATATCAATCAAATTGGCTTTATGTCTATGTCTGAAAAGCGCTGGCAGCTATCAAATTATTGAAACTCTGCCGGCAGGAGTCAAAGCCATGCGGCGGCGCCATCGGGTCGGCGATCTGGGGTTGCCACCTAAGTAAATACCTGCTCATCAAAATGGACGATGTTGCGTTTTCCGTGCTGGCCATACTGCAAACCAGAAAGGCCATAGAGCCTGTAAAGGAGACAAGCATGAAAACCTCTTTTCGCTGGATGAATGCGCTTCGCGCAGTGTCGCTGGTGGCTGCCGCACTGGCGCTGTACCTGCCTGCCATGAATCTGCCGCAGGGTACCGCTGTGGCAGGGCAGGCGGAGTCTGAGGTCAAGCTGCCCGCCGGCATCGTGCTGGCCAGTGCCCAGACCTCCTGGAACGCAGTTTTTGCATCGGGCTATTGAACCCTGGGCTGAAAGCTCTGCCGGTCGGGTCCTCTCGTTTTCCCTTGATCGGTCCTGAAATCGGCGGCCTGATGGCTGCGAGTTGCCGTTGCATCGGCATCGCCTCCAGTCCGCCTCGGAGGGGCGGATACGGCCTTGTTAAGCCATGGACTCTTGCTGCTTTCAAAGCATCTACATGACTTTGATCTCCAGATAATTTCTGTACTGTAAAGTACAGGTAAATGATACTGATTCTCGATTATGATGCGCACGCTTTTGCACAGCACACAGGTTGTAGCCAATTGATGCCGTAGTCCCTGCTGCGGACGATACCCGCCAAGCCGAATTAAAACTCCGTATAACGAGGCATTCATGGCATTGAGGTATTCGCCGCTGGCAGCGGCATTGGGGCTGGCTTTTTCCGGTGCAGCGTGGGCGCAGCAAGCTTCAGAGGTGGTGCTGGACGAAGTACAGGTCCGCAGCGATCGCCAGCCCGATTCCGGCTACAACCCACCCACGGCAACGAGCGCCACCAAGATCGAGGCACCGTTGCGTGATATTCCTCAGACCGTGAATGTGGTGCCCCAGAGCCTGCTGCGCGATCAGGTCGCTCAATCCATGCAGGACGCTCTCAAGGCCGTGCCTGGCGTGGGCTTTTCTCATGGTGACGGTCAGCGCGATCAGGTCACCATTCGCGGCTTCTCGGCCATTGCCGACCAGTTTGTGGACGGCTTGCGCGATGACGCGCTGTATTTCCGCGATCTGTCCAATATCGAGCAGATCGAAGTGCTCAAGGGTCCGGCATCGGTGCTGTACGGACGCGGCTCGTCGGGCGGCCTGATCAATCGCATCACCAAGAAGCCCGGCGTCAATCTCAGCGAAGTGGGCTTGACTCTGGGGCGCTGGAACCAGCGCCGTGGCGAGTTCGACCTGGCGCGCGCGCCGCAGGACAGTGCTGTCTCCTATCGCCTGACCGGCGCCGTCGAGCGCGCCGACAGCTACCGCGACCAGCAATTTCTCGATCGCAAGGCGCTGGCTGCATCGGTGCTGATCAAGCCCAGCTCGGACACCAGCGTGCTGCTGCAAGCCGACTATCTGAAGGACAGCCGCCTCACGGACTTCGGAATCCCCGCGTACCAGGGCCGGCCGGTCAATGTGTCGCCCGGCACCTATTACGGCGCGGCCAATGCCAGGGACGTGGATGTAAGCCGTGCCGAAGTGGCATCGCTGGGGGCCACGCTGAATCACCGGATCAGCGACAGCCTGTCCTTGCGCAATGCCTTGCGCTACTACGATTATTCGCTGGATAGAAACAACACTCTCGTGGGCTCGGTCAACGAGAAGGCGATGACGGCATCGCTGACACGCGGCAATGTGCAGCGTGACGAGAGCGGATTTTTCAACCAGACCGAGCTGACCCAGAAGCTCGAGTTCGCAGGGGTGAAGCACCAATTGCTGTACGGCTTTGAATTCGGCCGACAGAGCAAGGATCTGCTGTCATACAGCCGAGCCAATGTGGCAACGGTCTCGCTGTTCAATCCGGTGCTGCCGACTTTGCCGCTGCGTATCGACGGCAAGCCTGCGGCGGACAATCACAGCGTCTTCAAGGTGGCCAGCGCCTACCTGCAGGATCTGGTCACCATCAGTCCTCAGTGGAAGGCACTGGCTGGTGTGCGTTACGACCGCTTCCAGCAGGAAACGCATGAGCGCCAGCCAGGCAAGCCGGATCTGGGCCGCACGGACACTGCCTGGAGTCCGCGTGTCGGGCTGGTTTATCAGCCCTCGTCGGCGTGGTCCTACTATGCATCGTGGAGCAAGTCCTTCCAGCCCTCTGGCGAAACCTTTGCGCTGGCTGCCAACAATGCACAGCTGGCACCAGAGAAAACGACCAGCCAGGAAGTCGGCGTCAAATGGGATCTGCCGGACGGCAAGGCTTCGATCACGGCCTCGCTGTTCAAGCTCGAGCGCACCAATATCAAGAGCGTCGACCCCACAAGCAACACCGTCGTGCCTCTGGGCGTGCAGCGCACCAACGGGCTGGAGCTGACGTTTGCCGGAGAGATTGCACCGAGCTGGCAGGTCTGGGCCGGCTATGCATTCCTCGATGGCGAGATGACCACATCGCCTGCCGTCGATTCCGGCCAGCCGGTGCAGGGCAAACGCCCCACGCTGACGCCCAGGCAAAGCGCCAACTTCTGGGTGACCAAGGCACTGGGCCACGGCTTCGGCCTGGGCGGGGGCCTGAACTATGTCGGCGCCCGGTTCGCCAATCCGGGCAATACCGTGACCTTGCCAGGCTACACCACGGTGGATGCCATGGCCTACTACCGCATGGGCCCCTGGGATGTGCAGCTCAAGCTCAACAATCTGCTGAATCGTCGCTACATCGTGGCCGGTCATGGCAGCTCGCCCAATCTCAATCTGCCGGGCGCACCGCGCTCGGCCCAGGTGGTGGCGCGCTATCGCTTCTAAAAAAGGTGTGCCATGTGGCACGGGCCGACTGGCCTGGGCCAGCTGCTGCCAGGGGGCAGCCTAGATGCATAGAGGCCTGATCCTCAGGCCGATGTCGCAAAAAAAGGGTTCAACGACCGCCCCAAGCAGCCGTTGAACCCGATCAAAGTGGCAAAGAGAGCCTGAAGTCAGACGTATCAGGCTGCCACAGCCTGTCTCTGGCGCTCGCGCACCATGGTCAGTGCCGTGTCTTCGATCATGTCTTCCTGGCCGCCCACCATGCCGCGCCGGCCCAGCTCCAGCAGCAGCTCGCGCGCGGGGATGCCGTACTTGGCTTCGGCACGCTTGGCAAACAGCAGGAAGCTGCCATAGACGCCTGCGTAGCCCAGGGTCAGCGCGTCGCGGTCGATGCGGATGGGAAAGTCCATCAACGGCACGACCAGGTCTTCGGCCACGTCCTGGATCTTGAACACGTCCACGCCGGTTTCAATCCCCATGCGCGCGCACACGGCTACCAGCACTTCCATAGGCGTGTTGCCCGCACCGGCGCCTAGGCCGGCAGCCGCAGCGTCGATGCGGTTGGCACCGACTTCCACTGCAGCCAGAGAGTTGGCGATGCCCATGGCCAGGTTGTGGTGGCCATGGAAACCCAGTTCGGTCTCGGGCTTCAGAGCCTGGCGCACGGCGGACAGACGCTCTTTCACGTCGTCCGGCAGCATATAGCCGGCCGAGTCCGTGATGTAGATACAGTTGGCGCCGTAGCTTTCCATCAGCTTGGCCTGCTTGACCAGACCTTCGGCACTGTTCATATGCGCCATCATGAGAAAGCCCACGGTATCCATGCCCATCTTGCGGGCCATGGCGATGTGCTGCTCGGAGACATCGGCCTCGGTGCAATGCGTGGCCACGCGGATGGTGGAGACGCCCAGCTCGTGGGCCATCTTCAGGTGATCGACAGTGCCGATGCCGGGCAGCAAGAGAGCCGAGACCTTGGCCTGCTTCATCAGCGGAATGACGGTGGACAGGTACTCCTCGTCCGTATGTGCAGGAAAGCCGTAGTTGACCGAGCTGCCGCCCAGGCCGTCGCCATGGGTCACTTCAATCAGGGGCACACCAGCGGCGTCCAGTCCCGTGGCCACGGACTTCATCTGTTCCAGGGTCATCTGGTGGCGCTTGGGGTGCATGCCGTCACGCAGCGTCATGTCGTGAACGGTGATCTTCTTACCTTTGAGGGACATGTTCTTCTCCTGGATCAGACAGCAACAGCGGCTTCGGCCAACTCGAAACGGCCGGCGAGGATTTCTTCGGCAAACATCTCGGCCGTGCGCGCCGCAGCGGCGGTCATGATGTCCAGATTGCCCGCGTACTTGGGCAGGTAGTCGCCCAGGCCTTCGACTTCCATATAGATGGAGACGCGGTTGCCGTCGATCACGGGACCGTTGACCAGCTTGTAGCCGGGCACGTATTTCTGCACTTCCTTGATCATGGCGTGCACCGAGGCTTCGATCTCGGCAGGCTTGGGCGTATCCACCGTCAGGCAGTGGATGGTGTCGCGCATGATCAGCGGCGGCTCGGCGGGGTTGATGACGATGATGGCCTTGCCCTTTTGCGCGCCGCCAATCTTTTCCACGGCACCCGATGTGGTGCGGGTGAATTCGTCGATGTTCTTGCGCGTGCCGGGACCGACCGAGCGGCTCGATACCGTGGCCACGATCTCTCCGTAGCTCACGGCCTGCACGCGCGAAACCGCAGCCACCATGGGAATGGTGGCCTGGCCGCCGCAGGTGACCATGTTCACGTTCATGGCCTTTTCTGCAACCTTCTCGGCCAGATTCACGCTGGGCACGCAGTAGGGGCCGATCGCTGCAGGCGTCAGGTCGATCATCAGCACGCCCAGTTCGTTGAGCTTGCGGCTGTTTTCGGCGTGGACATAGGCGCTGGTAGCGTCAAAGGCGATCTGGATGCCGTCTTCCTTGACGAAGGGTAGCAGGCCGTCCACACCGTCGGCAGTGGTCTTGATGCCCATCTCGCGGGCACGCTTGAGACCATCGGACTCAGGGTCGATGCCGACCATCCACACAGGCTCCAGTATGGGGGAACGCTGCAGTTTCATGAGCAGATCGGTACCGATATTGCCGGGGCCGATCAGTGCGCACTTGATCTTTTTTTGCGTCATGGTTTCTTACTCGGTGAATTGAATGGAACAAGTACCCATGCCTTCGATGACCATGTCGAAACGGTCGCCGGCGGCGGCGGGCACCAGGGGGGCGAGAGAGCCAGAGAGAATCACTTCACCGGCTTTGAAAGGAATGCCAAAAGCGCCCAATGTGTTGGCCAGCCAGGCTACGGCTTCAGCAGGGTGGCCCTGCACGGCACTGCCCAGGCCAGAGCCTGCTGGCTGGCCGTTCCGTCGCATTTCCATGGCGGCAGCGGCCAGATCCAGCGAAGCCGGATCTGTGTGCTGCTTGCCGATCACGAAGACGCCGCAGGAAGCGTTGTCGGCCACGGTGTCCTGGATCTTGATCTTCCAGTCCTTGATGCGCGAATCGACGATCTCGAAGCAGGGGGCGACCCACTCGGTGGCGGCCAGCACGTCTTCCTTGGTCACCCCCGGGCCTTGCAGATCCTTCTTGAGCATGAAGGCAATTTCGCCTTCGGCGCGGGGCTGGATCAGACCGGATGCCTTGAGCGAGACGGCTGCGCCGTCTTCAAACTGCATGCTGTCTGTGAGAAAGCCGAAGTCGGGCTGGTGCACATTCAGCATGTCCTGCACGGGCTTGGAGGTCACGCCTATCTTCTTGCCGATCACACGTTCGCCCGATGCTTCGCGCAGGCGCAGCATGTGCAGGGAGATGTGATAGGCGTCTTCCACCGTCATTTCGGGGTGGCTGTCGGTCAGCGGTGCCAGTGTCCTGGCGGTGCGCAGCGCGTCATACAGGCGCCGACCCTGGGTTTCGGTGAATGACAGATCAAGTTCGGTGGTGCTCATGGATTCAACCGTTTTTCATGAAGTCTATGCAGGTGCGGTTGAACATCTCGCGATGCTCGACCTGCACCCAGTGGCCGCACTGGTTGACCAGCACCACGCGACAGTTCTTGATGCCCTTGGCCAGCTTGTCGGCACCGCCCACGGGGTTGAAGGCGTCCTGCATGCCCCAGAACCCCAGCACATTGCACCTGAGTTCAGGCAGCTGCTCGGTCATATTGGGGATGTACAGGCGCTGGCGCGAGGCCTCGGTCTGGGTCGATGCAATCGGGGCGCGTTCATTGATGATTTCGTCCGTCAGCAGCGACTGGTCCACCACCTGCATGCTCATGACGGCGCGCATGGCTTCGGGGCCGGTCTTGCCCGACTTGTAGACATTGAACATATTGGCAATGCCGGGCATGGCCATATAGGCTTCAAACTCTTCCACGCCACCGGGTGCCATGAGGATCAGGCTCTTGACGTCCTCGGGGTACTTGAGCGCATAGCCCAGCGCCACCGCACCGCCCAGCGAGTTGCCCAGCAGGGTGATGTTTTTCAGGCCCAATTGCTCCACCAGTCCCTTGACGCCGGCGATGAAGAAATCCATGTCGTACTGCCTGGGCTCCTCGGTCTTGGACGAGAGGCCGTAACCGAGCAGGTCGGGAACGATGGAGCGAAAGCCGGCCGCAGCAAACTCGGGGTAGTTGCCCTTGAAGTTGCTGTAGCCGCTGGCACCAGTGCCGGCGCCGTGCAAAAAGATCACGGGATCGCCAGAGCCTTGCTCATGGTAGTGAACGCGCTGAGGATGACCGGCCACATTGCCGATGTCCACATACTTGCCTTCTGGGATGGAAAATTGGCTCATCTCTGTTCTTTATGCTTGGAGTGGATAGGCGAAGGCTGTCTCCTGCCTTCGGGTGAGAAATCTTGGATGACGAGGCTTATCAAGCCCTGGCTTGCCAGAGCTTGGGCAGGCCGGGATCGGTGGCGGCAATCGCCTTTTTGAGCAGATTGCGCAGCGTGGCTGCTTCCATCTCGCCAAGGCTTGCTATCAAATCGGTTTCCACGGCTTTGGCTGCGGCCAGCACACGCAAGATGGCTTCGTTGCCCAGGGGCGTGAGTTGCAGCGACTCGGCGCGCTCGCGGCTCTCTTCCACCCAGCCCTTGCTGATCAGCGACTGCAGGGCCACGGCTCCGATGTCGGTGCCGGTGTAGGCCATGTGAGACGCAATTTCGGCAGGCGACTGGGGCTGCTGGATACTCAGCAGCGAGAGCACGTAAAAATCGGCATCGGTCATGCCGTAAGCCGCCATGGGCTTGCGCAAGCCGCTCAGGAATTGAAAGTGCGCGCGGCCCATCAAATATCCGATCAGGTTTTCCGAGTAGGCAGTATTGGTGTCTGCGGCCGGTTCGCTGGCCACGGCGTTGGCCTTGCGTGAAGCCAGGGCGTAACCGCCGGTCACGTAGAGCAGGGGAGGGTGTGGGTTGGCGTCGTAGTCGGTCACCTCGCCCACAAAGATGATGTGGTCGCCGCCGTCGTACTGAAATGCCGTCTTGCACCTGAAGCGCGCGCTGCAGTCCTGCAGCAGCGGGGCATGGGCTGCCTCGGAGTCCAGCGGCAGGCCGGAGAACTTGTCTTCGCCAGCACGGGCAAAGCGGTTCGACAGGGCTTCTTGCTCGTTGGAGAGGATGTGCACATTCCAGGTGTCGGCGTTCTGGAATACAGGCAGGCTGCGGGCGTTCTTGGCCAGGCTCCACAAAACCATGGGGGGCTCCAGCGAAACCGAGTTGAAGCTGTTGGCCGTGATTCCTACAGGCTCGCCATTCTCTGCACGGGTGGTGACGATGGTGACCCCGGTGCCAAACATGCCCAGGGCGCGGCGAAAGTCTTTGGGGTCGAAGGTTGCTGCAGTGCTTTGCATGGGGTGAATGTCTCCTTGGTGCAAGAGTGCTGCGAACAGGGCTTTTATGAATCCTTCACATGGACTAGCAGCGCAAAACAGGGCTTGGTGTTTGTCCTAGGCTCGGTGTTTTTGCTGTGCGGGATCAGGCTTTGGAGAAGTCCGCAAACGCCTGCTTCATCGTTAGTCTGATCGGACGATGAACGGAAAATTGCATGGTGAGAGCATTTCTGTCATAGGCGAAAAGGCCTTGCCCACCACACCACAAGCCGTCCGGTGGAGCGGCAACTGGAGACCTGAATGAACACAATGACAGATAACTACCTCACCCCTGATGCGCTGGCCGTGATCGAGCGTGCCAAGGCCCTGGCGCCCAAGCTGGCGGCGCGCGCGCAGCAGGCGG
The DNA here is from genome assembly GCF_053615495.1 of Comamonas sp. HJ-2. Lineage (NCBI taxonomy): Bacteria > Pseudomonadati > Pseudomonadota > Betaproteobacteria > Burkholderiales > Comamonadaceae > Comamonas > Comamonas sp. HJ-2. The sequence goes on along the minus strand of NZ_JBSIFD010000016.1, from coordinate 88,201 downwards.
ATCGCGAAGGAAAGATCAGCGACGAAACCGTTCAGGAGATGGCTGAGGCGGGTCTGTTCCGTGTGCTGCAGCCCAAGCGCTGGGGTGGCTATGAAATGGATCCCCGTGTGTTCTACAGCGTGCAGATGGAGCTGGCCAAGGGCTGCATGTCCACGGCCTGGATTTACGGGGTGGTCGGCGTTCACCCCTGGCAGCTGGCGCTCTTCCCCGACCAGGCCCAGCAGGATGTGTGGGGCAAGGATAACGGCGTGCGCATCGCCTCGACCTATATGCCTACTGGCAAGGCCGAGCCCGTGGAAGGCGGATTCAGGTTCAACGGTCGCTGGAGCTTTTCCACCGGCTCCAAGCATTGCGACTGGCTGTTTCTCGGCGGTCTGCTGCCCAAGCGTGATGGCACGCCTGGCCTGGAGCATGTGACTTTTCTGGTGCCCAAGGCGGACTACCGCATTGAGGACAACTGGGATGTGCTGGGCCTGCGCGGCACAGGCAGTCATGACATCGTGGTGGAAAACGCGTTTGTCCCGGCACATCGCATCCAGTACACCAACGACCACAGCGATGTGGGCTGCCCCGGCCGCATGGAAAACAGCAGCTGGCTGTTCCGCATCCCCTTTACCCATGTGTTCCAGCGTGCGGTGTCCACCGCCTGCCTGGGCGCGCTGGAAAGCGCCATCGCGTCGTTCACCGAGCGCGCGACGGCGCACGTTGGAAAGCATGGCAACAGGATGGCAGAGGACGTGAACGCCCAGACGGCCGTGACCGAAGCCACGATTGCGCTGGACCAGCTCAAGATGGTGCTGTTCCGCAATTACGCACGCATTGTGGATGCGGCCAAGACTGGTATTCAGCTGACGCTGGAAGAGCGTCTGCTGCAGCGTGCTCAGGCGTCATACGTTCCCAAGCTGACGGGCTTTCATGCCAATGAGCTGATGCGTGCCTGCGCAGCCAGCGGTACTTTCAAGAACAATCCCATCGAGCGCATCTTCCGCGACATCCATCAGGGACGTACCCACATTGCGAACAACACGGATGCCTATGTGCGCGCCTATGGCTCGCATGTGCTGGGCATTCCCAACCAGGAACCCTTTGTCTGATTGAATTCAGGCCAAGCTGCGGCAGTGCTCTCACAACGGAGGCTGCCGCCAGCGTGTATTTGCGACAGTCCATCCATAGAACAAAAGATTGACGGAGACAAGGTATGGCAGAACAAGAATATGACCTGATCGTCGTGGGGTCGGGGGCAGGTGCCATGTTGGGCGCCATTCGCGCGCAGGAGCAGGGCCTCAAGACTCTGGTGGTGGAGAAGACAGAGCTGTTCGGCGGCACTTCGGCCCTGTCGGGGGGCGGCATCTGGATCCCGCTCAATTACGATCAGAAGACCGCTGGCATCAAGGACGATCTGGAAACCGCATTTGGCTATATGAAGCGCTGTGTGCGCGGCATGGCGACGGACGACCGCGTGCTGGCCTATGTGGAAACCGCCAGCAAGATGGCCGAGTACCTGCGCCAGATCGGCATCCCTTATCGCGCCATGGCCAAGTATGCGGATTACTACCCCCATATCGAAGGCTCCAGGCCCGGCGGCCGCACCATGGATCCGGTTGACTTCAATGCCGCCAGGCTGGGCCTGGCGGCGCTGGAAACCATGCGCCCCGGCCCTCCCGGCAACCAGTTGTTCGGCCGCATGAGCATCAGTGCCTTCGAGGCGCATTCCATGCTCTCGCGCGAGCTCAAGTCGCGCTTCACCATCCTGGGCATCATGCTCAAGTATTTTCTGGATTACCCCTGGCGCAACAAGACCAGGCGCGATCGTCGCATGACGGGCGGCCAGGCGCTGGTGGCAGGCCTGCTGACTGCTGCCAACAAGGTCGGTGTCGAGATGTGGCGCAACTCTCCGCTCAAGGAGCTGGTGCAGGATGCATCGGGCCGTGTGACGGGTGTCATCGTTGAAAGGAATGGTCAGCGCCAGCAGATCAACGCCAGACGTGGCGTGTTGTTGGGTGCTGGTGGCTTTGAGCGCAATCAGGAGATGCGGGACCAGTATCTGAACAAGCCCACCAAGGCAGAGTGGACGGCCACTCCAGTGGGAGGCAATACCGGCGATGCTCACCGGGCCGGTCAGGCCGTGGGCGCGCAGCTGGCGCTGATGGACTGGTCCTGGGGCGTGCCCACCATGGATGTTCCCAAGGAGCCGGCCTTTCGCGGCATTTTCGTGGAGCGCTCGCTGCCGGGGTGCATGGTGGTCAACAGCAGGGGGCAGCGCTTTCTCAACGAGTCCGGCCCTTATCCGGAATTCCAGCAGGCCATGCTGGCCGAACATGCCAAGGGCAATGGCGGCGTGCCTGCATGGATTGTGTTCGACGCCAGCTTCCGCGCGCAAAACCCCATGGGGCCGCTGATGCCTGGATCGGCCGTGCCGGACAGCAAGGTGCGCAAGAGCTGGCTGAACAATGTCTACTGGAAGGGCGAGACGCTGGAAGATCTGGCGCGCCAGATCGGCGTGGACGCTGCAGGCCTGCAGGACAGTGCGCGCCGCATGACCGAATACGCCAGAGCTGGCAAGGATCTGGACTTTGACCGCGGCGGCAATGTGTTTGACCGCTACTACGGCGATCCGCGTCTCAAGAATCCCAACCTCGGCCCCATCGAGAAAGGTCCGTTCTACGCGATGCGCCTGTGGCCCGGCGAGATCGGCACCAAGGGAGGGCTGCTTACCGATAGAGAGGGGCGTGTGCTCGACACGCAAGGCAGGATCATCGAGGGGCTGTACTGCGTGGGCAATAACTCCGCCTCCGTCATGGGGCCGGCCTACGCCGGCGCTGGCTCCACCCTGGGGCCTGCCATGACTTTTGCCTTTCGCGCCGTGGCCGACATGCTAGGCAAACCCTTGCCGCTTGAGAACCCGCATCTGCTGGGCAAGACGGTTTGATCAGGAGGCGCGGAAATGTCCAATTTCAAAAAGCATGTCAACACCATCAATCCTGTGGGTGCAGTCTTGGATGTGCGGTCGGCCGATGAGGTTCAGTGGTCCGATGCCAGCGATGTGGTGGTGGTCGGCTGGGGAGGCGCTGGTGCCAGTGCAGCGATTGAGGCGCGCGAGCAGGGGGCCGAAGTTCTGGTGATAGACCGCTTCAGCGGCGGTGGTGCCAGTGTGCTGTCGGGTGGTGTGGTCTATGCCGGTGGCGGTACCAGGTACCAGAAGGAGGCGGGCTTCGAGGACTCACCCGAAGCCATGACTGCCTACCTCAAGCATGAGGTCAATGGTGTGGTCAGTGACGAGACACTGGCTCGCTTCAGCCGCGACAGCGTGGCCAACCTGAATTGGCTGGAAAAGCAGGGCGCTACCTTTGCATCGACCATGCCTGCGTACAAGACCTCCTATCCGACCGATGGCCTGTATCTGTACTACTCGGGCAACGAGGTGGTGCCCGCCTACGGCAACCCACAACTGGTCAAGAAGCCCGCTCCGCGCGGTCATCGCGTGGTGGCCAAGGGGCAGTCGGGAGCGACGTTCTTTGCCGCGCTGCAAAAATCCACATTGGCGCACGGAGCCCGCACATTGACGCAGGCCCGCGTCCAGCGCCTGGTGCGCGAGAAGGACAGTGGCCGTGTATTGGGCGTGGAGGTGATGGTGTTGCCCGAAGGCGATCCACGTACCGAACGCCACAAGAAGCTCGATGAGCTGGTGGCCAAGTGGCGTTTGTATCAGGCACCACGTGCCCAGGCGGGTCGTCGTGAAGCTGCGCAGATCGAAAGCGAGATCGGCGAGAAGCGCTACATCCGTGCTCGCAAAGGTGTGGTGCTGTCCACTGGCGGCTATATCTTCAATTCGGAGTTGCTGGAACGGCATGCGCCGGCTTACAAGCCCGGCTGGCTGACCGGTGCTGCGGGCTGCGATGGCTCTGGTCTGCGCCTCGGGCAATCCGTGGGAGGGATCGCTCAGGATCTGAACAATATCTCGGCCTGGCGCTTCATCACGCCACCCTCGGTCTGGCCCAAGGGTCTGGTGGTCAACACCAAAGGCGAGCGTTTCTGCAATGAACAGGTCTACGGTGCCAAGCTCGGCTACGAGATGATGGAAAAGCAGGGGGGACAGGCTTGGCTCATCATTGATAGCAAGCTGCGCAGGCAGGCTGCGTGGCAGTGCCTGTTTGGCGGTTTGTGGGCCTTCCAGTCCATGCCCGCGCTGGCGCTGATGTACAAGGTCGCGATAAAGGGCAAATCTGTCGCCGATCTGGCCAAAAAGCTTCGCATGGATGCAACAGTGCTGCAGCTCCAGTTCGATCACGCCAATGCCGCTGCACGCGGTGAGATCGAAGACCCGTTGGGCAAGTCCCAGGACATGCGCCATGAGTTCAAGGGCGGCTCGCTGTTTGCCATCGATATCTCCATCAGCCAGAAGATGTTCCCGCTGGCCGTCCTGAGTCTGGGGGGCCTCAAGGTCAACGAGGACAACGGTGCAGTGATTGACGGTGCCGGCTATGACATTCCCGGGCTGTATGCCGCGGGGCGCACCGCCATTGGTGTGGCTTCCTCGCGTTATGTGAGCGGCTTGTCCCTGGCCGACTGCGTGTTCTCGGGCCGCCGAGCGGGCAAGGCGGCTGCACTGGAAGGGGGCGAGCCCCCTGCTGCCCAGGCAGTGTGTCCGCAGGCAAGCGCTGTGGAGAGCGTCAGTTCCTGACCCCGTGGATTGGGGACGATCTTGTGCCGGGGCGCCAGTGCAAGGTTGCACAAAAAGAGTGAGTGAGTAAGGGGTAAGAAGAAATGAGCAGTGAAGCCACAACAACCGCGTCGCGGTATCACCCGCTGCGCGTGCGCGCGGTGATTGACGAGACGCACGATACCAAGTCAATTGTGTTCGAGGTGCCAGAGGCTCTGGCTGAGCAATTCAGCTATCGTCCCGGCCAGTTTCTGACTCTGCGACTGCCTATCGAGGGCCGCTATGTGCCTCGCTGCTACTCCATGTCCAGTGCCCCGATGCTCGACGATGCCTTGCGGGTGACTGTCAAGCGCGTCGACAAGGGACGAGGCTCCAACTGGGTTTGCGACAGGGTTCAGGTGGGTGACTCCATCGAGCTGATGCCACCATCGGGCCTGTTTTCGCCCCGGAATCTGTCTCAGAACTTTTTGCTGCTGGCCGGTGGCAGCGGAATCACACCGGTGTTCTCCATCTTGCGCACCGTACTCAAGCAGCATCAGGGCAATGTGGTGCTGTTCTATGCCAACCGCGATGAGCGCTCGGTGATCTTCAAGAAGGACCTGCAGCAGCTGGCGGCCGAGTATCCGGATCGCCTGCAGGTCATTCACTGGCTGGACTCTGTGCAAGGCGCGCCTTCGCAGAAGCAGCTCGCAGCCTGGGCCACGCCCTGGGTGGCCGATGCTGGCCAGGCCTTTATCTGCGGGCCGGGCCCCTTCATGGATGCCGCGCAGGCCGCGATGATCGAGGCCGGCATGCCTGCCGAGCAGGTACATGTGGAGCGCTTTGTCTCTCTGCCTGACGAGGAGACTCTGCAACTGATGCAGGAGGCAACTGCTCCCGTGGAGGCTGCTGTCGACCAGGCACTGGTGCAGCTGCGTCTGGACGGCGAGGAATACGAATTCAACTGCAGTGGCACGGAGACCATTCTGGAGGCCGGACTGCGCGCCGGCATCAATGTGCCCTACTCCTGCCAGGCCGGCATGTGCGCATCCTGCATGTGCCAGGTGCAGGACGGCAGCGTACATCTGCGACACAACGAAGTGCTGGATGCCAAGGATCTGTCCAAGAAGTGGACGCTGGCCTGTCAATCCGTGCCCACCAGCGAAAAGCTGCGCGTCAAATTTCCGGAGTAACTTATGTCGAATACCAACCAGAACGCGATGCCCGAGTCTTCGCTGACCTTGCCCGGCATGCTGGCTGACGTGGTCAGCCGCTTTGCCGACCGCGCGGCGATTGTCGAAAACGGCAAATCCATCAGCTATGCCCAGTTGCAGCAGCTGAGCCGCCTGGCCGCACGTGCCTTGATGAGTCTGGGCGTGCAGGCTGGCGACCGTGTGGCTCTGTGGGCACCGAATCTCAGCGAGTGGATCGTTGCCGCCTGCGGTGTGCATGCTGCGGGCGGCGTGCTGGTGCCCTTGAACACCCGCATGAAGGGCGCCGAGGCTGCCGATATTCTCGAGCGCAGCCGTGCCAGGGTGCTGGTGTGCGTGGGCGACTTCCTGAACAACTACTACCCGGATCTGCTGAACGGCCTGCGTCCTGTCACACTGCAGCAGGTGGTGGTACTCGGTGACAAGGTGCTGCCCAGCGCGGATATGAACTGGGCGCAGTTCATGGCCAGGGCCGATGACACGACTGCCGGAGCCCAGCAGCAGCGTGAAGCCCGGATCAAACCTGACGATACGGCCGATCTGATGTTCACTTCCGGCACCACGGGACGCCCCAAGGGAGTGATGTGCGCGCACCGCCCGACGATCCTGGCTTTCAAGGCCTGGTCGGATGTGGTGGGTTTGACCGAAGGCAGCCGATACCTGATCGTCAATCCGTTCTTTCACACCTTTGGCTACAAGGCCGGCTGGGTGGCAGCCTTGCTGCAGGGCTCTACCGTCTATCCCGAGCAGGTATTTGATGCGCAAGCCATCTTGCATCGCATCGAGAGCGACCGTATCAGCTTCCTGCCCGGGCCGCCCACTCTGTTTCTGTCCATGCTGGCGCATCCGGGGCTCAAGAATTTCGATCTGAGTTCGCTGAAGTCCTCCGTGACCGGTGCTTCCACGGTACCTCCCATTCTCATCAAGCGCATGCGCGAGGAGCTGGGCATCATGAATGTCACCACGGCCTACGGCCTGACGGAGTGCGGTGGTTGTGCCACGCTCTGCGAGCCTTCCGACAATGTGGAAACCGTGGCCAATACCTGTGGCAAGGCCCTGCCGGGGACCGAGGTGCGCTGTGTGGATGAGCAAGGGCAGCCTGTTGCCCCGGGTGAAGCGGGGGAGGTGCTGCTGCGCGGCTACCACATCATGCAGGGCTACTTCGAGGATGAAAAGGCCACGGCAGAAACCATTGATGCCGATGGCTGGTTGCATACAGGTGATGTGGGAGTGCTTGACGAGCGCGGCTATCTGCGTATTACCGACCGCCTCAAGGATATGTTCATCGTGGGCGGCTTCAACTGCTACCCTGCAGAAATAGAGCGCATGCTGTCCAACCACCCCGAGGTGGCACAGGTTGCCGTGGTCGGGGTGGCCGACGAGCGCATGGGCGAGGTTGGCTGTGCCTGCGTGGTGACACGCAACGGCGTGACACTGGACCAGGAGGCCTTCATCGCCTGGTGCCGCGCCAATATGGCCAACTACAAGGTGCCGCGCTTTGTCCTCCAGCTCGATGGCCTGCCCGTCAACGCATCCAACAAGGTGCAAAAGCGCGATCTGCTGCAGATCGTCAAGGGCAGGCTTGAGTCTGTACCTCAGCCTGCCTGAACAGGGCTATCTGAAAAAGCCACACGGTTTTCGAAAACCGGCTCAAAATCGTGGCTATAATTCGAGTCTGCTCTGTAAGGCGAACGGCTTTGCAGAAATGCGGGAATAGCTCAGTTGGTAGAGCGATACCTTGCCAAGGTATAGGTCGACGGTTCGAACCCGTTTTCCCGCTCCAGATTTTGAAAAGGGAAGCAAAAGCTTCCCTTTTTTATTGCTTTGGTCGCATGGCTGATGCAATACTTCTCGCTGGCGCCCGGCGCCGGTTGTGAAGTGGGCCCCGATGGTGAAATTGGTAGACACTGCAGACTTAAAATCTGCCGCTTTTAACGAAGCGTACCGGTTCGATTCCGGTTCGGGGCACCAGAATTGAAAAGCCTGCTATATCTTGTGTAGCGGGCTTTTTTTATTTGTGACTTGAGTAGCCGTTGCTGCCCGCAGTCTTGCTGAAGGTGGGAAAATTCAGTCACTGCGATGCCGTAGGGCTGTGGGCGTCAAGGCTTGGCCAAGGCGCTTGGAAAAGTCCTGGCTTCGATGCAATATGGCTTGCAGTTCTGTCATGCTGACGAGGCCTGCACTCCCAGAGAAAAAAGATGTCTAGTTACAACGCTGCTTTTGAAATTCATGTCCACGGACAGGTTCTGCTCCGTGCTGATGTTACGTATGAGCAGCTGCAAGATGCATTGCGTCCCTTGTGGGCCTATGCTGGTGCGCGCTCATTGACCGACGGCGAGGGAAGTCTCTATGAAGAAGAGCCCGGCATTCAGTTCGACGCCAAGGAGCATCTGCTGCAGATGTGCTGGACCGTACGTGGTGACGATGATTTTCGTCAGTCCCTGGACGATATGTGCATGGGGCTCAACGAGCTGGCCGAGCAGGGCTCGCCCATCGAGGTGACCTTCTACGACACCGAGTTCGACGAGGAAGAGGCTCCTGCCGAGGCCCAGAGTCGCGATGACTTCCTGATGCTGTTTGTCGGTCCCAATCCCGCAGCCATCATGCAGGTGCAGCGCGATCTGCTGGTGCAGGATGTCATCAACATGATGGAGCGTCACTTTGACGGCGCAGAGCTCGGCGGAGTGGTGCAGGAGATCGACAAGCTGTTCTCGCAGCGCTTCGAAGCCCTGGTCAGCTCGCTGGAACTGGGCAAGCCGCCGCGTGGTGGATCGGGGGGCTCGGCCTCCGGTCATGGCGGCAATCGCCGCCCGCGCCATCTGCATTGATTCCTTCGATCATCCGCTGTCAAAGCCCTCTGTGCTGCAGTCCCGAGACTGTGGCGGAGGGCTTGTCTTTTGTCATGAAGCCCATTCCTACACCCAAGTATTCAGGAGCCGTGACCCAGCAGCTGCGCAAGGACAGGGCTGCGCGCGCCAGCATGGGCGAAGAAGGGGTGAATGCATCCATGCCTCTGGCATTGCCCTATCTCTCGGGCTACGCGCCATCGCTGCAGAATCAGGTGCGCGACTGGCTGCTCGCGGGCAGGGCCGCTGACTGGCTGCTGCGCAAATATCCGCAGGCCCACGCGGTTCGCACGGACAGGGCGCTCTATGACTATGTCGATGCGCTCAAGGCGCAATATCTGCGCAATGCAGGGCAGTTGCACAAGGTGGCCTACGACAGCAAGATTCATGTGGTGCGCAATGCCCTGGGTCTGCATACGCGGCGTGCGATTGCGCATGGCGGCAGGCTCAATGCTCGGCACGAGATTCATGTGGCGGCCATGTTCAAGCAGGCGCCAGATGCCTTTTTGCGCATGATTTGCGTGCATGAGCTCGCGCATATCCGCATCATGGATCACGACAAGGCTTTCTATCAGTTATGCACGCATATGGAGCCTGATTACCATCAGTTGGAGTTCGATGTGCGTTTTTATCTCAGTTATCTGGATCAGGGCGGCGAGCTGCTCTGGAGCTGATGGCGCAGATCAGGCGGGGGTGGGCACTGCGCTGGGCGAGCACACGTTGACGGCCAGGCTGCAGCCTTCGGGTAGCTCCAGCCAACGCTGGGCTGCGGCTTGCATGGCCGTCAGGCGGCCGGTCGTCATGAGCTGAATCTGATCGGCCTGGGCCAGCTGCAGCGATCCATCGGTCTCGGCTCCCAGCAGATTGCGCTGCTCCAGCATGCGCCGGGTCTGGCGTGCCACGGGGGCACCCGTGTCCAGGAGCTGAATATCGGGCCCCAGCAGGGCACGCAAATCATCCTTGACGAACACATAGTGGGTACAGCCCAGCACCAGCGTATCCATCTGTCCTGTCTTAAGGCCGAAACTCCCTAAAGCGCTTGTGTACTTTGCGCACAGCGCTCTGATCTCCGTGGCGCTTGCGTCCTCGGGCAATGCCTGCTCCGTGCTTTGCTCGATCGCCCTGGCCAGGCCGTCGCAGGCTTGGAGGTGAAACTCGGCGCGTTGCCCATGCTCCGACACCAGGCGTGCCACACGCTGGCTGGAGATGGTGCCCCGGGTGGCCATCACTCCCACATGATGGGTCTGGCTGGAAAAAGAGGCAGGTTTGATAGCCGGTTCCACGCCAATGACGGGCAGTTGCGGCAAGCGTTCGCGCAACAGTTCCACGGCCGCAGCGGTGGCAGTATTGCAGGCAATCACGAGAATCTTGATGTCGTGCTGCTCCAGCAGGTATTTCGCAATGGCCAGGCTGCGCTCCTGCACAAACGCATCGCCGCGTGCATCGCCATAGGGGGCATTGCCGCTGTCGGCCAGATAGACAAACTGCTCGTGCGGCAGCTCGTGGCGCAGTGCCTGCAGCACGCTGAGGCCGCCCACACCGCTATCAAAAATACCGATGGGGGAGTGAGGAGTGGGCATGGTGCAAGAGGTAGGTGGAGGCGATGGTGCGGCCGTCAGTATGCGCCGCTTTGGGGGCCGGCGGCGCCTCCAGGGCTATGGTTTATCAGGGATTCGGGCTGTCCTGGTCTGCAGGCAAGCCGCAGACCGGGCAGAAATTATCACCATGACCGACTTCATGCCCGGCCGGGCAGTGGCGGATCTTGAGCATGGAAGGCAGGTTCCAGCTCGAGAAGAAGATGCAAAACGCCATGCCGTAGAAGATCATCCAGTGGCCCGAGAACACGCGCAAGCCGTGCTGCTGCTCGGCCATGCCGCCCGCAATGCCGAGAAAAAAGTTGGCAAAAGCGTAAATGAAGACCGCATAGGCAGTGTTGCGCATCCAGGAGGGGCAGCCTGCGAGCACCTTCTTCCAGGAAAACTGCAGGCGATTGCCGTTGTTGATGCGCTGAGCAATCAGTGCCGCAGGCATCCAGACGACAAAAATCCCGATGCTCATGGCGCTTCTGAATATCTCCAGGACATTTTGAGGTAAGTATGTTTCAAGTGCATCTATCTGCCCTGTAAGTGCAGTCAAATGTGTGATTGCACTGAGCGCAAAGCCCACTCCGGAAATCAGCATCAATGGCGGCAGAAGAATTTGCATGGCGGCTTGAAAAGACAAAAAAAGGAGCTGAAAGCGCTTGTTTACTGATAGTTTCAGCAGTCAATAAGATGTTTTTTTATTGTGGCACAGCGATCATTGCTCATCTTTTTGCTGTGGGGCCGCCAGACGAATGCTGTCCACAAGCCTGCCAAAGTAGCTTTCGCGCATGGACAGCGAAGCGGGCAATGGGGCAGATGGCAGGCTGTCGTAGCCATCTTCATCAATGCAGAATTCGAAAAACAGGTAGTCAACTTCGGGCAGCTTGAGCTGATGGCGGCAGGCATGGCGGCCTGTGCCCCGTTTTTTCTCGGCAATGGTCTGCATGCTGGTATTGCTTCCCAGGATCGCCGTGTAGACCATGGGCAGGGTGGCTGCCAGGTTGAGCCAGAGCATGAAAGCCATGAAAGCGGTGCATAGCAAGGCCATCAGCCAGCGCTTGATGGGGCCGTAGCTGAGCCAGGGGCCTGCGGGTTGCCAAAGTCCCAGCCTATGGAGTCGCCGCAACCAAATGCCGGCTGCTGCGGTAAATGCCAGCGCCAGATACAGCGCGATCAGTTGCCAATGCGCATCGGGTATGAAGCTGCGCCAGAAAATGGGGGCGAGTGCGCCCATCATCACCGCCATGAAAGCGACGATCAGCCATTTCTGTGGATTGGAGGTTTCAGGTTTCCAGAGCCAGTTCATGCTTGTTGCATCGGTTGGGGTGCTGCCGGTAGTTTGATCTGAGCCAGGTTCAAAGAGTTTTTCGCATATGCGCGTTGCTCAGGGCAATGCCACGTACGACGGGGATTTGCTGGCGCTGTAGCTCAAAGCCGAAATGAGCGAAGAAAGCCTGGGCATTGAGACTGACATCGGCGGTCAGCTCAGACAGGCCGTTTTGCCGTGCTGCTTGTTCGATATGTGCAAGCAGCAATCGGCCCACGCCTTGGCGCGCATATTGCGGGGCTACAAAAAAGTGGTCGATATAGCCATTGGCCTGCAGATCGGCATAACCCATGGGTGAGTCATTGGCGCAGATAGCGACAAAAGGCTTGAGTGCCTGGATGCGCTGGCGCCACTCCATCCAGTCGGGATGTTGTGGCGCCCAGGCGTCAAGCTGCACCTGGCTGTAGTGATTCACTGCCAGCTGATGAACAGCATCGTGAAACACCTGCCATAGCGCGACTTCATCTCCGGGGCGATAGCTGCGTACATGCATGGGTTGGCAGATTGATTGAGTTTGGCAAAAATGGTTTGCAGCAGATGTATGACACCGGTGCCGCGCGCAAGGGCGGCTGTGGAAGCACTTCTTTATCTGCATGCAACCCGCTGTTTTGATGGATTTTCTGTCATCAACTAAAGGTGAACTGTGGTCTAAAGTCTGTGAAATGCTCAGGTTTTTATAGCGGAAAAAATAACGTCAACCTCTAGAATGATCCGCCCATGCCCTTGATATACCTCATCCTCCTACCTTTTGCAGGCAGCCTTCTGGCTGCTTTATTGCCTGCGAATGCGCGCAATACTGAATCAACACTCGCGGGTGTCATTGCGCTGATATGCGCAATTCAGGTAGGGATGCTGTTCCCGGAAATGGCCGATGGAGCGGTGCTCAGGCAGGAGATTTCCTGGCTGCCGGCGCTGGGGCTGAATCTGGTGATCCGCATGGACGGGTTCGCCTGGCTGTTCTCCATGCTGGTCTTTGGCATTGGTGCGCTGGTGGTGCTTTACGCGCGCTACTACATGTCGCCCACTGATCCTGTACCGCGCTTTTTCTCGTTTTTTCTGGCCTTCATGGGGGCCATGGCGGGGGTGGTGCTCTCGGGAAACATCATTCAACTGGTATTTTTCTGGGAACTGACCAGTCTTTTTTCGTTCCTGCTGATCGGCTACTGGTATCACCGCAAGGATGCGCGCCGGGGCGCACGCATGGCTTTGACGGTCACGGGAACGGGCGGGCTGGCCATGCTGGTGGGCATGCTGGTACTGGGTCATATCGTAGGCAGCTATGACCTCGACAACGTTCTGGCAGCAGGGCAGCAGATTCGCGATAGTCACCTCTATCTGTTGGCATTGGTGCTGATTTTGCTTGGTGCACTAACGAAAAGTGCCCAATTTCCATTTCAGTTCTGGCTGCCAAACGCCATGGCGGCTCCCACGCCCGTGTCGGCCTATCTGCACTCGGCCACCATGGTCAAGGCCGGCGTGTTTCTGCTGGCACGGCTGTGGCCGGTGCTGGCAGACACCGATGCATGGTTCTGGCTGGTCGGCGGAGCCGGTGCCATGACGCTGCTGATTGGCGGTTATTGCGCGATGTTCCAGCATGATCTCAAGGGTTTGCTGGCTTATTCAACGATCTCGCATCTGGGGCTAATTACCTTGCTGCTGGGCCTGAACAGCAAGCTGGCTGCCGTGGCGGCGGTATTTCACATCATGAATCACGCGACCTTCAAGGCTTCGCTGTTCATGGCGGCGGGCATTGTGGACCATGAAAGCGGCACGCGTGACATCCGGCGCCTGTCGGGCCTGCGCTTCATGATGCCGATCACGGCCACGCTGGCCTGTGTGGCCAGTGCCGCCATGGCCGGTGTGCCCTTGCTCAACGGCTTCATCTCCAAGGAAATGTTCTTTGCCGAGACCGTCTATCTGGATGCAGCACCCTGGGTCAAGACTGTGCTGCCCGTGGTTGCGACCGTGGCGGGCATGTTCAGCGTGGCCTATTCGCTGCGCTTTACGTTCGATGTCTTTTTTGGGCCCCAGGCAAACGATCTCCCTCACGAGCCGCACGAGCCGCCGCACTGGATGCGTGTACCGGTGGAGCTGCTCGTGCTGGCTTGCCTGATCGTCGGCATTTTCCCGGCCTGGGCGGTGGGCGGTTTTCTGGCTGTCGCTGCAACTCCAGTCGTAGGAGGTGACTTGCCGCAGTACAGCCTGGCCATCTGGCATGGCTGGAATATGCCGCTCATCATGAGTCTGGTGGCGCTGGCCGGCGGTATCTTGCTCTACACCATGCTGCGCTGGCAGCGCACGGTCGGACACTTTGATACGACGCCCGTGCTGGGCCGTGTCAGCGGTCGCAGGATTTTTGAGAATCTGCTGGCTCGCATCACCTGGCTGGGCCGGGCGGGGCGCCGCAATCTGTCCACGCGCCGCCTGCAGTGGCAGATGCTGTGGCTGGTCTGCGTTGCTCTGGTGGCGGCAGCATTGCCAATGTGGCTATGGGGCATGAAGCTGGGCAATCGCGGCACTTTGCCCGTGTCTTCGGCTTTTGTCCTGCTCTGGGCAATTGGCTGCCTGTGTGCGCTGGGCACGGCCTGGAAAGCCAAGTACCACCGGATGACCGCATTGATCATGCTCGGCGGCACGGGCCTGTGCACGGTGCTGACCTTCCTCTGGTTCTCGGCCCCCGATCTGGCTCTGACTCAACTGGTGGTGGAAGTCGCCACCACGGTGCTGATCCTGCTGGGGCTGCGCTGGCTGCCCAAGCGGGATAAGAATATGCGCACGGCCGATAACGCCGATGCCAGGGCCAAGGCACGCCGCCTGCGCGATCTGGTGCTGTCGCTGATTGCCGGTGGTGGCATGGCCTGGCTGGCATTTGCCATGATGAGCCGGCCTTTCTATGAAAGCACCTCCACCTTCTTCCTTGAAAACGCGCTGGGCGGCGGTGGCGGCACCAATGTGGTCAATGTGATGCTGGTGGATTTCCGCGGCTTCGACACCTTTGGCGAAATCGTGGTGCTGGGCATTGTGGCCATCGTCATCTATGCGCTGCTGCGCCGCTTCCGTCCGGCACGCGAGGCCATGGACATCCCGGAGCAGCAGCGTTATGTGCCTGGCGATTTGCAGACCGACCTGCTCAACCCGCGCAATGCCAGCGATACAGCCGTGGGCTACCTGATGGTGCCAGCCGTGCTGGTGCGACTGCTGCTGCCGTTTGCGACGCTGGTGGCGGCCTATATCTTTGTGCGCGGCCATAACCAGCCCGGCGGCGGGTTTGTGGCGGGGCTGGTGTTTTCGGTCGCCTTGCTGATGCAATACATCATCTCGGGCACGCACTGGGTGGAGGCGCATCTGCCGCTGTATCCGCGTCGCTGGATTGCCGCGGGCCTGCTTTTTGCACTGGGCACGGGCCTGGGGTCGGTGGCCGTTGGCTACCCCTTCCTGACCAGCCACAGCTTTGACTTTTCGCTGCCATTGGTGGGGCATGTGCATCTCGCCAGCGCCACGTTCTTCGATATTGGCGTGTTTGCGCTGGTGGTGGGATCCACCATGCTGATCCTGACGGCGATAGCCCACCAATCGGTGCGCGGACACCGCTTTCATGCGCGCTTGCTGGAAGAGCAGGAACAAGAGGCCAAGAAGGCCGAGGCCGAGGTGCAGGCAGCTACAGCTGCAGCACTGGCAAGGGGAGGTATGTAATGGAAATCGTTCTGGCCATTGCCATCGGTGTGCTCACCGGCTCGGGCGTCTGGCTGCTG
Source organism: Comamonas sp. HJ-2 (assembly GCF_053615495.1). Taxonomy (NCBI): domain Bacteria; kingdom Pseudomonadati; phylum Pseudomonadota; class Betaproteobacteria; order Burkholderiales; family Comamonadaceae; genus Comamonas; species Comamonas sp. HJ-2. The sequence continues at coordinate 72,843 of NZ_JBSIFD010000016.1, read as the reverse complement.
CTGCGCCCGCGTAGCTACCAGGTCATCATGGGGCTGGCGCTGCTGTCCTATGCCGTCAATCTGTTCATCTTCTCCATGGGGCGTCAGGGCCTGTCGATCAACAAGGTGCCGGTGTTGCAAAACGGTGTACCGACCGATTTGTCGCACTATGCAGACCCCATGCCTCAGGCCCTGGTGCTGACCGCCATCGTCATCGGCTTTGCCATGACGGCGCTGTTCCTGGTCGTGCTGCTGGCATCGCGCGGCGCTTCTGGAAACGACCATGTGGATGGCGTGCACTCGCGTACCGAACAGGAAATGCTATGACCGGGTGGATTGAGCATCTGATGCCGCACCTGATGCTGGCTCCCATCATGCTGCCCATGCTGACGGCAGCGCTGATGCTGTTTTTGCGTGAAGAGCGTCAGCGCCTGAAGCTGGGCATGAACATCCTGTCCACCACGATCAGTCTGGTGATCGTGGTCATGCTGCTGGGCTGGACCAACCAGGCGGGCTCTGCCGTCACCATGTCGGTCTATATGCCCGGCAACTGGCCGGCGCCCTTTGGCATCGCGCTGGCGCTGGACAGGCTGACTGCTCTGATGCTGCTGGTCACCTATGTGGTGGCACTGGCGGCGCTGGTGTTTTCCGCTGCGCGCTGGCACAAGGCCGGGGTGCACTTCCACCCCTTGTTCCAGCTGCAGCTGATGGGGCTCAGCGGTGCCTTCATCACGGCCGATCTGTTCAATCTGTTTGTGTTCTTCGAGATCATGCTGGCAGCCTCTTACGGTTTGCTGCTGCATGGTTCCGGCAGCACGCGCATTCAGGCCGGTCTTCACTATATCGCCATCAATCTGGCCGCGTCTTCGCTGTTCCTGATCGGCGTCTCCATGCTCTACGGCATTACCGGAACGCTCAATATGGCCGATCTGGCCCGCGCCATTCCGCAAGTGCAGGACGCAGACCGCGGCCTGCTGCATGCGGCAGCGGGTGTGCTGGGCACGGCATTTTTGATCAAGGCGGCGCTGTGGCCGCTGAATTTCTGGCTGGTGCCTGGCTACAGCGCGGCGACTGCGCCGGTGGGAGCCTTGTTTGCGCTCATGACCAAGGTGGGGGTCTATGTCATCTTGCGCCTGTGGACCTTGCTGTTCAGCTCGGAAGCCGGGGCATCGGCCCTGTTTGGCAGTACCTGGCTGATCGTGGGCGGCATGCTGACCATGGCCTTTGGTGCGATAGGCATGCTGGGCTCGCAACGGCTGACCCATCTGGCGGGCTTCGCCGCCATTCTTTCGTCCGGCACCCTGCTGGCCGCGACGGGTTTTGGCCAGAATCTGCTGACCGCCGGCCTGCTGTATTACCTGCCGGGCTCCACGCTGGCAGTTGCGGCCCTATTCCTGATCGCCGATGTGGTGGACCGCTGGCGCGTGGATGATGACGCGGGCGAGCCCTATGAGGACGATGAAGCGCCATTCCTCAATGCAGAGCTGTTGCCCACCGAAGGCTTCAATCTCGACGATGATGAAGAGCTCATGATCGGCCGGGCCTTCCCGGCAGCGGCGGCTTTTCTGGGTCTGAGCTTCATGGTCTGCACCTTGCTGATCTCGGGACTGCCGCCTCTGTCCGGCTTTCTCGGCAAGTTCGCCATGCTGACCAGTCTGCTCAACCCGCTGGGCATGGGTACATCCAGTGGTGTGAAGGCCGGTCCGCTGGGCTGGAGCATGGTGGCCCTGCTCATCATCACCGGTCTGATGGCGTTGGTGGCACTCACGCGCGCCGGCATCCGACATTTCTGGGCCAATCCGGAGCAGAGCGCGCCATCACTCAAGGTGGCGGAAGGCCTGCCCATCGTTGCACTGCTGCTGTGCTGTGTGGTGTTGACGGTCAAGGCCGATGATGTGATGCGCTATACCCAGCGAGCGGCCAATGCACTGCATTCGCCCGATGTCTATGTGCGTACCGTCCTGGGTCTTGCTCCGGTACCTGCGCCCAAGGAGAAGAAGGCTCAGGAGGCTGCGGGTCCCGAGGCGGCGGCACGTGCTGCAGCACTGGAAATGCAGGCAGAGCCCGTCCCCGGTATCGGCGATGAAAGCGAAGCTGCACAGGAGGCCGCTACCCAGACCGCAGCCTCGGCTCAGAAAGAGGAGGGCCGCCCATGAAGAACATCATGAAATCCATCTTCCCGGCACCGCTGCTGTCGGTAGCTCTGCTGGTGCTGTGGCTGTTGCTCAACCGCTCGGTCAGTGCCGGCCAGATCTTGCTGGGCCTGATCCTGGGCCTGCTGATCCCCGTGCTGCTGCGCGGCCTGCGCCCCTTGCCGGTGCGGGTCAGTCACCCGCTGAGCATTCTCAAACTGGCATTCCGTGTGGTCTGCGACACCTCGGTCTCCAATTTCAATGTGGTGCGTTTTCTGCTGCTGCCGCGCATGCGCAAGCACCCGGCGGCCTTTGTCCATATTCCGCTCGAGCTGCGCGATCCCAACGGGCTGGCAGTACTGGCCATGATCGTCTGTCTGACGCCGGGCACGTCCTGGGCCGAAATTTCGCGTGACCGCTCCATGCTGCTGCTGCATGCGCTGGAGGTGGAGGATGCCAAGCAGCTGGCCGACTTTGTGAAGTCCCGCTACGAGAGCCTGCTGATGGAGATTTTTGAATGAATCCCTGGTTTTATTGGGTGCTGATGGCATCTCTGGTCATGCTGCTGGCGGCCATGGGCTGCTCGGTGCTGCGCCTGCTCAAGGGGCCGCATGCGCAAGATCGCGTGCTGGCGCTGGACTGCATGTATCTCAACGGCATGCTGGCCATGCTGGTCATGGGCATTCTGTATGACAGCACCAACTATTTCGAGGCGGCCTTGCTGGTGGCTCTGTTCGGCTGCGTCGGCTCCACGGCCATGGCCAAGTTCCTGTTGCGCGGCGAGGTGATCGAATGAGTACCGAGGTCATTGGCGTGGATCTGCCGCTGTGGGCCCAGATTCTGGTGGCGGCCCTGGTCTTCGGTGGTTCGCTGATTGCTCTCATGGGCTCCGTAGGACTGCTGCGGCTCAAAAGCTATTTCGAGCGCGTGCACGCACCCTCCATCATCGCCACCATGGGCTGCTGGCTCATCATGCATGCCACCTGGATCTACTTTTCCGTCAGCGGCCAGGGCTTTGTCATGCACTCGGTGCTGATTGCCATCTTCATTGCCGTGACCGTGCCCATCACCACCATCTTCCTCATGCGCGCAGCGCTGTTTCGCTCGCGCCGGGCAGGAGAGAGCGTACCGCCCACGCTCAGCAACCTGGTGCGCAACGAACCCCTGGACGAAGAAGAGGCCGCCGAGGCCGACGAAAAGCCGGTGGCGAACAAAGTCTGAAATCCTTGGAGTCCAAGCCCTTCAGGGCGGTCGTCTTGCGCTAGATTGGCAGCCATGCTCAATATTGTTGCCATCTGCATCGGTGCCTGCCTGGGCGCCCTGTCGCGCTGGGGGCTGGGACTGTGGCTGAGTGCCGGAGCCAGCATGCCCTGGGGCACTCTTGCCGCCAATCTGATCGGCGGCTATCTGATCGGCGTCTTCATCGCGCTGTTTCAGGCCATGCCCCAGCTGGATCCAGCCTGGAAACTGGCCATCATCACCGGCTTTCTCGGGGCTCTGACCACGTTTTCCAGCTACTCGGCCGAGGTCATCGGCCTGCTGCAGCAGCAGCGCCTGGTCGCTGCTCTGGGCTGGGCCTGTGTGCATCTGGTCGGCTCTCTGTTCATGACCTACATGGGTATGCTCAGCTGGAGCATCGGGTTCAGCCGTTAAGCTGGCAGACCATTTGCCACTATTGCGGCAAACTGCTTCAGCGTTTAGAGGCGAAATACTCTCCAGGGCTATAGCTTTGTGAGCGTATAGTGCAAGCATCATCTGCACTACAGGTGCATTTGAGCTTGAAGTACTTGACGGATGGGCGGTCAGCGCTACGAAATCTTTAGGGATGGCTGTAGTCCGTGCTGCTCAGCATTCTAAGAACCGAGGGTCCATGCAAATTTCTTCACCCCTGTCCGATACCGATCTGGCCAATGCCTGGGCCGAGCTGCACAACCAGGCCCATAACGGCAAAGAGCTGGAACCTCAATCCAACCGCCTTGCATTCGCCGATCCGGAGTTCATGTTCCGCCGCGAAACCCGTGGCATCCGCATGCAGCTGGAAATGCTCAAGCCCGATCTGACCCAGATCGAGCGCGGCATCGAGCACACTGTGGTTGTCTACGGCAGCGCGCGTTTTGTGGATATGGAGCAGGCGCGCGAGCAGCTTGCGCAAGCCAAGGCCAGCGGCGATACCCAGCGCATGGCGCTGGCCGAACGCGGCATGCGCAATGCCGAGCGCTATGAGGCGGCACGCGCCTTCGCGCGCATCGTGGCGACCGAAGGCATGAAGCAGGCGCCCAGCGAGCGCTTCTACATCTGCACGGGCGGCGGCCCCGGCATCATGGAGGCCGCCAACCGCGGCGCGCATGATGCGGGTGCTCCCAATGTGGGGCTGAACATCTATCTGCCGCATGAACAGCATGGCAACCCCTACATCACGCCGGGGCTGAGTTTCAAGTTCCACTACTTTGCACTGCGCAAAATGCACTTCATGATGCGCGCCAAGGCGCTGGTGGCCTTCCCTGGCGGCTTCGGCACCATGGACGAGCTTTTTGAAGTGCTGACGCTGGTGCAGACCCACAAGAGCAAGCCCGTGCCCGTGATCCTGTTCGGCACGGAGTTCTGGAAGCGGGTGCTGAACTTCGATGTGCTGGTGGAAGAGGGCACCATTTCCGCCAAGGATCTGAACCTGTTCCGCTACACCGACGATCCGGCCGAGGCCTGGTCCTTCATCCAGCAGTTCTACCAGACCGGCTGGAACAACGGATAAACAGTCGCGCCTGATCATCAAACGGCCAGAAACCGCCAGAAGATTTTCCTCTGGCGGTTTTTTGTTGCCCATCAATGCATGAAGATAGTTCTTGATGAGCCAGTGCTTGGGCCTGGTTCGGCTTCAATGCCATGCAGCGATTGCTCGGCCAGTTGCTGGGCACGCGCGATCGAAATGCCTTCATGCTGATCGACGACCAGTGCATCGCTCTCCTTGTCGCAGCGGTGCAGCACCACGCGCGGGCGTGTGCCGTCGGCCTGGATATGCACATCGGCCGGGCGTGATTCCTGCGTGGGGTAGACGGCAATCAGATTGGACAGCCAGCCAAAGAAAATCGGGTCTTCGGGAGGTTTGTCGAAGGAGTCCAGATAGCGGTGAAAACTGGCTTCGCTGGCCGACACCCAGATGCCCCAGAGAAAGGGCTCGTCCAGGCCATGGATCGGCACTTCCAGAATGGCGCGCACATAGTATTGCGTGCCTTCGGGGTGGGCGATGACGCAGAGCTCGTCGCTAAGCTCGGCCCATTCCTCGCGCTCTTGCTCGCTCAGGCGTCGGTAGGGTGCTGGGGCATCGAAAGCAAAGCTCGGCGATCCTTCGTGAATCTGATCGCATTTGCTGCATTGGTAGGCAAAGATGGCGGCCATGGTGTAAGAGTTCAGCGTTTGCGAAATACCAGCGTACGGTTATTGGCCGGCATGGCCTGGTCGAGCTGCAACTCCATGCCGTGCTCTGCGGCCAGCGCCACGATGGCTTCAAAGTCGCGCAGGCCGCTGCGCGCATCACGCTGGCGCAGCCAGGCGTCGAAGGCGCGGTTGCTGTCGCTGGTGAAGTGGCCGCCGTAGTTGAACGGACCATAGATGGCAAACACGCCGCCTTCGGGCAAGTGCGAGCCCACCAGATCAAACATGCGCTGCACCAGCGGCCAGGCCACGATATGGCAGGTGTTGCTGGTATAGACGGCATCAAAGCCTGATGGATCCTTGGTTGCGGGCCAGGCATCGGTCGCCAGGTCGAACTCCAGCGGAGCAAGCAGATTGGGTGCTCCATGGGCGGCGTGCCAGGCCTGGATGCCTGCATGACTGTCGGCCAGGTCGCTGGTCTGCCAGATCAACTGCGGCAGGCGCGGAGCGAAGTACACGCTGTGCTGCCCGGTGCCGGAGCCTATCTCCAGCACATGCCGGCTGTGCTGAAAAGCGGACTTCAGCACCTCGAAAATAGGGGCCTGATTGTTTTCGCAGGCCTGGGAAAAAGGCCGTTGCGGGGCTGTCGATGGAAGGTTTGGGGTCATGAGGGGCTTGGCGGGCAGACACGGGAAATCGTACAGGCATCTTCTCCCGAAATGCCAAGTCCGAGCACTGCGACAGCCTTCACGGCCTGAAGCGCAGCCTGATCTCGGGTCGCACGTTCAGGCCGCCGATTTTCCAGCTGTATGCGCCCATGCCCAGCGTGGGGGTGGAGCTGGCGTTTTGCGAGAGCACCTCGGCATTGCCGGGCAGGCTGACTTTCAGGCTGCCATTCATGGTGATGCCCAGTTGCGCGAAGTCTCTCTTTTCCTTGTCCTTGAGCGGCTTGGCGGCAATCGTCATCACGCCATTCCTGTCGGTCTGCACGGTGAACATGTCCAGCAATCGCAGACCTTCACCGGGCTTTCGCTGGCCGGCAATCTCCAGCGCATAGCGCGCATTGCCTTTGTAGACGGCTTTCCTGACCTCGGGTTCGCGGCTCAGTTGCTGCGCTTGCGCCGCCAGCTCCTGGTGGTCTTTCTCGCTCAGCACGCCTTGTTTTCTGAGCTTCATCACGGCCAGGGCATTCACCACCGTGCCGTCAAAGCGGTAGCTGTAGCTGCCATCGGCCTGCACTTCCACGCTGGCGGAGAAGCGCTCAGGTACCAGGCAGGCAGTCAGCAAGGCGACGAGGGCGGTGGTCATCGACAGCGCAAAAAGCTTGTGCATGAGGACTCCTTCTGAGTGGCATTGCAGTGGCCCAGGGTGCAGAGGTCTGAGTCATCGTAGAGCAAACAGGGCATGCGCCAATAGGGGCGCTATCAAGCTTGCGTGGAGTCTTGCCGGAAGATTATTCAAAAAAGTAGCCGCAAGCGATTTCTACATAAGGGATATAGGCCCTTGGACTTGGATTTCGGCGGGTCGGCAGCGATCGTTCACTTGGACTTTGATTCGGCTTTGAGCTGGCTGATGGCTTCCTGAAAGCCCTGTAGATACTTGGTGCGCGTCTGCTCGGCCAGGCTAGGCCACTGCGCGGCTGGCAGGCTCAGCGATTCCATTGTCAGCCTGGCGGCCAGTTGCGGGTCCCGGGAGGCCTGCACCGCCTGCATACCGTGCAGATTGATCCAGTGCGGGTCGTAGGCGTGGGGTGTGCGGCGATCCCAGTCCACAACCTTGGCGATCAACTCCTGAGCCTTGTCCAGGTCCTGAAACAGATGGCGGTTGATGGGGGCTCCATAGCTCTGATTCATCACATCGACCGCTTGTCTGGCAGTGGTGTCGGCACAGCGATTGGCGTCGAAGCGGGCACGCAGCTGGCCGGCGTAGAACCAGAAGGCAGCCTCGTCCCGCAGACCTGCCTTGAACAGTGTTTGCGACAGCACATAGAACACGGGCGGTTGAAAGCGCTCGGGCGCGGCGCGTACGCGCTCGAGCACGGCTTGCTGCTGCTGAGGCGTCCCCTGCGACAGCAAGCGAAGAGCCTCCTGCCCCAGTCTGGTGTCGATCTGCGCATAGACTCCCTGGGGGACCAGTACCTGAGTCGCAGGGGAGGGCAGCGGTTTGGGCGCAGCCGATGGCTGCTGAGTCTGTGCGGAAGCAAAGCCCGAGAGCGCCACCAGCGCACCGGTCACCATCTTTGCTGCGACATGGCTCATGCTGAACTCCTTGTGCTTGCGATGCAAATCATTCTGGACGGCGTCAGACAAATACCCACTCTGTCGCATATCTTAATTAGCATGCTTGGTATCTGTGTCTCGTATTTACCAAGAAGCCCTGATTTCGATGAAGACTAGGCATCGCGTTGCCGTGAACCCCGAAAGCTTTGCTTGCTGATGGCGGCGGTGTGCCCAATGTCGGATTGGCCAGCACATCGGCTTTGTCATCGGTGCTGCGCCGATGGCCGAGAGCGGATGCCGCCTCGCCGCCGAGCCGACAGACGGTAAAAACCGGCAGGCTCAGTCCAGGGCGTTGAAGGCCCTGTGATAACTCACCTCGCCTTGCGGCGGCAGGCCTTCGAAAGTCAGGGCCTGAAAGTACTCGGCAGGCACTCCGGGCAGCACCAGGCCCGGCACCGTCCTGAAACCAAAGCGCCGGTAGTAGTCCGGATCGCCAAGCAGCACGCATCCCCGCGCAGACTGCGCTTGCAGAGCGCTGATGGCTGCCTGCATGAGTGCACTGCCGATACCCTGTCGCTGTTCTTGGGGAATGACGGAGATGGGGCCCAGGCCAAACCAGTGCAGGCTGCCGTCACTGATGGTGACGGGAGAGATGGCGACATGCCCGACGATTTGCTCGTCAATCTCTGCGACCAGGGACAGGGCAAGCGCCCCGGCTGCGCGCAACTCACGCACGATGAATTGCTCGGTGTGGTTGGTATGCGGTGCGTCCTTGAAGGCCTGTATCGTCACTTGCTCGATGGCCTGGGCGTCGGCGGGGAGTTCTGCTCGGATTTGCATGGCTTGGAATGGGTTCACAAAAATTCTGCCTCGACTATGCCGCAAATAGAGAAAGAGCCGGGGAAACGGCCAATGGCCCTGCTGCAGCCGCTGTCCAGGCGATCGGGCATGAAAAAACCGCCCAAAGGCGGTTCTTCAAGGCAGGGCCTGACGGGTGATTACACGCCGGCCACTTCAATGCCCTTGAATTCCCCGGTCGCGATCTTTTCCTTCCAGATGGCGGGGCCGGTGATGTGGGCGCTGGTGCCGCCGGCATCCACGGCCACGGTCACAGGCATGTCGACCACGTCGAATTCATAGATGGCTTCCATGCCCAGGTCTTCGAAGCCAACGACCTTGGCTTGCTTGATGGCCTTGGAGACCAGGTAGGCGGCGCCGCCCACGGCCATCAGATAGGCACTCTTGTGCTTCTTGATGGCCTCGATGGCGACGGGGCCGCGCTCGGACTTGCCGATCATCGAGATCAGGCCGGTCTGCGACAGCATCATGTCGGTGAACTTGTCCATGCGGGTGGCCGTGGTGGGGCCTGCTGGGCCGACCACTTCGTCGCGCACAGGGTCCACGGGGCCTACGTAGTAGATCACGCGGTTGGTGAAGTCCACGGGCAGTTTCTCGCCCTTGGCCAGCATGTCCTGGATGCGCTTGTGGGCGGCGTCTCGGCCGGTCAGCATCTTGCCATTGAGCAGCAGTGTGTCGCCGGGCTTCCAGCTGGCCACTTCTTCCTTGGTCAGATTGTTAAGGTCGACCTTCTTGGACTTGTTGTAGTCGGGGTGCCAGTCGATCTTGGGCCAGGTGTCCAGCGAGGGGGCATCCAGGTGCACGGGGCCTGATCCATCCATCACGAAGTGGGCGTGGCGCGTGGCGGCGCAGTTGGGAATCATGGCCACGGGCTTGGAGGCCGCGTGCGTGGGGTACATATTGATCTTGACGTCCAGCACCGTGGTCAGGCCGCCCAGGCCTTGGGCGCCTATGCCCAGGGCGTTGATCTTTTCAAACAGTTCCAGGCGCAGCTTTTCCACGTCATCGAGCTCTGCACCGCTGGCAGCTTTTTGCTGCAGCTCGTACATATTGAGGTCTTCCATCAGGCTTTCCTTGGCCAGCAGGACGGCCTTTTCAGCCGTGCCGCCGATGCCAATACCCAGCATGCCGGGCGGGCACCAGCCTGCGCCCATGGTGGGGACGGTCTTCAGAACCCAGTCCACGATGTTGTCGCTGGGGTTCATCATGATCATCTTGGACTTGTTCTCTGAGCCGCCGCCCTTGGCGGCCACGGTCACGTCCACCTTGTCGCCAGGCACGATCTGCACATTGATCACGGCGGGGGTGTTGTCCTTGGTGTTCTTGCGCTTGAACTGGGGATCGGCCACGACGGAGGCGCGCAGCGTGTTGTCGGGGTGGTTGTAGCCACGGCGTACGCCTTCATTGATGGCGTCTTCCAACCCCATGGTGAAGCCTTCCCACTTGACGTCCATGCCCACTTTCAGGAACACGTTGACGATGCCGGTGTCCTGGCAGATGGGGCGCTGGCCGGTGGCCGCCATCTTGGAGTTGGTCAGGATCTGTGCCATCGCATCCTTGGCCGCAGGGCTTTGCTCGCGTTCATAGGCGCGGGCCAGATGCTGGATGAAATCCGGCGTGTGGTAGTAACTGATGTACTGGAGGGCACCTGCGATCGAATCGATCAGGTCCTGCTGGCGGATGGAGGTGGTCATCGTGAAGCTTCTCGGGGGTTGCAATCTGTACGCGTGGGGCGCGCACGGTAAACCCATCGATTATCGGTCCAGACGACAATTCTTGCAGCCATAACCCACCAGTCTTATATATGACTGGTGGGTGCTGTGTGGCGTTCAGCCGGTCAGTGCGCCGAGGATGGAGGCCGAGAAATCGGCCTGACCACCTCGGCGATCGCCTCTTGCCCAGGCCAGCAGGCTGTCCGCCGGCATGGGGCGCGCGTAGAAGTAGCCCTGAAGCTCATCGCATTGCATGTCGATCAGGATGTCCCGCTGACCCGCAGTTTCCACACCCTCGGCCACCACACGCAGGCCCAGGGCATGGGCCAGGCGCACGACGGCATGGACCACGGCGCGGGCATCTTCCTCGGTTTCCAGGTCGCGGATGAAGCTGCGGTCGATCTTCAGCTGCTGCGCGGGCAACTGACGCAGATAGTTGAGGCTGGAGTAGCCGGTGCCAAAGTCGTCGATAGAGAGAAAGATGCCGATGTCGCGCAACTCCTCGATTGCGCGCTGCGTGGCCTGGGTGTCTTCCATGGCCACGGATTCGGTGATCTCGCAGAGCAGCTGGCTGGCCTGTACGTCGTGGCGCAGCAGCGTCTGGGTGATGCGATCTGCCAGGCCGCTTTCGCGCAGCTGGTGCACGGAAAGATTGATCGCCACCCGCATCTGCAGTCCCATATCGCGCCACAGGGCCAGCTGGCGGCAGGCTTCTTCGATCACCCAGTTGCCCAGGCTGTTGATGATGCCGAAGCGCTCGGCCAGGGGAATGAAGATGTCCGGGGCAATCATGCCGCGTTCGGGGTGAGCCCAGCGCAGCAGCGCCTCGACCCCGATGATGTTGCCGCGCTCGCTGTCGATCTTGGGCTGGTAATGCAACTCCATCTGACCGCGCTGAATGGCGTGGCGCAGGTCGTTTTGCAGCTCCAGCTGCTCGGATGCATCGCTGCCCATATGCGGCTCGAACACTGCAAAACCGTTGCCACCATTGCGTTTGGCTGCGTACATGGCGGCGTCTGCGTTGGCGATCAGGTGGTCGCGGTCACCATGGTCGGGAAAGGCCACGATGCCGATGGAGCAGGTGATCTGCAGCTCCTTGTTGCCTAGGCGAAAGGGCTGACTAAGCGCCTTGAGAATGCGATTGGCCACCGCCATGCAGGCGGCCACGTCCTGGGTGTCCTCCAGCAGCACCAGGAACTCATCCCCGCCCACGCGGGCCACGGTATCGCTGCTGCGGGCTTCCGCCATGAGGCGCTCGGCCGCGCTGACGAGGATCTGGTCGCCTGCTGCATGACCGAAGGAGTCGTTGATGGGCTTGAAGCCGTCCAGATCCACAAACAAGATTCCCAGCCGCTCCTTGATTCGTGATCGGTTGGCGCGCTCCAGGCGCAGCAGGGCATGGATGAGGCGGTCTTCGAACAGCAGCCGGTTGGGCAGATTGGTCAGCGGATCGGCAAAGGCGCGCTGGCGCAGCTCGGTATTGGCCAGCTGCAGCTTGGCATTGGCTTCCTGCAGCGATTGATTGAGCTTGAAGGCTGTGCTTTGCAGGCGCGCATCGAGCAAGGTGCTGAACATCGCCGCAATCAGCAGCATGACCGTGGTGATGATGATGATGGTGGTGAGCTCGGGGCCGCTCAGGGCTTCCGCACTCAGGCAGACCGAGCCGCTGGCAAAGCTGGCTGCCGACATTCCGGTGTAGTGCATGCCACAGATTGCAAAGCCCATGACCAGTGCCGCCAATGTCTGGAACAACCACAGCCGCTTGCCGGAGAGCGAAAACAGCGCGCGAAACAGAGTCAGCGCCGTGGCCGAGGCCAGTACTGCGATCAGAGCGGAGGCCGCCACCAGCGGCCAGTCCCAAGCAATCGGGATGGACATCTCGATGGCAAGCATGCCCAGATAGTGCATGGCGCAGATGCCGCCGCCCATGAGCAGCGAGGCGCCCAGAAAATGAGGCCAGCGGTATTCGGCCCTGGTTGCCACTCCAAAGGCCAATGCCGATGCCGCGACTGCCGCGACCCAGGATGCCAGCGTCAGAGCACCGCTGTAACCCAGGGTGATGGGCAGCTCAAACGCCTGCATGCCGATGAAGTGCATGGCCCAGACCCCCGTGCCCATCACCATGGCGCCGATGGCCCACCAGATGCGTCCGATTCTGCCCGAGGCCATGCGCATGCGACGGGCCAGACCCAGCGTCACAAAAGAGGCAAATACCGCGATGACGATGGAGACACACACCATCATCGTGCTGTAACTTGATGTCATGACGGTGGTGGCGATGGGGGTGGAAAGATCAGTGAACATTGATGTGGCGGGCCAGCAAGGCCGGTCGGATTCTTTGTCCGACATTGATTTAATGTAACTATGTATTTCTGGCCTTGCCGGCGCAGGGGTGTTGCCTCGATTGTGCTTGCCGCCTGCCGGGCTGAGCTAGCATGGACCGGTTGTGGGAGTGGCCTGCCTGGCGGTGGGTCGACTTCCGTTTGCGGCCAACGGCAGCCAGATTTCTTCAGCCAGCTGCGCCGAGTTGTATTGCAAGGAGCGATTCCATGACAGTCACCCGCCAGGAAAAAGACACTTTTGGCCTGATCGATGTACCCGCCAACAAGCTCTGGGGCGCGCAGACGCAGCGCTCGCTGCAGAATTTTGACATCAGCGGCGAGCAGCAACCGCGTGAAATCATTGCTGCGCTGGCGCAGGTCAAAAAGGCCTCCGCCAGCGTCAACCAGGCGCTGGGTCTGCTGGACGAGAAAAAATCCAGAGCCATCAATGCGGCCGCCGATGAGGTGCTCGCGGGCAAGCACCCCGATGAGTTCCCCCTGGTGGTCTGGCAGACAGGTTCCGGCACCCAGACCAATATGAACGTCAACGAGGTGCTGGCCAATCGGGCCAGCGAGCTGATGGGCGGCGAGCGCGGTGAAGCCCGTCTGGTGCACCCGAATGACGACGTGAACAAAAGCCAGTCCAGCAACGATGTCTATCCCACGGCCATGCATGTGGCGGCGGTGACGGCCATCGAACACAAGTTGCTGCCTGCCATCGCCAAGCTGCGTGTCACGCTGCTGGCCAAGAGCGAAGCCTTTGCCGATATCGTCAAGATCGGTCGCACGCATTTGCAGGATGCCACGCCGCTGACGCTGGGTCAGGAAATATCCGGCTGGGTGGCCCAGCTGGCCCATGGCGAAGCCCATGTGCGGGCTGCATTGCCGCATCTGTATGAGCTGGCCCTGGGGGGGACGGCCGTGGGTACGGGGCTGAATGCCCCCAAGGGCTATGCCGAAGGCGTGGCGGCGGAACTGGCCAGACTGACAGGCTCCCCGTTTGTCACCTCGCCCAACAAGTTCGAGTCTCTGGCGAGCTGCGACGGCTTGGTTTATGCACATGGAGCTCTCAAGACGCTGGCTGCAAGCCTGATGAAAATCGCCAACGACGTGCGCTGGCTGGCATCCGGGCCGCGCAGCGGCCTGGGCGAAATCTCGATCCCGGAGAACGAGCCGGGTTCGTCCATCATGCCGGGCAAGGTCAATCCCACGCAGTCCGAAGCCGTGACCATGCTTTGCGCCCAGGTGTTCGGCAACGATGTGGCCATCAATTTCGGCGGAGCCTCGGGCAACTTCGAGCTCAATGTGTTCCGCCCCATGGTGGCGCACAACTTCCTGCAAAGCGTGCGCCTGCTGGCCGACGGCATGGTCAGTTTCAACGATCACTGCGCCGTGGGTATAGAGCCCAACCGCGCGCGCATTGACGAACTGGTAGGCCGTTCGCTGATGCTGGTGACAGCGCTCAACACGCATATCGGTTACGACAAGGCAGCCTATATTGCCAAGAAGGCGCACAAGGAGGGCAGCAGCCTGCGAGACGCGGCCATTGCCAGCGGCCATGTGACGGCCGAGCAGTTCGACCAGTGGGTCGTGCCCGAGCAGATGGTCGGCAATCTGTAAGCCGGTTTCGTACTGAAAAGAGCCCGCCTGCCGGGCTCTTTTCTTTTTGTCCAGGGTTTGCACACAATGCGACATCGTTGATGACTGGAGTCGGCATGCCCGCACAGCAGCACCTGGAGCAGGTTTCGGTTTCGGATCTACGGCCCACGCAGATGACGGTGGGGGCTGCCGAAGTGTCGCTCAAACGCTCTCAATGGGCTCAGCTGAAATCCAAGGCTCGCGACAAACTGTTGCTCAGTCACTGGTTTCCTGCCGTGAAAGGTCCTCAGGGCCGGTTTTTCATCGTGGATCACCATCATCTGGGACTGGCGCTGATGCAAGAAGCGGTCAAAACCGTCTGGGTCATGCAACTGGCCGATCTGAGCGAACAGGGCGCGGAGATGTTTTGGCGCGTCATGGAGTTCCACCACTGGGCGCACCCTTATGACGAGAAGGGGCGGCGTTGCGAGTTTTCGCAGATCCCCCAGCAACTGAGCCAGCTTAGGGATGACCCGTATCGCAGCTTGGCGGGGGAGGTGCGCAAGGCCGGTGGTTATGCCAAGGATGCCTCGCCTTATACCGAGTTCCTCTGGGCTGATTTCTACCGGCCTCTGTTTCGCAAGGCGGATTTGCGCAGCAGTGGCGGTTTGGGCTTGCCTGAGTCTGCGGTCGTGGAGGCTGTTGCGCTGGCCCGTAGCGTCAAGGCGCAGTTCTTGCCCGGCTGGTCAGGTGTGACCAGCAATCTGCACAAGCCTTTATGACTGCGCGCTGGATGCTTGCGGGCGCGGACTGGATTGCGGGCCTGTCTATCGCGGGGCTGCTGCTGCCCGAGGCCGTGGCCTATTCTGGCATTGCCGGTGCGCCGCCCCAGGCCGGGGTGATTGCGCTGTTTGCGGGCTTGCTGGTCTATGGGCTGCTCGGTACCAGCCGCTTTGCGATTGTGTCGTCGACCTCATCCTCAGCGGCTGTGCTGCTGGCGGCCACGGGCTCGGTGCTGCATGTCTCGGCCGATCATCGCGCGCTCATGGGTGTGGCCATGGTGCTGGTGGCTGGGGTGATGTTTGTGCTGGCGGGCCTGCTGCGGCTGGGCGGCATCTCGCAATTCATTGCCAAGCCCGTGCTGCGCGGCTTTGCCATTGGTCTGGCGCTGACCATTGTGGTCAAGCAACTGCCACTGGCTGTGGGCGTGCATCCCGCGCATAGCGACTTTCTGCATTTCAGCTGGGACTTGATCGCGCTGCTACCGCGCTGGAACTGGTATGGCCTGACCATGCTGCTTGTGGCCTTGCTGGCGCTGCGGCTTCTGGCACGGTGGAAGGCCGTGCCCGGTGCTTTGCTGGTGATTGCGGCGGGCATTGCGCTCGATGCACTGGGCTTTTGCAGGAGCTGGGGCATAGCGCCTGTGGGTTCGCTGCAACTGGGTGCTGCGCATCTGGCCCTGCCTGCGCTGGACTGGAGCGACTGGCTGCGCGTGGGGCAGCTGGCTGTGGCGCTGGCCCTGATTCTGTATGCCGAGTCATACAGCTCCATCCGCTCGCTGGCGCTGCGCCATGGCGATGGGGTGAACAGCAACCGCGATCTGCTGGCGCTGGGCGGCGCCAATATGGCCTCGGCCCTGTTTCAGGGCCTGCCTGTGGGGGCAGGGTTTTCGGCCAGCTCGGCCAATGAGGTGGCTGGCGCGCAGACCAAGGCCGCAGGCCTGATTGCCTGCGCCGTGGTGGCCGTGCTGGTGTGGCAGTTGCTGCCCTGGATGGAGCGAATCCCTGAGCCCTTGCTGGCCGCCATCGTCATTCATGCGGTGGCGCATTCGCTCAACTGGCGCACGCTGCAGCCTTATTTCATCTGGCAGCGTGATCGCGCCGTGGCGCTCACAGCTTTTGCTGCCGTGATTGTGCTGGGTGTGCTTGATGGCCTGCTGCTGGCCATGGTGGTCAGCATTGTGATGCTGCTCAAGCGCATGGCCCAGTCCCATGTCAGCGAGCTGGGGCGGCTGGTGGGCAGCCATGATTTTGTGGACCGCCAGCGCCACCCAGAAGCGCAGCCTGTGCCGGGTCTGCTGATTCTGCGGCCCGAGGAAAGCCTGTTCTTTGGCAATGCCGAGGCTGTGATGAGCGATATCCGCGCGCGCGTGGCGCAAGCTGCAGATGTGCATGCCGTGGTGCTGAGTCTGGAAGAAAGCCCTGATCTGGACAGCACCGGCATTGAGGCACTGGGCGAGCTGGCGTGTCAGCTGCAGCAAGCCGGGGTGCTGCTGCGGCTGGCCCGCGTCAAGGACAGTCTGCGCGAGCTGCTGCAGCGCGTGCAGATGCCGGGGCTCAACCCCGACTGCTATTCAGCCTGGAGCGTGGACGATGCCGTGCAGGCCTTGACCGCCGATTTTCACCAGGTGCCCGGCGGTGCCACACAGCCTGCGTCTTCGATATAGACATGTTTGCCTTGCTCCAGCTCGTCGGCCAGCAGCGCCAGCCAGGCCGAGAAGCTGGGTGCAAACACGCCCTTGGGGCCTCCCTCGTGATCAAACTCGATGATCTGGCCCGCATGGCCACCAGCCGCTGGCGCAAGGTCCAGCATGGCGCCATCGCCGCAGTTGTCGGTCAGGGGAACACGCAGTGCATCCCAGTACACGGGGCGCAGGGGGCCTTGCAGATAGTCGGGGTTGTAGTCCGGGCCAAGCCCCCAGCCTTCGCTCTTTTGCATGTCCGCATACATCTGCCAGACCTCCAGCATGCGCTGTGTGGACAGCAGCTCGCCAAAGTACAGCAGATAGGCCTCATTGGCCGCGCCGTTGTGCAGGGCCAGTGACTCACGCACATCGTCCGGCAGGCGCTGACCCAGGGCGGTTTCCAGCTCGGCAATTTCTGCCTCGCTGGCGCCATCGGCCAAGACCAGAGTGTCTTTGGGTGTGTTCTGGGCATACCAGGCGCCGATGCGCTGCCAGCTTTGGGCGATGGATGACATGGTGCTCCTTGAATCTGTTTGCTACTGAATATATAGCTGTTTACGATTTTCCATCAAGCGCTAGAGGCCGGTTTCATCTTGAGCGCGCTGCGAAAGCCCAACTGACCCACGATGCAGGCAATCAGCAGCACTGTAAAAGCCGATAGCGCCGGGCTGCCACCCAGGCTGGCTCCCAGCGTGCACAGACCGCCCACGGCCATTTGCGTGAAGCCATAGACTCCGGCGGCCGATCCCGTCAAATCGCTGTGCACGCCCAGAGCCTTGGAGAGTGCGGCGGGGCTGGTCATGCCGGAACCCAAGGTAAACAGCAGCATCAATGTCACGACAGCGGGTACGTTGATCAGCTGCAGCAGCGTCAGGACTACCAGTGCAGCCGCACAGCCCAGGCTCAATATATTGCCGCCCAGTATCAGCCGCTCCAGTGGCCAGCGTTTGATGAGCTGGCGTGCCAGCGCATTGCCTGCTGCCATGCCGGCCATCAGCACCCCGAGGTAGATTCCAAGCTGCGCCTTGCTGGTGTGCAACTGCTCGATGAAGATGAACGGCGCTGCAGCAATAAAGGCGTACATGGATGTGGTGGCGCTACCGCCGCCTATGGCGAAGCCCAGAAACTGGGGTGAACCCAGCAAGGTTCGATAGTCATTGCGCACGGTGCGCCAGTTCAGCTTGCCGGTGGGGTGACCGGTCTCAGGAAGCAGGCGCCAGACTCCGATGGCCGTCAGCGCGCCCATGAGCGCCAGCACCGCAAAAATGATGCGCCAGCCAAACAGGGCATCCAGCCCCGAGCCTATGGAGGGGGCGATGCCCGGGCCAATCATCATCATGAGATTGAGCAAGGCCAGACTGCCCACGGCGGTTTCCGGTGTCGCAGTGTCGCGGGCAATGGCGCGGCCCAGTGCCAGGCCGGCACAGCCGCCCAGAGCCTGAATCAGGCGTGCGCCAATCAGCATATTCGCGCTGGGGGCCAGAAAGGCCGCAAGGCTGGCGACGGTGTAGAGACACAGTCCGACCAGCAACAGAGGGCGGCGACCCAGTGCATCCGACATGGGGCCGTAGATCAGCTGGCCCAGTGCCAGGCCGAGGATGTAGACGGTGATGGTCTGCTGCATCTGTCCGCTGCTGGCGCCGAAGTGGCGAGCAGCATCGGGCAGAGCCGGGATGAACATATGCATGGCCATGGTGCCGGCAATGGTGACCATGACCAGCAGCCAGAGCGGCGCTTTGCGTACAGGGGTGACGGGACTTTGCATACAAGTGAAATCCGGAACTGGCTGTGAGGGTTCTGTTGCGTGCGGCGCTAGTTCAGCTTTCGGGCTGGGAGCCCTCGCTGGCGCTTGCTTCCAGCGCAGCCATCTTTTCCAGCATGGTTTCCAGTGCATCCAGTGTGGCGTCCAGCAGATCGGGGGGCAGCTCCTGCATGACTTCGCTGCGGACATCCGCCACGATGGTCTTGACGGTCTCGACCTGAAGCAGTCCGGCCGCCGTGAGCTGTATGCGCTTGACGCGCCGATCGGCATCGTCGATGCGCTCCACCCAGCCTTGGGCCTGAAGGCCGTCAATCAGTCGCACGATGGAAGAGCTGTCCAACGCCAGCGCCAGAGCAAGGTCCTTTTGCCGCATGGCACCCGCACTGCGCTCCAGGTGGACCAGGGGCAGCCACAGCGCCTGCGTCAGACCCAGGGGTGCCAGGACCTTGTCCAGCGTGCGGCGCCATTGCTTGTTGACCTGCGCCATGACGAACATGAGCTGGCGCTGACGACTGGACAGTGAGGCGGTGCTGGACATTCCGAATGCATTCAAATAGTTGGTATTCAAATTATTGCGAAAACAGTATTTATCTTGTTAACAGGGTTTTAGGCAAGGATGCTGTGACCGGCTGTCGTCGGACATGGCACCTTGTCAGGCGTGCGACGCATCGTCCAAACGGAGTGCGGATTTGCCTGTGATGCGAGCTGCTCCTGCTTGCCCAAGAATTTGCCGAAGCTGGCGGGAGAACTGCGGCAGAACGACCCCATCACCACAGGAGACAGACTCTATGCAAAACCCTGCGTGCATCCGCACCCACCACAGGCCAAACCGGCGTTTGGTGAGCCTGGCCGTTGCAGGATTGCTGGGCTGGCTGTCCATGCCGGCGCTGGCTGGGCAGCATGTGGATGACGCTCATATCGAAGCCAATGCCAGGACCGGCAAGGACTGGCCCAGCCATGGGCTGAACTATCAGGAAAATCGCTTCAGCCCGCTCAAGCAGATCCACAGTGGCAATGTGGACCAACTGGGCCTGGCCTGGTCGTACAAGCTCGATTCGTCGCGCGGCGTGGAAGCCACCCCCATCGTGGTGAATGGCGTGATGTATGTTTCCGCCCCCTGGAGCGTGGTGCATGCAGTGGATGCACGCACGGGCAAGGCGCTGTGGACCTACGACCCACAGGTGCCGCGCGAGATGGCCTACAAGGGCTGCTGCGATGTGGTCAACCGCGGTGTGGCCGTCTACAAGGGCAAGGTGTTTGTGGCTGCCTTCGACGGGCGGCTGATTGCGCTGGACGCTGCCACGGGCCGTCAGGTCTGGTCCACGGACACCATAGACAACAAGAATTTTTCATACACCATCACGGGCGCTCCGCGAGTGTTCAAGGGCAAGGTCTATATCGGCAATGGCGGCGCCGAATATGGTGCTCGCGGTTATGTGACGGCCTATGACGCCGAGACCGGCAAGCAGGTTTGGCGCTTTTATACCGTGCCAGGCGATCCGGCTCGGGCTTATGAGAGCAAGGCGCTGGAGGAGGCGGCCAAAACCTGGGACCCGGCAGGCAGGTATTGGGAGAGCGGCGGTGGCGGAACGGTCTGGAACTCGCTGGTGTTCGACCCAGAACTCGATCAGATGTATATCGGCGTGGGCAATGGCTCACCCTGGGCGCACCGCAAGCGCAGTCCTGCGGGGGGAGACAACCTCTATCTAGGCTCCATCGTGGCGCTGGACCCGGACACGGGTGCCTACAAATGGCACTACCAGGAAACGCCGGGTGATAACTGGGACTTCACTTCTGCCCAGGATATCGTGCAGGCTGACATCAGAATTGACGGCAAGCTGCGCAAGGTATTGCTGCATGCGCCCAAGAACGGCTACTTTTTTGTGATCGACCGCCAGAGCGGAAAATTCATCTCCGCGAGGAACTTTGTGCCCGTGAACTGGGCCAGGGGCTATGACGGCAACGGCCGTCCCATCATGGAGGAGGCCGTGCGCAGCGCCGGCAAGGCCGAGATCATTCCCGGCCCCCTGGGGGCGCATAACTGGCATTCCATGGCCTATAGCCCGCAGACAGGGCTGGCCTATATTCCGGCCCAGCATATTCCCACGGCCATGGCCGACGATCCGAACTGGACCGGCTTCAACAGCAATACGCCGGGCCAGCTCATGAGCAATACCGGCTGGAATACGGGGCGCGTGATGCTGGAGCCCAGCAGCCTGCCCTTTGGTCGCCTGATCGCCTGGGACCCGGTGCGGCAAAAGGAAGCCTGGCATCAAAAGCATGTCTCGCCCTGGAATGGCGGAGCGCTGGCGACGGCCGGTGATCTGGTCTTTCAGGGAACGGCCGATGCGCGGCTGGTGGCCTATCACGCCAGAAGCGGCAAAAAGCTCTGGGCGGCTCCCATGGGCAGCGGCGTGATTGCGGCACCGGTGAGCTATGAACTGGACGGCCGGCAATATGTCTCGATTGCCGTGGGCTGGGGTGGTGCTTTTGGCCTGGGTGACCGCGTGGCCGACTTCAAGAGCCCCGGCACGGTCTATACCTTTGTGCTGGGAGGCAAGGCCCCGATGCCGGAACGGGTGGCCTATCAGATGAATGCCCTGATCGGTGGGCTCCAGTACGACCAGCAACTGGTGCCGGCCGGTGCCGCACTCTACAACAGCAACTGCATTGCCTGTCACGGCTATCCTGGCATCAGCAAGGGCGGAGCCCTGCCCAGCCTGACCTATCTGCCTGCGGCCATGATTGACAATCTGGGCAGCTTCATCATCAACGGCCCGGCCACCTCGCGTGGCATGCCCGATTTTGCGGGCAAGCTCAGCGACGACGATGTGCAAAAGCTACGCGCCTTTATTCTCGCAATGGCCGATGCGGTAAGACCGGGCCTGCCGGCAGAAAAAGGCAGGTAAGCGCCGCCGACGCAAGACCGATCACGTGCAAACGCGAGCTCCCGGGCCGTCGCTCTTGCCTTAGAGGCCAAGCGACTTGAGCAGGTCGTCGGTGTCGCTGGAGGCTACAGCAGTATTGATAGCGGCAGGTGCTTGTCCAGATTGGGCTTCATGGGCCTGGGCCATGACAAGATCAGGGTCCGGTTTTTCCTGGGCCTCGAAGTCCTTGATCTTGATGAACTCCATGTGATCCACCGCCATCTCCAGATAGAAGATGTTGTTGTTGCCTGTGTAGAAGGTCACGCGGCGCGCTTCCGGGGCATCCAGATTGGCATCCACGCTCAGATTGACCTGCTTGTTCAGGCGGATCATCTTGGGCTGGCTTTGCGCGATATGGGTCTGCAGCTCGCGCTGCACCTTGCTGGTGAAGTCGCCAACGACCTGGTTCATCAGTTCGCCCATGACGTTGCTCACATCGTCCGAGGTATAGGAACTGGCCAGATCGCTCTCGGCCATGCCCATGGACAGCAGATAGCTGCGGTATAGCTCCATGGCCGCATCGGCCGAGAAGTTGATGATGATGAGCGCAGAAAAGCCGCCATCGATCAGCACAAAGCAGCCGATATCGGGTTTGAGACTGGTCTTGGTGATGCGTTGCACCATGCCCGAGTACTGGATCGGGCACTGGGTGGCCACCTGCAGCACGCGCGAGACGGAGTTGCACAGGGCAATCAGCACATCTTCGGTGCCGTGGACGATGGGGGCGGTGGGTTGGCTCATGGCTGCATTGGTTCAAGAGATCGCTGATTATGTATGCAACACTTTGTTGCATAGAGATATCTGCAGCAATTGAAGGCTGCCGCTGTCTGTTAACGTGCCTGCTTTTGGAAAATCAGAGGTATTCATGCAGAGCAAGCTGTGGCGCCTGGCGGCCAGTGTCATTGTGGTGACGGGTTTGACCGCCTGTTCGAGCTTGTCCGGCATGACGGACAAGGTTTCCCAGACCTGGGACAAGACCTGGACCGGTCTGACGGGCAAGAAGCAGGCCCAGGCCCAGACCGAGGTCAGGCAGGCCGGCCCTGCCGCCGCAGGCCTCAAGCCTAGCGAGGAAAGCGGGCGATGGCAGGGACTGTACAGCCTGGATGGCGAGACGGCCCGGTTTCAGGAATGCGAAAGCGGCCAGATCATCGGCGTGCTGCCCGAGGGAGACAGCGTGCTGCTGGAGCAGGCCTATCTGAACACGCGCAGCAGCGCCACCGTCGCCATGCTGGCCGAGGTACAGGGCCAGGTGGTGGAGCGAGCCGTGGCTGATCCGGTGCTGGCTCGACAGGGGCGCAAGATGCTGGCGCTGCGGGTGGAGCGCTTTGTCGCCCTGTCCAGCCAGGCGGCCTGCCGCAATGCCAAGGCCAACTGGTAGGCAGCCGCCCGCTGTCGAAAGCACTTTTGATAGCTGCCAGCGCTTTGCCATAAAGCGCTGTAGCCGTTTTTGATCCTTATCTGGCAGCGGCGCGCGCCTGCTCCAGCCAGCTGTCAAAAGTCTGCTGATGGGCCTTGATCCAGCCGTCCACATGGCGGCTGACGTCGGCCGAGCTGCTCTCGCCCTGGCGCATGCGCATGTTCTGGGCGTTGATGTCCTCAATGGGCAGCTGCATCACGGCAAACAGTTTGGCAGCGGCCGGATTTTTCTCGGCCCAGGCCTTGTTGGCCAGGATGTATTGCTGATTGAGCTGGAAGCCGTAGTTCTTGCCATTGGGCAGCTGGGTCTGGTCCTCGCCCTGTGCCCCGGGGACATTGGGTACCTCCAGCCAGCTGACCTCCTTGCCCGGGCGCAGCACGGTGTTCACCCAGAACGGGGTCCAGACGTAGTAGAGAATGGGCTTGCCGCTTTTGTAGCGGGTGATGGTGTCGGCAATCAAGGCCTGGTAATTGCCTTGCCTGTGGGTGATGCTGGACTCCAGATCCAGTCCCTTGAGATGTTTGTTGATGGCCAGCTCGCAGCCCCAGCCGGGGTTGCAGCCCGTCAGGTCGGCCTTGCCGTCGCCGTCGGTGTCGAACAGCGCCGCCAGCTTGGGGTCCTTGAGTTGCGTGATGCTGGTGATCCGGTACTTCTCGGCCGTGGCCTTGTCGATCAGATAGCCTTGGACCGCATTGCGCGAATAGGTGCCGGCGCGATAGAAGGCCTTGTCTGCGCCATTGCTCTCATAGAAGGCACGGTGCAGCGGCATCCAGTGAGTCGCGGTAAAGGTGGCATCGCCCTGGGCCACGGCCACATGCTGGGTGCCGTTTTCCAGGCTCTTGACGGGCTGTACCCGGTAGCCCAGCTTCTCCAGAGCACGCGAAACCAGCAGGGTCTGGAACATTTCCTCATCCACCGTGCCCTTGAGCGGTTGCACCGAGACGCCTTTGCCGGGCAGATCGCCAGAGCTCGTTTGTGCTTGAGCGGCAGCAGCACCAAAGCTCAGCAAGGCGATGGCAACCAGATAGCGGTATCGGGGCTGCAGGGTTGGGAGAGGGGAATGTGCGGGCGTGTCGCGGTGCATGAGTACTCCTTGAATGCTGGGTGCCTACCCCGAAATCGGCATGAAAAAGCGAGAGGGTTGATGAAAGAAACGGCGCCCGAACCCGGTTCGGTGCGCCGTTGGCGAATCAGGATTTCAGGGCTGCGGCCTTGGCCTGGACAATCCAGGCGTCAAAGGTCTTCTGGTGGCCCTTGATCCAGGCGTCCACATGGCGGTGGATATCGGCGGGCTTGCTTTCCCCTTCGCGCAGCAGCTGGTTCTGGCGGCTGATATCGCTGATGGGGATCTGCATGATCTCGAATAGCTTGCCGGCAGCGGGGTTCTGTTCGACCCAGAGCTTGTTGGCCACGATGTACTCGTTGTTGAGCGGAAAGCCGTAGTTGCGGCCATTGGGCAGCCGGGTGTCGGTGCCGGCCTGCACGCCGGGCATGGAGGAGCGCGGTACTTGCAGCCACACCACTTCCTGTCCGGGGCGCAGCACATTGCTGAGCCAGTACGGTGTCCAGGCGTAGTACAGCACGGGCTTGCCGGCCTTGAAGCGCGCCAGCGTGTCGGCAATCAGGGCCGGATAGTTGCCCTGGGTGTAGCTGACGGTGCTTTCCAGACCGAAAGCCTTGATCTGGTGGGCCACCACGGCCTCGCCGCCCCAGCCGGCGTTGGGGCCGATCAGATTGGCCTTGCCGTCGCCGTCGATATCGAACAGGGCCGCCAGTCCAGGATCCTTGAGCTGGTCGAGATGGGTGATCTTGTGTTCGTCGGCCGTCTTCTTGTCGATCATGTAGCCCTGGGCCGCACCGGCTGCATACACGCCCTTGCGCGAGAGCTTGGCGTCGCCGCCGGCCTGCTGATAGAACTCGGCGTGGTGCGGGTTCCAGTGGTTGGCCATGAAACTGGCATCGCCATTGGCCACGGCCACGTGGATCAGCGGGTAGTCCAGCTCTTCCCAGGGCTTGACGGTGTAGCCCAGTTGCTGCAGCGCCTTCATCACCAGCAGCGTCTGGAAGTTCTCCTCGGCCAGAGCGCTCTTGACGGGCAGCACGGTGATGCCTTTGCCCGGAAGCGCATCGCCAGGTACATTCTGGCCGGCCGCCCAGCTAGGCGGCTGGCCCAGACTCAGCGCTGCGGCTCCGGCCGTGCCCAGCAGCAGCTGGCGCCTGGCGCGTCGGTTTGGGGTCGGGGTCTGCACAGACTTGCTCATTGTTCTTGTCTCTCCTTGGCTTGGGTGGGCTTGCGGCCCGATTGCAAATGACACCCCACGCTCCCCACTGCGTGTGGTTCGCTGCCCCTCCAGGAGGGGCGTTTTATCTTGGGGCGGCCCGGTGATAAAAAAACGGCGGCCGCGCAAGCGGTCGCCGTGATTCGGGGATTGTGATCAGGACTTCTTGGCAGCCGCCAGCGCCTGGCTGATCCAGCCGTCGAAAGTCTTCTGATGGGCCTTGATCCAGCCGTCGGTGTGACGCTCGATGTCGGAGGCCTTGTTCTGGCCCTGGCTCATCATGTAGTTCTGGGCGTTGATGTCGCCCACGGGCAGCTTGATGATTTCAAACAGCTTGGCGGCGGCCGGGTTCTGTTCGGCCCAGGCCTTGTTGGCCACGATTTGCTGGTTGTTGGCAATGAAGCCGTAGTTCTTGCCGTTGGCCAGCTTGGTGTCGGTGCCGGACTGTTCGCCGGGTAGCGCGGAGAACGGAACCTCCAGCCACACCACGTCCTTGCCGGGCTTGAGCACATTGCTCACCCAGTAGGGCGTCCAGGTGTAGTAGAGGACGGGCTTGCCGGCCTTGTAGCGCGTGATGGTGTCGGCCATCAGCGCCGAATAGGTGCCTTGCTTGTGAGTGACGGTGTCGCGCAGCTTGTAGGCGCCAAGCTGGTGCTCGATCATGGCTTCGCAGCCCCAGCCCGGCGTGCAGCCCGTCAGATCGGCCTTGCCGTCACCGTCGGTGTCGAAGAGCTTGGCAATTTCGGGGCTCTTGAGCTGGCCGAGATTCGTGATCTTGTACGCATCGGCCGTCTTCTTGTCGATCAGATAGCCCTGAGCGGCATTGGCCGAGAACACGCCCTTGCGGTAGAGCTTGGCGTCGCCGCCCGCATTCTTGTAGTAGTCGGCGTGCAGCGGGTTCCAGTGATTGGCCATGAAGGTGGCATCGCCGTTGGCCAGTGCAATATGGGCGGTGGGGTATTCCACTTCCTTCATGGGCTGGACCTCGTAGCCCAGCTTTTCCAGGGCCTTCATGACGAGCTGGGTCTGGAAGGCTTCTTCGGCAATCGAGCTCTTGAGCGGCTGGACCTTGACGCCCTTGCCAGGAAGCTCGTCGGCAGCGAAAGCAGCGGTGCTCACCATGGACAGGGCCATGGAGGCCGCGGCTGTGCTGGCAAGCAGCCAGTGGCCCAGGCCGTGGCGGATGCTGACAGTGTTGTTGGCGGTACTCATGCGTTCTCCTTGTTCTTGATTCAGATCGTTGCTGGCTTGGTGGCTTCGCTGCCGGGCTTGGGAGCCGGTGCCGAGCGCTTGTTGCCCAGCAGACGCACGGCCAGACCAGCTGGGCCGGTGGCCCACCAGCGGGCACTGCCGCGCTTGGGCTCGCCCATGGCCTGGGTGATGCGGTCCAGCACGATGGCCAGCAGCACGATGCCCAGGCCGCCGACGGTGGCCAGACCCATGTCCAGACGGCCGATGCCGCGCAGCACCATCTGGCCCAGACCGCCCACGGCGATCATGGAAGCAATCACCACCATGGACAGCGACAGCATCAGCGCCTGGTTGATACCGGCCATGATGGAAGGCATGGCCAGCGGCAGCTGGACTTTCCACAGTAACTGGGCGGGCGATGCACCGTAGGCACGGCTGGCCTCGATCAGGTCGGGGCGTACCTGGCGAATGCCCAGGTTGGTCAGGCGGATCAGCGGCGGCAGGGCAAACACAATCGTCACGATCACTCCGGGCACATTGCCAATGCCGAACAGCATGACCACCGGCACCAGATAGACGAAGGCCGGTGTGGTCTGCATGGCGTCCAATAGTGGGCGCGTCCAGCGCTGGGCACGGTCGCTGCTGGCCAGCAAGATGCCGACGGGCAGGCCGATCACGATGCAGAAGAACAGCGAGGTCAGCACCAGGGCCAGCGTGACCATGGCTTCGGACCAGATGCCCAGCAGGGCCACAATCAGCAGCGAAACTGCCGAGCCAATGGCCAGTTTGCGGCCTGCAAACTGCCAGGCCAGCAGGGCAATCAGCAGCACCAGTGCGGGCATGGGGATGGTCTGCAGCACATCGGTCACACCGTTGAGCGTGGCGTCGATGGGGGTACGAACAGCCTGGAAGAAGGGGCGGAAATGATCAACCACCCAGGTGAGGCCGTTGTTGATCGAGTCCTGCACGGGCAGGCCTTCGGTGGTGATCTGGTGCCAGAGCTGGCCTATGCCGCCGTCATGCTCGGGCACATCGGTGGGCGAGGGAGCGCTGAGCCAGTCGGTGCTGCTGGCCTGGCTGGCAGCATCGCCGCTGCTCCAGGCATCGGTGCTTGAGCCGGCATCCGCATCGGCATAGGAGGCAGCCCACGGATCGGCATCTGCCGCCGAGCTAGTGACATTGGCGCTGGCCGGCTCGGTGGCGGGCGCAGAGGCTGCGGCCCACGGGTCGTCAAAAGCCGTGCTGGTGGTTTCTGTGTTGGGGTTGTTCAGTGCGTTATCGTTCAAATCGGCTCCCTTCTTTTATTGCGCTGCGTGCTGGGCAGCTTGCGTGTTGGACGTGGGCTGGAAGTGCTGGTCCAGCTTGATGGGCGGAATTTCCTTCTGGGGTGGCGGCACCGGCGGGGTGGCTCGATCCAGGAACTTGAGCATGGTGGTGCGGCTGATAACGCCCAGGTATTTGCCCTCTTCATCCACCACAGGCAGCGGGTAGGCCGGAGTGGCCACGGTGCCGAACAGCTCGGCCACCGGCGTGCTGCTGGCGATGGGCTTCACATTGGGGATGAAGGCGTGCTTGAGGCCCAGCATTCCCTCGTGGCCGTGCAGCGCATCGCGCAGCGACTGCGACGAGACCACGCCCAGAAAGCGCTTGCGTGCATTGAGCACATAGGCGTAATCGCGGTCGGAGTCCTCCAGCAGGCGAAGCGCGGCGCGGCAACCGCGGTCGCTGTGCTCTGAAATCACGGTCAGCGCCTGGCGAGCGATGTCGGAGGCCTTGAATACGGCTGCCGCATCCACGCCCTGAATGAAGGTGCGCACATAGTCGTTGGCGGGATTGCGCAGAATCTCGTCGGGCGTGCCGACCTGCTGGACCATGCCGTCCTTCATGATGGCGATGCGGTCGCCAATGCGCATGGCTTCGTCCAGATCGTGAGAGATGAAGACGATGGTGCGGCGCTTGATTTCCTGCAGACGCAACAGCTCGGACTGCATCTCGGTGCGGATGATGGGGTCCAGTGCAGAGAAGGCCTCGTCCATCAGCAAAATGGACGGGTCGGAGGCCAGCGCGCGGGCCAGGCCCACGCGCTGCTGCATGCCGCCGGAGAGCTCGTCCGGATAGCTGGCGCCCCAGGCACCCAGGCCTACCTGCTCCAGGGCATCCTGCGCCTGCTGCTGGCGCGTGGCGCGGTCCACGCCGGCCAGCTCCAGACCAAAGGCCGTGTTGTCCAGCACCGTGAGGTGGGGCATGAGGGCAAAGGACTGGAACACCATGGAGATGTCCTTGCGGCGCAGCGCGCGCAGTTCCTTGTCATTGAGCGTATTGATGTCCTGGCCGTCGACCAGGATGCGGCCGCTGGTGGGCTCGATCAGGCGATTGAGCATGCGCACCAGGGTGGATTTGCCCGAGCCCGACAGGCCCATGACCACGAAGATTTCACCGGCCTCGATGGTGAAGTCGGCGTCGAACACGCCGATGGATTGCCCGGTCTGGGCGAGGATCTCCTGCTTGCTCCGGCCCTGTTTCACCAGGTTGAGCGCGGTTTTCGGATCGTTGCCGAAGACCTTGAAGACATGATCGATAGCGATTTGCTTGGCCACTGTGGCGTTCTCCTTTTTGATGAGATGGAACACAGTCCAGCGCCCACAGCCGGCAATGCCGGTGGGCGCTGGCGCACAAGCCAAAATAAAAGCCCTGATGCCGCAGCTCAGCCCGGCCTTGTGGACAGGGCTGCGCAATGCAGATGGCGCAGCGATGGCGCCGAGTTTTCAGCCCGGATGGCACAGCCAGGTGTGCGCAAGAGCTGGCAAATTGGAAGAAGCAGCTGGCTGGCAGATCAGGTACCGACTGGCACGTGTCTGCACGGCTTCTTGTCAGGCCAACCCCGGCAATATCGGCCGGGGAGAGCCCCCTACATCAGGGCCGTGTTTCGGCCCGGTTGACGGGGCTGCGCCAAAGAGCGGCAAGCGCTCATGAATTGACACAACGATCCGCCGGGAAGTGAGTCAACCGCATCTCAACAATGCGGTGACGACCTGCACGGCAGGTTGTAAATGACTTTTTAATATATCGAATTGGGTTTTATGCGTCAAATCAGACTGTAAGCTTTGCCGCCCGCATCCGCCGGAAATCGCGCCATTGAAACATTTGCATACGCAAAAACAGGAGGCGCAAGTGCTTGATAGATAAGGCGTGGCAGCCTACCGAGGGCTTTTTTTTGCCGGTTGTCAGCTTTTGACGCGTTTTGCCGCTGCCATGGGCATGAAAAAAGCCCCTTCATGGTCAACCATGCGGGGCTTTTTGAGGAGGACGTGCTGTCTCAATGATGAGCGCTTTGGGTGAGCTTGTCGGTCAGCGCAATGGCCAGGGCGCTGAGCAGGAAGACCACGTGGATGATGGTCTGCCACATCAGCACCTGTACTTCATAGCTGCCGGCGTTGATAAAGCTTTTGAGCAGGTGGATGGAGCTGATGCCGATGATGGACAGCGCCAGCTTGACCTTGAGTACCGAGGCATTCACATGGCTCAGCCACTCGGGCTGGTCGGGGTGGGATTCCAGGCCCATGCGGCTGACAAAGGTTTCATAGCCACCCACGATGACCATGATCAGCAGGTTGGAGATCATGACCACATCGATCAAGGCCAGTACCACCAGCATGATGATGGTTTCGTTCAGATGGGTGATCTGGACATCGCTTTTGTAGCCAATATTGGTGATCAGGGCATGCAGGGCTTCCTGATTGCCGAAGACTGCCTCCACCAGATGCCAGAGCTCCAACAGAAAGTGCCAGACATAGACACCTTGGGCGGCAATCAGACCCAGGTACAGCGGCAACTGCAGCCAGCGGCTGGCAAAGATCAGCGAGGGCAGGGGACGCAATACGCCGGAAGGCTGGTAGCCGCCATGCGGCGTGTGGTGGTTGGGGTTGCCTGCTTCGTCGGAAGGGATGCGGCTCATGATGTGTATGCGGGGCTGGCTGGATGCGATGGGTGGGCAACGGGATGCCGCCACCTTGTAAGACTGGTTTTGCTGGGGCCGCGTCCCGGACTGCCTGCGCCTTCGAGAGCAGACCGTAATGTGGGCCCAGGCCTCTGCAGCAGCAGGTGCGCGATTCTAAGGGTTTGTTCCAGGGTGTTTTGAAAAAAATGCAAGCAAATCAATACCAAGCAGGCACTTTCTGCTGCAAAAATGGGAGCGAATGACGGGCTTGACGGCGCGCAAAAGCCGCTTCTCAATTTCAGTCAGTGGGGTGTAAGACCGAGCCTTGACAGTACACCCACAATTATTTCATTGCTTATGCATCAGGAGACAAAACGATGAGCGCTGCGACATCAACCATCGAATCCGTGCTGGTGGAAAACCGTGTGTTCCCGCCCCCTGCGGATTTCGCCGCCAAGGCCCGCATCTCGGGCATGGCGCAATACCAGGCCCTGTGCGATGAAGCCGAGCGCGACTATGAAGGCTATTGGGCACGGCTGGCCCGCGAGAACGTGCAGTGGACCAAGCCCTTCACCCAGGTGCTGGACCAGAGCAACCCGCCTTTCTATAAATGGTTTGCCGACGGCGAGCTCAACGCCAGCGCCAACTGTCTGGACAAGCACATGGGCACGCCCGTGGAGAACAAGACGGCCATCATCTTTGAAGCCGACGGCGGCGAGGTCACCAAGGTCACTTACAAAGAGTTGCTCGCCCGCGTGAGCCAGTTCGCCAATGCGCTCAAGGCGCGCGGCGTGAAAAAGGGCGATCGCGTGCTGATCTACATGCCTATGACCATCGAGGGTGTGGTGGCCATGCAGGCCTGCGCACGCATCGGCGCCACGCATTCCGTGGTGTTCGGGGGGTTCTCGGCCAAGGCCGTACAGGAGCGCATTGTGGACGTGGGTGCCAGTCTGGTCGTCACTTCCAACTACCAGATGCGCGGCGGCAAGGAGTTGCCGCTCAAGGCCATCGTCGACGACGCGCTTGCGCTGGGCGGCTGCGAAGCCGTCAAGAGCGTGCTGGTCTATGAGCGCACGGCCACTGCCTGCAATATGGTCGCGGGCCGCGACATCAGCTTCACCGAGGCATTGGCCGGCCAGTCCACCGAGTGCGAAGCCGTGCCTGTCAATGCCGAGCACCCGCTCTTCATCCTCTACACCAGCGGCTCCACCGGCAAGCCCAAGGGCGTGCAGCATGCCACCGGTGGCTATGTGCTGTGGGCCAAGCAGACCTTCGAATGGACTTTCGATGCCAGGGACAGTGATGTCTTCTGGTGCACGGCCGATATCGGCTGGATCACCGGCCACAGCTATGTGGCCTATGGCCCGCTGGCGGCCGGTGCCACGCAGATCGTCTTCGAAGGCGTGCCGACCTTCCCCAATGCGGGCCGCTTCTGGCAGATGATAGAGCGCCACCAGTGCAGCATCTTCTACACGGCACCCACGGCCATACGCTCGCTGATCAAGGCGGCGGACTCCGACCCCAGCGTCCACCCGAAGAACTGGAATCTGTCCAGCCTGCGCCTGCTGGGCTCGGTGGGCGAGCCCATCAATCCCGAAGCCTGGATGTGGTATCACAAGCATGTGGGCGGCGAGCGCTGCCCCATCGTGGACACCTTCTGGCAGACCGAGAACG
The DNA here is from genome assembly GCF_053615495.1 of Comamonas sp. HJ-2. Lineage (NCBI taxonomy): Bacteria > Pseudomonadati > Pseudomonadota > Betaproteobacteria > Burkholderiales > Comamonadaceae > Comamonas > Comamonas sp. HJ-2. Next base: position 41,024 of record NZ_JBSIFD010000016.1, on the reverse strand, counting down.
GCGGCCACATGATCACGCCGCTGCCCGGTGCCACGCCTCTGGTGCCCGGCTCCTGCACCCTGCCCCTGCCCGGCATCACGGCGGCCATCGTCGACGAGGCAGGCAACGAGATCCCCAATGGCGCCGGCGGCATCCTGGTGGTGAAGAAGCCCTGGCCCTCGATGATTCGCACCATCTGGGGCGACCCCGAGCGCTTCAAGAAGAGCTACTTCCCCGAAGAGCTCAAGGGCTACTACCTGGCTGGCGACGGCGCCGTGCGCAGCGAGGATCGCGGCTATTTCCGCATCACGGGCCGTATCGACGATGTGCTCAATGTCTCGGGCCACCGCATGGGCACCATGGAAATCGAGTCGGCCCTGGTGGCCAAGACCGATCTGGTGGCCGAGGCCGCCGTGGTCGGCCGTCCCGACGACCTGACCGGCGAAGCCATCTGCGCCTTTGTGGTGCTCAAGCGCGGCAAGCCCACGGGCGAGGAAGCCAGGCAGATTGCGACCGAACTGCGCAACTGGGTGGCCAAGGAGATCGGCCCGATTGCCAAGCCCAAGGACATCCGCTTCGGCGACAACCTGCCCAAGACCCGCAGCGGCAAGATCATGCGCCGCCTGCTGCGCTCGCTGGCCAAGGGAGAAGCGATTACCCAGGACACCAGCACTCTGGAGAATCCCGCGATCCTCGAGCAATTGTCGGAGACCAATTGAGCCGGCGCATGCCGCTGATCTGAACGCATCATGACGACAGGGCCGCTGGCAACAGCGGCTTTGTCATTTCTGGCGCTTGCTGACGCAAGCCGATGCGATCTTGGGTTAAAACAAGGCATCTCGGAGTACAAGGAGAAGAGCATGAACTTTCGCACCATCTGCATTGCCATCATCGTGGCCCTGATTGCCGTGTTGGCAGCCTTCAACTGGACGGCGCTGTCGGCCCCTGCCGCAGTTTCGCTGGGCCTGACCGAAATCCAGGCACCGCTGGGCGTGCTCATGCTGGCGCTGACGATTTTGCTGAGCGTGTTCTTCATCGCCTATGTGCTGTGGATGCAGGGCTCGGTGCTGCTGGAGGCACGCCGCCATGCCAAGGAGATGCAAGCCCAGCGCGATCTGGCCGACAAGGCCGAGGCTTCGCGCTTCACCGAACTGCGCGGTGTGCTGGAAGCACTGCATGCCAGGGACAAGGAAGAGGTGATGGCCCGGCTTGATGTGCTGGAAGCGCATCTGGTGCAGCGTGCCCAGGAGTCGGACAACAGCACGGCAGCCTATGTGGGGCAACTGGAACAGCAGGTGCACCAGATCAATCGCTGATGCCTTAATACTGATAGCCTCAATCGCTTTGCCTACAAGCGATTGAGGCGTATTTGGCATGAAAAAAGCCGCTGCACTGCAGCGGCTTTTTCGTGGGCGCGGGTCGAATTACTTCTTGTCGTTGCCCAGTTGTGGCAGGGCGTTGGCGCTGCTCACGCTCAGCAGGCCGGCTTGCGAGTAGATGGCCAGCTTGGCGCGGGTGTCGATCAGGTCCAGGTTGCGCATGGTCAGCTGGCCGATGCGGTCGATGGGGCTGAAAGGCGCGTCTTCGACCTTTTCCATGGACAGACGCTCGGGAGCGTAGGTCAGGTTGGGCGACACGGTGTTCAGGATGGAGTAGTCGTTGCCGCGGCGCAGTTCCAGCGTCACGGTGCCGGTCACGGCGCGGGCCACCCAGCGCTGCGAGGATTCGCGCAGCATGATGGCCTGGGGGTCGAACCAGCGGCCCTGGTACAGCAGACGGCCCAGGCGCAGGCCGTTGATGCGGTACTGCTCGATGGTGTCCTCGTTGTGGATGCCGGTCACCAGACGCTCGTAGGCAATGTGCAGCAGGGCCATGCCGGGGGCTTCGTAGATGCCGCGGCTCTTGGCTTCGATGATGCGGTTCTCGATCTGGTCGCTCATGCCCAGGCCGTGGCGGCCGCCGATGCGGTTCAGCTCCAGGAAGACTTCCACGGCATCGGTGTATTCCTTGCCGTTGATGGCCACGGGGCGGCCTTCTTCGAAGGTGATGGAGACTTCTTCTGCCTTGACTTCAACTTCGGGCTTCCAGAAAGCCACGCCCATGATGGGGTTCACGATGCGGATGCCGGAGTTCAGGAACTCCAGATCCTTGGCTTCGTGGGTGGCGCCCAGCATATTGGAATCGGTGGAATAGGCCTTCTCGGCCGACATCTTGTAGCCGAAACCTTCCTTGGTCATGAAGGCCGACATTTCTGCGCGGCCGCCCAGCTCGTCGATGAAGTTGCTGTCCAGCCAGGGCTTGTAGATCTTCAGCGCGGGATTGGTGAGCAGACCGTAGCGGTAGAAGCGCTCGATGTCATTGCCCTTGAAGGTCGAGCCGTCGCCCCAGATGTTGACGTCGTCTTCCTTCATGGCTGCCACCAGCATGGTGCCGGTTACGGCACGGCCCAGGGGCGTGGTGTTGAAGTAGGTGATGCCGCCGGTGGAAATGTGGAAAGCGCCGGACTGGATGGCGGCAATGCCTTCGTTGGCCAGCTGGGGGCGGCAGTCGATCAGACGGGCCTTTTCTGCGCCATATTCCATCGCCTTGCGGGGGATTTCGTCGTAATCGGCTTCGTCGGGCTGACCCAGGTTGGCCGTGTAGGCGTAGGGCAGGGCACCCTTGTTCTTCATCCAGCGCAGAGCGGCAGAAGTGTCCAGGCCGCCGGAGAAGGCGATGCCGACCTTCTGGCCGACGGGAACATGTTGCAGAATGGTTTCCATGAGATTTCTCTTCAAAGTGATAGCTGCAAGCGCTTGATGGGTAAGCGATTGGGGCTGAAAAGGCTTGAAATTCTCGGGTCTGGCCCGACGCCGGGCCAGGCGCGGATTACGCGTAGTGGCAGATGTAGTGGTAAGCCTCGGTCACGCGGATGTCGAACTTGGAGTTCGCGGGAATCTGGAAGCTCTCGCCGGCCGAGGACTTCTTCCACTCGTCGCTGCCGTCGAGCTTGTATTCGCAGGAGCCGCCCACGCATTCCATGATTTCTGCGGCTGCGGTGCCAAAGGTCAGCGTTGCAGGCAGCACCACGCCCACCGACTTCTTGGTGCCGTCGGCCAGCGTGAAGCTGTGGCTGACGCACTTGCCGTCAAAGTAAACATTGGCCTTGGTGGTGAGGCTGACGCCTGCGATGGTTTCGGTGGTCATGGAAGAGGTACGCTGTGCGTGGTCGAAGATCAAAAGCATTGATTTTAGGCCACGGGATTTGCACCTGCGCGAATGCCCGGCAAAGGCAGGAAAAACAAGAGCCCCGTGACGGGGCTCCTGAGCGGTTCGCAAGGCCGGATCGGCTGGGATCAGCGGCGCCAGCCATGGCCGCCGTGGCCACCGTGCCAGCCCGGACGGTAGCCGGGTCGGTAGTAATGGGGGCGGGTGGCGTAATAGGCGCCCGCACCAATGGCTGCGCCGATCAGCAGCGGCGCCACATAGTCGGACGCCGAGTAGGTCGAGCCTACCGAGTAGGTGGGCGCCACGGGCTGAGGGGCGTAATAGCCGCTGTCGTAGTTCTGCGGATAGCTGGTGCTGTAGGCGCCCTGAGGAGGCGTCTGGGTGCTGTAGTAGCCGTCGTTGCTGTAGACCGGGTCGTTGGCCACGGGCTGCACATTCAGCGCAATCCATTGGCCGGGCGGGTTGGCGGTCTGCGTGGTGTAGTTGCGACCGTTGTACTCATAGGTCACGTTGTAGCCCACGGTACGGTTCTGGTAGAAGGTCTGCGTGCTGCACTGGCGCATGTTCTGGTACTGCACCGGGCCCGAGGCTTCGGCCTGATTGCCGAGCATGGCACCGCCGACCACGCCGGCTGCCGTGGCCGCGGCACGGCCGCCGCCGCCACCGATGGCATTGCCTATCAGGCCGCCGGCAATGGCTCCGACCACGGCACCCGCACCGGTGGGGCGAGGTGCGACCGCCACCGGCTGGTCGCTGCAGACCTGCTGCGGCACGGCGACCTGCTGGGTGATGGGGGTCGAGGACAGCACGCGACCGCGCTCCTGGGCATAGGCCCCGGTGGCGGCCACGGCGGTCAAAGTCAAAACTGCCAGAGTTTTCATCAACATCTCTCCTGTCTCTGAAGCTTTAACGCATCAGATCACCGAAAAGTTTAGGGGATCTGCGTAAATTCAAGCACTCGGCACCGTAAAACTAGGTAAAGCCATGTGTAAATGTGAGCGGTTGCTTATGTGTTTTGCAGCGTATCCCATTCATCGGCCTTGAAACCAACGGTGATTTTCCCATCGGCCCATTCCACCACGGGTCGCTTGATGGTGCTGGCGTGCTCCTGCATCACGGCGGCGGCACTGGGCGCATCCACGGCAGAGGCCTTTGTCGCGTCATCGAGCTTGCGCCAGGTCGTGCCCTGGCGGTTGAGCAGCTTTTCCCAGCCCAGAGCCTGCATCCACTGGGGCAGACGCTCGGCGGGAACGCCTTGTTTCTTGAAGTCGTGGAATTGGTAAGTAATACCTTGCTCACTGAGCCAGCTGCGTGCTTTCTTGACGGTGTCGCAATTGGGGATGCCGTAGACGGTGGTGATCTTGCTCATGGTGTTCGGTAGCGGTGAAACGGTTGGAGTCAGATGTAACGCATTTGCCAAGTGCCGGCAGCCATAGGGCCTCTGACAGTGGGCGACAATAGCGCCCAGTATGCACACCATATTCCCCACCTTGGATGCCTGGCTGGCTTATTGCGAGCGCCTGCATCCCCAGAACATCGCCCTGGGTCTGGATCGCGTGCGTGAAGTCGCACAGCGCATGGGCCTGCAATTCGACTGCCCCGTCATCACGGTGGCCGGCACCAATGGCAAGGGTTCGACCTGCGCCATGCTGGAGGCCGTGGCCCTGCAGTCCGGCTATCGCCCCGGTGTCTATACCTCGCCGCATCTGGTTCATTTTGAAGAGCGCTGCCGTGTGGGCGGCGAGATCGTCAAGGCCGAGGAGCTGATCCCGCATTTTGAAGCGGTGGAGCAGGCCAGGGTCAAGGATGGCAAAGAGGTTGCACTCACTTACTTCGAGTTCACCACGCTGGCGATATTGCGCCTGATGAGTCTGTCCAGGCTGGATGTGGCGATTCTGGAAGTGGGTCTGGGAGGCCGGCTCGATGCCACCAACATCATCGATGCCGACTGCGCCATCATCACCAGCATCGATCTCGATCACATGGAACTGTTGGGCCCCGATCGCGAAAGCATTGGCCGCGAAAAAGCCGGCATCATGCGTGCCGGTCGTCCCGTCATCGTCAGCGACCCCGTGCCGCCGCAAAGCGTGATCGATCACGCGGCCGAAATCGGTGCCGACCTCTGGCGCTTCGGCAAGGATTTCAACTACGACGGCGACAAGCAGCAATGGGGCTGGGCCGGCCGTGGCCGCCGCTATGCGGGGCTGGCCTATCCGGCGCTGCGCGGCGCCAATCAGCTGATGAACGCTTCCGGCGTGCTGGCCGCCTATGAAGCCATTCGCGGCAAGCTGCCTGTGACGGCGCAGGCCGTGCGCACGGGCTTGTCCATGGTGGAGCTTCCCGGTCGCTTCCAGATCGTTCCCGGCCAGCCTACGCTGGTGCTGGATGTGGCGCACAACCCGCACTCGGTGGCGGCGCTCACGGCGAATCTCGATGCCATGGGTTACTTTCCGATCACGCATGCCGTATTCGGTGCCATGGCCGACAAGGACTGGGAGCCCATGCTCACCAAGGTGGGTCCGCTGGTTGATCGCTGGTATTTCACCGATCTGCCGACGCCGCGTGCGGATTCGGCAGAAAACCTCAAGGCCAAGCTGCAGCAGTTGCAGGCCCAGGGCGTGATCCGCAAAGATGTGAGCATGCAGACCTTTGCCAATCCCCAGCAGGCCCTGGATGCCGCAGTCGCGGCAACGGAGGCGGCTGATAGAATCGTGGTCTTTGGATCGTTCTTCACTGTGGGCGGAGTGTTGCAAAACGGCACGCCTCGTCTGAACGCCAAACACCTGGCTCACTGAGTCAGCGGCCTGCCGCCCCGGCTTTTGTCGGGTGGCAGACCTCAACAAGTCCTCACTCATGGCATTTTTCAATTTCCGTTGGCCTGGCAAAAAAGACGAAGCCGAGTCCGTGGCCGGAGCCAAGCGCCCCAGCCGCTTGGCCCAGGGCGAAAGCGTGGAAGCCATGCGCCGCCGCGCACGTCATCGCCTCATCGGGGCGGCCGTGCTGGTGCTGATCGGTGTGGTGGGCTTCCCGCTGCTGTTCGATACGCAGCCACGTCCCATTCCGGTCAATATTCCGATTGAAATTCCCGATCAGGCCAACTCGGCTCCCGAGGTCGTGCCTGGCACTCAGGTGGCGAGCCAGACGGCTGCACCGTCAGGGCGTGTTGCTGCCAATGCTTCTCTGGATGATGGCGAAGAAGTGCTTGCGCCTTCGGCCAGGCCTGCAGCTCCTGCGGCGGCCGCTGTGGCGCCTGCTGCGCCGGTGGTCGGGGCTGCAGTCACTGCGGCTGCCGTCGGCACTGCCGCCGCGGTGGCATCTCAGGTCAAGCCCGAGCCCAAACCAGAGGTCAAACCTCAGCCCAAGCCGGAGCCCAAGCCGGAAGTAAAGCCCGAGCGCAAGCCGGAACCGAAGCCTGAAAAACCCAAGGCCGAGGTCAAGCCAGAGGTCAAGCCCGAGATCAAGAAGCCGGAAGCCAAACCCGAGCCCAAGCACAAGCCGGAGGCGCCCAAGGTGGACGAGGCCGCTCGTGCCCGTGCATTGCTGGAGGGGCGCAGTACCTCGGAAGCAGCACCGGCCAAGGAGGCTGCAGCGACTAACGAGCGCTTTATCGTTCAGATCGGCGCCTTTGCCGAAGTCGGCAAGGCCAATGAAATCAAGGGCAAGCTGGGGGCCGGAGCCTTTACCCAGACCGTGGATACCAAGGACGGCAAGCGCACACGTGTTCGCATGGGGCCTTTCAAGAGCCGCGAAGAAGCCGAGAAGGCTGCCGCCAGAGCCAAGGCACTGGGTTTGCCGGCATCGGTGTTCAAGGCTTGAGACCGGTTTTCCGGCAACGGTTTGATTGATGAGCACGCTGGACTGGATTTTTGTGGTCGTTGTGCTGGGCTCCTTGTTGCTAGGGGCCTGGCGCGGTCTGGTCTATGAAGTCCTGTCCTTGCTGGGCTGGCTGGTAGCCTTCATGGTCGCGCGGACCTGGGCGCAAGAGGTGGCGGTGTGGCTGCCGCTGGATGGCTGGGACATGCAGCTGCGTTATGCGGCGGGCTTTGTGCTGCTGCTGGTGGGGTCCATGTTTGCCTGGGGAGTGATCTCCTGGCTGTCCAAGCAGTTGATTGAAGCCGTGGGTCTGAGACCTGTGGATCGCACCCTGGGCGCATTGTTCGGTGTCTTGCGTGGTGGCCTGCTGCTGCTGGTGCTGGCTCTGGTGATCCAGTACACGCCGCTGCACAAGGCCTTGTGGTGGCAGGACTCGATGCTGGCGCCCTGGTTGACCGAGGCGCTGGGCTGGGTGCTGCCGGCTCTGCCAGAGGAGTGGGGGCAGTATCTGCCCAAGGCTTCCTCTTGAAGCGAAGTTTTTTGCCGCAATTTACCTAAGGGTTGAAAGTGGCTAAGGTGCTTGCTGTAAAACGCAGTGGGTGCTGACGAGAGTTTGGTGTTGGCGTGATCCGCCATGCCGGATATCAAAGCGCAGGCTAGCCAATGGGTGGCGAAGCAGGCGAGTGTGGCGAAGGGCGACTTTCGCGAACAGATGGAACGCAACTATGTGTGGAATCGTTGGTGTGGTGAGCACCACACCCGTGAATCAGCTGATTTATGACGCTTTGCTGCTGCTGCAGCACCGTGGGCAGGATGCAGCCGGCATCGTGACCCAGCAGGAACGCAAGTTCTTCATGCACAAGGCCAAGGGCATGGTGAAGGATGTGTTCCGCACCCGCAATATGCGTGCTCTGCCCGGTGATGTGGGTCTGGGTCAGGTGCGTTATCCCACGGCGGGCAATGCCTCCAGCGAGGAAGAGGCTCAGCCCTTCTACGTGAATGCGCCCTTCGGCATCGTCATGGTGCACAACGGCAACCTCACCAATGCCAAGCAACTGCGCCGCGAACTGGCGGATACCGACCATCGCCACACCAACACCGAAAGCGACTCCGAGGTCCTGCTCAACGTGCTGGCGCACGAGATCGGCCGCGCCTCCAGCGGCGCTCCGCTGCAGAGCGAGGAAATCTTCAAGGCCGTGCGTGCGGTGCACAAGCGCATCAAGGGCTCCTACGCCGTGATCGCGCTGATCGCCGGCTACGGCCTGCTGGCCTTCCGCGATCCCTTCGGCATTCGTCCGCTGTGCATGGGGCGCGGCAATGATGGCACCATCATGCTGGCCAGCGAGTCCGTGGCGCTGGAAGGTACGACCCATCAGTTCGAGCGCGACATTGCTCCCGGCGAAGCGATCTTCGTGCACAACGACGGCCGCGTCGAGAGCCAGCAATGCGCTGAAAAGACCCAGCTCAATCCCTGCGTGTTCGAGTATGTGTATCTGGCACGTCCCGACTCCACCATGGATGGCATTTCGGTCTATCAGGCTCGTTTGAACATGGGTGAAACGCTGGCCAAGCGCGTGATCTCCATGGTGCCGCCCAATGAAATCGATGCGGTGATTCCCATTCCCGAATCGAGCCGCCCCAGCGCCATGCAATTGGCACAGTTGCTGGGCAAGCCCTATCGCGAAGGTTTTGTGAAGAACCGCTATGTGGGCCGTACCTTCATCATGCCGGGTCAGGGCGCTCGCAAGAAGTCGGTGCGCCAGAAGCTCAACGCCATCAGCAGCGAGTTCAAGGGCCGCAATGTGCTGTTGGTCGATGACTCCATCGTGCGCGGCACCACCTCCAAGGAAATCGTGCAGATGGCGCGCGATGCAGGTGCCAACAAGGTGTATCTGGCCTCCGCTGCGCCCCCCGTGCGTCACCCCAATGTGTACGGCATCGATATGCCCACGCGCTCCGAGCTGGTGGCCCACGGCCGCACGGTCGAGGAAATTCGCCAGGTCATCGGCTGCGACGCGCTGATCTATCAGGACGTGGAAGCCATGAAGCAGGCCGTGGGCAAGATCAATGCCCAGGTAAGCGGTTTCGAGGCCTCGTGTTTCGACGGCATCTACATCACCGGTGATATCTCCGATGAAGAGGTGACGGCGCTCAACGAAGGCCGCAACCGCGGCAGCGAAGAGGAGAGCGAAGACACTTCGCGCCTGTCCCTGCCGAATGCTCAGGAAAGCTGAGCGCTGGCGTTAAAGCGCAGCGAATGACCGAGTCGGAAAGGGTTGCTTAGGCAACCCTTTTCATTCGGGAGGACAATGGCAGAGCTGTGCGGTCGGTATGCTCTTTAAAAGTGAGCTTTTGACGTATGCTCATTAAGGGTTTGAGCCTGATATGACTCAAATTTCATGATGTGCGAGCAAAGCATATTCAAAGACCGGCACGGCGAGTGCCGCCGGTCAAGCTGGTAGAGCAGCATGCGTGCGGGCCTGATTGGCGGTCTGCAGCGGACTCATGACCGGTACCAACCATCTGGATTTGACGATTGTGACCAACAAGACATTACCCGAAGGTTTGCATCCTGAAACTCTGGCCGTGCGCGAAGCGGTCGAGCGCAGTCAGTGGGGCGAGCATTGCGAAGCCCTGTACATGACCAGCAGCTTTGTGCAGCCCGATGCGGCGACCGCAGCGCGCCGCTTTGCCAATGAAGAGCCGGGCTTCACCTACAGCCGCACTGGCAACCCCACGGTCACCAGCTTTGAAAAGCGTCTGGCGGCCATGGAAGGCACGGAATGTGCGGTAGCGACCTCCACCGGCATGTCGGCCATCTTGCTGGTGGCGCTGACGGCGCTCAAGACGGGCGATCATGTGATCTGCTCGCAGTCCATGTTCGGCTCCACCATCAAGCTGCTGGGAACCGAGATGGCACGCTTCGGCGTGGAAACCACGTTTGTCTCGCAGACCGATATCGAAGCCTGGAAGGCGGCCATCAAGCCCAACACGCGCATGCTTTTTGCCGAGACGCCCACCAACCCGCTGACCGATCTTTGCGACATCGCCGCACTGGCCGAGCTGGCGCACGCCAACAACGCGCTGCTGGCCGTAGACAACAGCTTCGCCACTCCCGTGCTGCAGCAGCCCGTGAAGTTCGGCGCCGACCTCGTCGTGCACTCGGGCACCAAGTTCCTCGACGGCCAGGGCCGCGTCATGGCCGGTGCGGTTTGCGGCACCATTGCCCTCGTGGACAAGGTCATGGGCACTTTCTTGCGCAGCGGCGGTCTGAACATCGCTCCCTACAATGCCTGGACGGTGATGAAGGGTCTGGAAACCCTGGCTTTGCGCGTCAAGGCGCAAAGCGCAGCAGCGCTGGAGTTTGCCGCCTGGCTGGAAGCCCATCCCAAGGTGGCGCGTGTGTACTACCCGGGCCTCAAGAGCCATCCTCAGCACGAGCTGGCCATGCGCCAGCAAAATGGCATGGGCGGTGCGGTGCTGGCCTTCGATGTGGTGGGCGAGGGTGCCGAGCAACTGCGTGCCAATGCCTTCCATGTCGTGGACAGCACGCGTCTGTGCTCGATTACGGCCAACCTCGGTGATGTGAAGACCACCATCACCCATCCGGCCAGCACCTCGCATGGTCGTCTGACCGAGGACCAGCGTCAGGCTGCCGGCGTGGGTCAGGGTCTGATTCGTATTTCCGTGGGTCTTGAGCATCTGGAAGACCTCAAGGTCGACTTGGCTCGCGGACTGGATACGCTGTGAAACACTCCCTGAGTCGCTTCGCGCCTTCCCCTTTCTGGGGGACTATGCCTGCGCTGCGAGGCGGCTCTTGCTCGGCATCTCTGGCCGAGACTGCGTGCGTATCAAGCGCCGCAGCCTTGGCGCGGGGAATGTCGTACAAGGATTTCTGATATGACAAACAACAAAATTCGCACCCGCTTTGCCCCTTCGCCCACGGGTTTCATCCATCTGGGCAATATTCGTTCGGCCCTCTATCCCTGGGCGTTTGCGCGCGCCAATGGCGGCGACTTCGTGCTGCGCATCGAGGACACCGATCTGGAGCGCTCCACCCAGGCTTCCGTGGACGTGATCCTGGAAGGCATGGAATGGCTGCAACTGGATCACGATGAAGGTCCGTTCTACCAGATGCAGCGCATGGATCGCTACAAGCAGGTGCTGGCGACCTTGCAGGAAAAAGGCTATGTCTACCCCTGCTATATGAGCATGGAGGAGCTGGACGCGCTGCGTGAAAAGCAGATGGCTGCCAAGGAAAAGCCGCGCTACGACGGCACATGGCGTCCCGAGGAGGGCAAGGTCCTGCCCGCGATTCCCGAAGGCGTGAAGCCCGTGCTGCGCTTCAAGACTCCGCAAACCGGTGTGGTGGGCTGGGAGGACAAGTGCAAGGGCCGTATCGAGTTCCAGAACTCCGAGCTCGACGATCTGGTGATTGCCCGACCCGACGGCACGCCCACGTACAACTTCTGCGTCTGCGTGGACGACATGGACATGAACATCACCCATGTCATCCGTGGCGACGACCATGTGAACAACACGCCGCGCCAGATCCACATCTTTGAAGCGCTGGGTGCCACCGTGCCTACCTTTGCCCACCTGCCCACCGTGCTCAACGAGCAAGGTGAAAAGATGAGCAAGCGCAACGGTGCCAAGGCCGTGACCCAGTACCGCGATGAAGGCTATCTGCCCGATGCCATGGTGAACTATCTGGCGCGTCTGGGCTGGAGCCACGGCGACGACGAAATCTTCAGTCGCGCCCAGTTCCTGGAGTGGTTCAACCTGGATCACCTGGGCCGCAGTGCCGGCCAGTTTGACGAAGCCAAGCTGCGCTGGGTCAATGCCCAGCATCTGAAGGCCATGGACGACGCCGAGCTGGCCCAGTTGGTCAAGCCTTTTGTCGTCAAGGCGGGTGTGGCCGAGAGCCTGATCGATGCCGATGACCGTCTGGTGCGCATTGCTGCCTTGTTCAAGGACCGTTGCGAGACCTTGGTGGATCTGGCCAACTGGGCCAAGGTCTTCTATGTGGACAGCGTGGAGCGCAATGCGGAAGACTACGCCAAACATGTAACCGAGGCGGCCAACCCCGTGCTGGATGCATTTGCTGCCGTGGTGGAAAACGTGGAATGGACCAAGGAAGCCATTGCGGCTGCGATCAAGGAGCTGCTCAAGGCGCAGGGCGTGAAGATGCCCGTGCTGGCCATGCCCGTACGTGTTCTGACCGTGGGCACGGCCCATACTCCCTCGGTCGATGCGGTGCTGGAATTGCTCGGACGTGAAAAAGTTATCGCGCGTTTGAAAAATCGCTAAAAACCTGTCTATAATTCGAGTCTCTGCAAAACGCGACTGATTAAAAGGTTGTCTTGCAGAGAGTTTTTGGGGGTATAGCTCAGCTGGGAGAGCGCTTGCATGGCATGCAAGAGGTCATCGGTTCGATCCCGTTTACCTCCACCAAAATTAATGACGGCGAGTCGCAAGACTCGAATCGTTCTAGGAATTGACCCTATCGTCTAGAGGCCTAGGACATCACCCTTTCACGGTGAGTACCGGGGTTCGAATCCCCGTAGGGTCGCCAAGTTTGAAGCGCTTGTAGCTACATGATATGTAGCAAAGCTTCCTGCCAGGAGTGGTAGTTCAGTTGGTTAGAATACCGGCCTGTCACGCCGGGGGTCGCGGGTTCAAGTCCCGTCCACTCCGCCAGTTTGGCTAGTCGCTTGATTAAAAAAGCGCCTTTATTTTCAGAAGGCGCTTTTTTAATCGGTGCGAAAGCAAAGATTCTAGGTTATGACCCTATCGTCTAGAGGCCTAGGACATCACCCTTTCACGGTGAGTACCGGGGTTCGAATCCCCGTAGGGTCGCCAAGTTTGAAGCGCTTGTAGCTACATGATATGTAGCAAAGCTTCCTGCCAGGAGTGGTAGTTCAGTTGGTTAGAATACCGGCCTGTCACGCCGGGGGTCGCGGGTTCGAGTCCCGTCCACTCCGCCAGATTCAAAAAGCCGCAATCAAGCAATTGATTGCGGCTTTTTCTTTGCCCGGGATCCCGAGAAAAGGCCTTGCGGCAAGGCCTTTGATTTACCCATTATTTCGGGGCCATGCGAATGGCGCCGTCCAGGCGGATGACTTCACCATTGAGCATGTCGTTTTCCAGGATCTGCTTGACCAGCTTGGCGTAGTCCTCGGGTTTGCCCAGGCGACTGGGGAAGGGCACGCTGGCGGCCAGTGCATCCTGAACTTCCTGCGGCATGGTGAACAGCATGGGGGTGCCGAAGATGCCGGGAGCAATCGTCATATTGCGAATACCGCTGCGAGCCAGGTCGCGAGCAATGGGTAGCGTCATGCCGACCACGCCGCCCTTGGAGGCTGAGTAGGCGGCCTGACCGATCTGGCCGTCATAAGCTGCGACGCTGGCGGTAGAAATCAGCACACCGCGCTCGCCGGTAGGCTCTGGCTCATTCTTGCTCATGGCATCCGCTGCCAGGCGAATCATGTTGAAGGTGCCGACCAGGTTGACCATGATGGTCTTGGTATAGACGGCCAGGCTGTGCGGGCCGCTCTTGCCTACGGTCTTCTCGGCCGGTGCAATACCAGCGCAGTTGATCAGGCCGGCGAGTTTGCCCAGGCTGGTGGCCTTGGCGACCACGGCCTGACCATCGGCCTCATTGCTGACATCGCAGCGCAGATAGACGCCGCCGATCTCACTGGCTACGGCCTCGCCGCGCTCTGCATTCATGTCGGCAATCACGACCTTGCCGCCGTTGGCGGCCAGCATGCGCGCCGTACCTTCGCCCAAGCCTGAAGCGCCACCGGTCACGATGAATACGCGATCCTGAATCTGCATGAACTGTCTCCTTGTTCGATGTCTGTTGACGTTGACGTAAACGTCAATTATGCACAGAGTGAAGGAACTGGCGACCTGAGGAAAGCGCGCATAAAAAAAAGCCCAATCGGGAAGATTGGGCTTTGAAGGGATCCATGAAACGGGGGTTTCAGGAGGATCCAAGGAGACAACTTGCGCAAGGTCAGCATCTGATTCAATGTACGCTGACCTGACATGCTGGTGATTATAGGGTAAACCCTAGTCTTTGCCAAGCATGTCAATAACCATGTTCTTAACGCTTGGCGGCGGTCGTGGCCTTGACAGCTTCAGTTGCTGTCTTGGTGGCAGCGTTGAAATTGGCTTCGGCCATGTCGGAGGCTTGCTTCACCGCCTTTTGCACGGATTCGAAGGCGTTGTTGGCGGCAGAGACTGCGCTCTTGACCATGGCAACAGCGGATTCGGAACCGGCAGGAGCATTCTTGGTCGTGTTGTCCAGCAGGGCATTGAAGTTCTTGCGAGCTTCGGTGGACTGGGCTTCCAGCGTCTTGTTGAATTCGCCGGCAGTGTTGCTGGCGATGTCGTACAGGTGGCGGCTGTAGGAAGCGGTTTTCTCGGCCAGCGGCTGGAACAGGCCTGCTTGCAGAGTCAGCAGTTCCTGGGCGTCCTTGACGCTGAGCACGGCCTGGGTGTGCTGGGCAGCTTCGGCCAGTGCGGCGCGCGAGGCGGTGACGTTCAGTTCCACCAGCTTTTCCACGCCTTCGAAAGCTTTGCTGGTCAGGCCGAACAGTGTCTCGAAGTGGGCTTTTTGTGCGCTCAGGATTTGGTCAGGGGTCAGGCTCATGGCAATTCTCCAAAATTACGGATCTAACAAAGGGATCGGACCGGAGGAAACGTCTGCCCTGACATGACCGCTATCTTTGCCAGCCGTATGTTGCAGTGCAGCATGGGTGCATTGTGAAAGAGAATTTGTGGCAATGCAAGCTTTAATTTGTTGCGCTGCAGCAAAAAAATTAATGACTCTTTGTTTTTGATAAGTATCTGATTTTTAAAAGACTTTGTTATGTCTGATAACTGACAAAAATTGAAGTAGCGTGTTTTCTTTGTGCGGTGCGTCATGCGTTGATGAGTGACAACCTGCAAGCCCTGTCGCGGTGGTGCTGGCGGCGCCGGGGCAGCTCTGCAAAATGACTGCATGACTGCATCGTTATCTCATGGCAAACCTTTGCGCGCCCAGCCGCAGGCGCGCGACTCCTATCCCGTGTTTCGTGAAATCAGCACCCGCTGGTCGGACAACGATGTTTACGGTCATGTGAACAACGTCATCTACTACAGCTGGTTTGATACCGCGGTCAATGCGTATCTGATAGAGCAGGGCGCGTTGGATATTCATGATGGGCAGACGATTGGCCTGGTGATAGAGACCCAGTGCAATTACTTTGCCTCGTTGGCTTTCCCCCAAGCCGTGGAAGCGGGTATTCGCGTGGCCCATCTGGGTAGCTCCAGCGTGCGCTATGAAGTGGGTCTGTTTGCCAGGGGTGCGAGCCAGTCGGCTGCTGCCGGGCATTTTGTGCATGTCTATGTCGACAGGCAGACGCGCCGGCCTGTGCCTTTGCCCGAGCCCTTGCGGGCGGCGCTACAGTCACTGCTTCGTGCAGAGCCTGCTGGTGAATAGCAAAAACGATAGCTTCTTGCGTATGTGTATCAAAGGTTTGATTCTGATCCGATTGATATATCTGGCGGCAAATCCGAAGCCCGCATCTGCAAGAAGCGCTTAGGGGCCGTGAGTACGGTGCAGGGTGTGGAATAGCCTACACTCGTCAGTCTCTGTTGAGGCTGGCGCAGCCTGTATTTGAGCCAGCCTTGTTCCATGACTGAACGGACCGTCAGGCCCACCGTCGTCCATGATCATCACCAGTCTGCTAGACACCGACCTGTACAAATTCACGATGATGCAGGTGGTGCTGCATCAGTTTCCGGGCGCGCAGGTGGAGTACCGCTTCAAATGCCGAAACCCTGGCGTGCAACTGGCTCCGTACGTCAATGAAATTCGTGAAGAAATCCGCTCTCTGTGCAAGCTGCGCTTTCAAGATGCCGAGCTGGCCTATCTGAGTTCGCTGCGCTTCATCAAGAGCGATTTTGTCGATTTCCTGAGCCTGTTCCAGCTCAACGACAAATACATCACGGTCACGCCCCTGGCCAGCGGCGAGATCGACATCACCATCCAGGGCCCTTGGCTGCACACCATCCTGTTCGAGATTCCAGTGCTGGCCATCGTCAACGAGGTGTATTTCCGCAATACCCAGCCCGTACCCAGCTTTCTGGAAGGACGCAAGCGCCTGGACGAGAAGATCGAGCTGCTGCAGGCGCCTGGCCTTGAGTCGCTCAAGATTGCCGATTACGGCACCCGCAGGCGCTTTTCCAGGGCCTGGCATGAAGAGGTGCTGCGGGTGCTTTGCGCCAGGCTGGGTCATTCGGGGGCGGCGCGCGTTAACGGCCAGCGCAGGGGGCAACTGGCGGGCACCAGCAATGTGCTGTATGCGATGAAGCTGGGCCTGATCCCGCTGGGCACCTTGGCCCATGAATATCTGCAGGCCTGCCAGTCGCTGGGCCCGCGCCTGCGCGACAGCCAGATCTTCGGCTTCGAGTCCTGGGCGCGCGAGTACCGGGGCGATCTGGGGATTGCGCTGTCCGACGTCTATGGCATGTCGGCCTTTCTGCGTGATTTCGATCTGTACTTCTGCAAGCTTTTTGACGGTGCGCGTCATGACAGCGGCGACCCGTTTGACTGGGGAGAGCGCCTGATAGCACATTACAAGGCCAACAAGATCGATCCGTTGAGCAAGGTGCTGATCTTCAGCGACGGGTTGACCATCCCCAAAACCATCGGGCTGTTCGAGCGCTTCAACGGTCGCTGCCAGCTGGCGTTCGGCATCGGCACCAATCTGACCAACGATTTGGGAAATCCCCCCGAGCATGTGCCATTGCAGATCGTGATCAAGATGACGCGCTGCAACGGCCAGCCCGTGGCAAAGCTATCGGACACACCGGGCAAGAGCATGTGTGACGATGAAAAATACCTGGCCTATCTGCGCCAGGTGTTCAGCATTGCGCCGCCGGAGCCGGTTTCGCCGGCATAGAAATCAAAGAATCATTGGCGGGAGTTATGCCTGTTGCAGGGCAAAGAGCAGAGAGGATGGGCGTTTGAACAGCAAATCTTTTATGAAAGCCGCGGCGGCCGCGCTGCTGACGCTGGCAGCGGCCACCGCGCAGGCCGCAGACATTGACGGCGCAGCCATGTCCGTGGCCTGGGGCCTGCCGTTTGTGGGCATGCTGCTGTCCATTGCGCTGCTGCCGCTGCTGCTTCCGCAATTCTGGCATCACCATTTCGGCAAGGTCACTGCCGGCTGGGCGCTGGCCTTCCTGCTGCCTTTTGCGCTGGTCTACGGTCTGGGCGCGGCGGGCGTGAATCTGGTGCATGCCTTGCTGGCCGAGTATCTGCCATTCGTGATCCTGCTGACCGCCTTGTACACGGTGGCCGGAGGCATCTATGTGCGCGGCAATCTGCGTGGTTCGCCGGGGTTGAATACCGCCATCCTGGCCATTGGAGCAGTGCTGGCCAGCTTCATGGGCACGACCGGGGCTTCGATGCTGCTGATACGCCCCTTGCTGCGCGCCAACGACAACCGCCGTCATCAGGCTCATGTGGTGGTGTTTTTCATCTTCATCGTCTCCAATGCCGGGGGGGCGTTGACGCCGCTCGGAGATCCGCCGCTGTTCCTGGGCTTTCTGAAGGGGGTGGACTTCTTCTGGACGGTGAGCCATATCTGGGGCCCTATGCTGTTCCTCACGCTGGCGCTGCTGGCCATCTTCTATGTGATAGATCACAAGCTGATGGGGCAAAAGGGCGAGACCGATCTGCCCGATCCCACGCCCAGCATGGATGTGACCGGGGCTCAAAGCCGCCTGGGCTTTGAAGGCCGCGTGAACTTTGTGCTGCTGATGGTGGTGGTGGCTCTGGTGCTGGTCAGCGGCATCTGGCGCACTCCTGCGGGTATAGAGATCGCCGGGACTCATGTGGGCCTGCCCGGTTTGGTGCGTGATCTGGGTTTGCTTGCCGTGGTGCTGCTTTCGCTCAAACTCACACCCGCCCGTGTGCATCAGGCCAATGAGTTCGGCTGGGGTCCCATGCAGGAAGTGGCCAAGCTGTTTGCAGGTATTTTCCTGACCATCATTCCCGTCATCGCCATGCTCAAGGCAGGTGTCGATGGCCCGTTCGGTGCCGTGGTGCGCGCAGTCACCAATGCCGATGGCACGCCCAACCCGGCCATGTATTTCTGGGCCACGGGTCTGCTGTCTTCCTTCCTCGACAACGCTCCGACTTATCTGGTGTTCTTCAATACCGCCGGTGGCGACCCCGCTCACCTCATGACCGAGATGGCGCTGACGCTGACAGCCATTTCTGCCGGTGCCGTGTTCATGGGAGCGAACACATACATTGGCAATGCGCCCAATCTCATGGTCAAGGCGATTGCCGAAGATCGCGGCGTGAAGATGCCGGGCTTTTTCGGCTATATGCTCTGGTCGGTCTGCGTGCTGGTACCTCTGCTGGTTTTGATTACCTGGATTTGGTTTAGGTGATGGCTCTCCCCTTGAGGGGGACGACATCATTGCTGCGGGACGGTTCTTGCTTGATAGCTCGGGCTGTGCCGGGCGAGCTGATATGTTCTAAAAAGATGAATGAGGAGACAACGCGATGAGTCAAAAGCCCCGTATCTTGATTGCCCGCGCCATTTCACCCGAGGTGGTGCAGCGGTTGCAGCAGCATTTTGAAGTGCAGTCCAATCAGGAGGATGTGGTCTGGTCTCCGGCAGAGCTGGCACAGCAGTTGCAGGGCAAGGATGGCGTGCTGACCACGGGTTCGCAGCGCATCGATGCCGAGCTGCTTGCCGCCTGCCCGCAGCTCAAGATCGTGGCCAATATGGCGGTGGGCTACAACAATTTCGATGTGCCTGCGATGACGGCCGCGGGCGTGCAGGGCACGAATGCCCCCGATGTGCTGACCGAGACAACGGCTGATTTCGGCTTTGCCCTGCTGATGGCCACGGCGCGCCGCATTGCCGAGAGCGAGCACTATCTGCGTGCCGGGCTCTGGAAGGACTGGCATTACGACCTGTTTGCCGGTGCCGAGGTGCATGGCAGCACGCTGGGCATCCTGGGCATGGGCCGCATCGGTCAGGCCATTGCACGCCGTGCGGCTTACGGCTTTGGCATGGAGGTGCTCTATCACAACCGCTCGCGTCTGGATGCTGCGCTGGAAGCCGAGTGCAAGGCCAGTTATGTCGGCAAGCAGGAGCTGCTCGAACGTGCAGACCATCTGATGTTGGTGCTGCCGTTCACCCCCGAAAACCGCCACACCATAGGCGCGGCAGAAATTGCGCAGATGAAGCCCACGGCCACGCTGATCAATATTGCGCGCGGCGGCATCGTCGATGATGCGGCTCTGGCCCAGGCACTCAAGGATAAGCGCATTGCCGCAGCGGGGCTGGACGTGTTCGAGGGTGAGCCTGTCGTGCATCCCGATCTGCTGACCGTGCCCAATGTGGTGCTGACACCTCATATCGCCAGCGCCACCAAGGGTACGCGTACGGCCATGGCGGGGCTGGCGGCTGACAACCTGATCTCGTTCTTTGCTGGCAAGGGGCCGCTGACGCCCGTCAATCAGCTGGCCTGATGCCGCGATTAGGCCGTATCACGTCATATCAGTTTGAGGGCGAATACGTGCTCTGAGTGCGTTGTCGGCTTTGATAATTTCTGCCCGCTTGGCGTCTGTGCGCACGGCGGGCTTTTTTATATCAAGCGAGACAGCAATGCCTTTTATCCGCACCAGCGTCCACAAGGACACCACGCCCGCCCAGCGCCAGGCCATCGTCAACGGTATTCATCAGGCCCTGATCGACGGCATCGGCATGCCCGCCGATGAGCTGTTCAACATGGTTGAGGAATATGACGAGCAGAAGTTCTTCTTCAGCCGCACTTTCAACGGCTACAAGCGCTCGGACCGCGTGGTCGTGGTCGAGATCACCATGCGCCGTGGGCGCAGCGATGCCATGAAGCGCGCGCTGTATGCCAACATCGCCGCCAATCTGGAAAAAGATGCGGACGTCGCACCCAGCGATGTGTTCATCTTCACGCACGAAAACGACTATTCCGACTGGTCTGTGGGCGGCGGCAAGTTCGCCATGGCCATTGCCCAGCAAGTGGGCCCCGACGCCTGATTCTTGCGTCAACCGATTGCAGCCTCGCTGTCACCAAGGCTGCAATCGGACGCAGCACTTTTGATCGCATTGAATTTTTCGTGGCTCTGAGGACTGATAATTTGCCTGCGCGCTAGTGCTTGCAAACTTCAGTCTGCAATGCCCAGGGCGGAAATTCAATGAATAGGTCTGTAGCGATTTGCTGATAAGCGCTTGCAGCTATGAAAAAGAGTGCGAAAGGCGTGGCAAGACAGTGACTACGTGGTGGCTTGGGTTGGCGGCGCTGGCCGTATTGATGGTGGGCCTGCTTCTGGTGCTGCTGTGGTGGCTGCAGGGGCTGCGCCGTCAGACGGAACTTGCTCTGGGCCCTGATGCGATGAGGTTGCAAGCCCAGCTGCTGCAGGGATTGCAGGCGCTGGATGTCAGGCTGCAGCAGCTGGAGCGCAGCAGCCAGAGTACCCAGATGACGGTGGCCAAGAGCGATGGAGCCCTGGACCGTGTCACCCAGCATGTACAGACCCAGTTGGCCCAGGCCCAGCAAGATGCACTGGCCGCACGGCGCGAGCAGGCGGCGGCGCTGGCATCCTTTCGTGAAGACGTTTCCCAGCTTGCGCAGCGGCTGACGGGCGACAGCCAGCAAGCCCGTGCGGCACTGGCCCAAAGCAGTGCAGAGCAGGCAGTCCATGTCCAGCAGCGCTTCGAGGCCCTGGCCGAGACGACGCGCGGCACGCTGGACTCGCTCAAGGGCGACATCCAGCAGCAGCTCACGCATATGAGTACCAATATGGGGGCTGCGCTCAAGGATCAGCTGGGAAGCAATGGCGAGCAACTGCGTCATCAGTTTGCCGTGTTGCAGGATGCGGTGAGCCAGCAACTGGCTGCGCTGGCACAGGGCCAGCAGACCACGGCGGAGCAACTGCGCGCAACGCTCAACGAGCGACTGGCCACGATTCAGAGTGAAAACTCCCTCAAGCTCGACGAGATGCGCCGCACTGTCGACGAGAAGCTGCATGCCACGCTGGAGCAGCGTCTGGGCGAGTCCTTCAAGCTGGTCAGCGATCGGCTGGAGCAGGTGCACAAGGGGCTGGGCGAGATGCAGACTCTGGCGGGCAGCGTAGGCGATCTGAAGCGCGTGATGACCAATGTGAAGTCGCGCGGCACCTGGGGCGAGCTGCAACTGGGCAGCATCATCGACAATGTGCTCACGCCCGAGCAGTACGCGAGAAACGTCAAGACCGTGCCTGGCAGTGATGAGCTGGTCGAGTTCGCCATCCGGCTGCCGGGCCGCAACGACGAGCAGCCCGTCTGGCTGCCCATCGACGCCAAATATCCAGTCGAGCATTATCAGCGCCTGCAGGATGCCCAGGACAGTGCCGACAGGGTGGCAATTGCCGCTGCAGGCAATGCCTTCGAGACATCGATTCGCGGCGAAGCCAAAAAGATTGCCAGCAAGTACATCGCACCGCCGCACACCACGGACTTTGCCGTCATGTATCTGCCCACCGAGGGCCTGTTCGCCGAAGTGCTACGACGTCCGGGCCTGGTCGAGGCCCTGCAGAACGAGCATCGCATCGTGATTACCGGTCCCGCGAATCTGGCCGCCATGCTCAGCAGCCTGCAGATGGGCTTCAAGACGCTGGCGATCGAGAAGCGCTCCTCCGAAGTCTGGGGCGTGCTCGGACAGGTCAAGACCGAGTTCGGCAAGTTCGGCGAGGTGGTGGAGGCCACGCGCAAGTCCATCGATGCCGCTGCGCGCAAGTTCGATCAGGTGGGTGTGCGCACGCGCGCCATTCAGCGCCATTTGCGCAATGTGCAGGAGCTGCCGAATGAAGCAGGGCAGGAGCAGCCCCTGTTTCCGGCCACCTCGTCTGGAGGCGATCAGACCGCCAGCGAGGATGAAGAATGAATGCGGCCCTGCTGCGCCTGATCCTCGCGCAAGTCTGTATTCACGGCACCATGACCGGAATGCGCATGGCCACGCCGCTTTTGGCGCTCAAGGAGGGCTATAGCGCGGCTGCGGTCGGCATGCTGCTGGCGCTGTTCGCACTGACCCAGGTGTTTCTGTCCCTGCCCGCGGGGCGCTATGCGGACCGTCACGGGCTCAAGCGCCCGCTCATCATCAGCGTGGCGGCCGCCTGTTCCGGAGCGGGGGTGGCCGTGCTGTTCCCGATTTATCCGGTGCTATGCCTGAGCGCTTTGCTGACGGGCGGCGCCGCCGGCATGGCACTCATCGCCCTGCAGCGCCATGTGGGGCGCATGGCACACAACAAGGACGAGTTGCGCAAGGTCTTCAGCTGGCTGGCGATCGGGCCGGCCATCTCCAATTTTTTGGGGCCTTTCGCGGCCGGGTTGCTGATCGACTACGCCGGCGGCGAAGCGGCCAGCACCACGGGCTTCAGGGCGGCGTTTTTGCTGCTGACCCTGATGCCTCTGGCGGCCTGGTTCTGGGCGAGAACGGTACAGGAGCTGCCCGCACTGCAGACCGAGAGTGCGAACCAGAAGGCAACGGCCTGGGACCTGGTGCAGAACCGGGGCTTCAGGCGCCTGTTGCTGTTGAACTGGGCGCTTTCCTCTTGCTGGGACGTGCACACCTTTGTCGTACCCATTCTGGGGCATGAACGCGGACTTCCTGCCTCGGTGATAGGCAGCATCCTGGGCGCCTTTGCGATTGCTGCAGCCGTGATCCGCATGCTGATGCCCATCATCACGCGCCATATGGCCGAATCGCAAGTGGTGCTGGGGGCCATGGTTGCCGCTTGCGCGCTGTTCATCGCCTATCCCTTCATGCCAGGAGCCTGGACCATGGGTGCCTGTTCAGTCTTGCTGGGCGTGGTGCTGGGGTCGGTGCAGCCCATGGTGATGAGCATGATTCATCAGATCACCCCGCCCGAGCGCCATGGTGAGGCGCTGGGATTGCGCATGATGGCCATCAATGGCTCCAGCGTGCTGATGCCGGTGCTGTTCGGTTCGCTGGGCACCGTGGTCGGTGTCTCTGCCCTGTTCTGGGCCGTGGGGGTTCTGGTCGGAGTGTCCTCGCGCCTGCCCTGGCTGATCGGCAAGCAGGATATGCCGGCCGATGAGTGGGGTGGCCATTAGAGGGGCCGGCTGCATGCATTGAAAAAGAGCGCCCTGGGCGCTCTTTTTCTTCGGGAAGTGCTTTACAGCTCTTCGACCCTGCGTGCCGGGTAGCTGTCCCAGCTCTGGCAGCCGGGGCAATGCCAGAAATGGGTGCGGGCTTCAAAGCCGCAGGCCGCACAGCGGTAGCGGGTCAGGGGCTTGGTGGCGTGGTTCAGCGCCTTCTGCACGGTGGCATGGTACTGCTCTTCGGTCAGGGTCTCGCCTTCCAGCCATTGGGCGGCAGCCACCAGGGAAGACTCATGCTCCAGGTGTTGCACCAGGAGCTGGCGGCCGGGGGCTCCTGCATCTCCGCTTTTCTGATCGACTGCGACCAGTGCCTGCAGCAGATCCAGCGAGGGTGCCTGCTCATAGTGCTTGAGCAGCAGATCGCGAGCCTCGGCGAGCGCGCCCGTTGCCTCGGCCACTTCCACAAGCAGGCTGGCCGCCAGGGGCAGGGCTGCGGGGCTGTTCTGTGCCAGGGCCTGAAGACTTGACAAAGCCTGTGCGGACCGGCCCTGTCGATGCTGGAGCTGGGCCAGCTCCAGTCGGGGACGCGGAGCTTGCGGCGCAGTCTCCAGGGCCTGTTGCAGCTGCGCAAACGCCTTGTCGAGCTGACCATGGGCGACCTGAGATTGCGCGTCTTCGCAAAGATAGTGGGCCAGCCGGGTGCTGAAGTCCCCTTGGCCCGCAGCCTGCATCTTGCGCACGATGGCCGCTGCCTGGGCCCAGTCGCGCGAGCGCTCGTAAATGGCCAGCAGCGCCAGGCGTGCCTCGCCTTCGTACTGCGTGCCTTCCAGGCGGTTCAGAGCCTCCTCGGCGCGGTCCAGCAGGCCGGCCTTGAGAAAGTCCTGTGCCAGTGCATGCTGGGCACGGTCCCGGTCGGGGCGGGTGAGGTCGGCGCGGCTGAGCAGATGCTCGTGGACGCGCACTGCTCGGTTGTATTCGCCGCGGCGGCGAAACAGATTGCCCAGTGCAAAGTGCAGTTCGGTGGTGTCGGGGTCGTTCTGCACGGCCTCGATAAAGGCATCGATGGCCTTGTCCTGCTGCTCGTTGAGTAGAAAGTTCAGGCCTTTGAAGTACGCCTTGGGAGCCTGGCGGTTGTCGGCACGCACCTGGCGCAAATCCCAGCGGGAGGCCAGCCAGCCCAGCACAAAGGCTGCAGGCAGGCCCAGCAAAATCCAAGTCAGATTAAATTCCATGCACGTCGCCCGGCGCAATGATCGAAGAAGAGTTCTGTTCCTTCACCGCAGGTGCTGCACTGGTGGCGCTGGTTGCGGCGTTCGGTGCCTGTTGAGTGGCCTGTGCCTCGCGCGCTGCGCTGCGATGCTTGAGCCAGCGTGGCACCATGCCCAGCACTCCGACAAAAAGGCCCAGTGCGAAAGCAGCCAGAACCACCAGCACCAGAGGTGCCGTCCATGCCGTGCCAAAGAAAAAATGCACGGTGGCGTCTTGCTGGTTGTTGAGTGCGAATGCGAACAGAGTGAAAAAAATGGCTGCCTTGAGCAGCCACAGCAGGTATTTCATGCTTCCCTTTATGCGCCTTGTGTGACGGGAAGATTTTAGGCCAGCCTATGCTCGGACTGGCAAACGGATGGCGTGGTCAGCCCTGATGTGGCTGACGGTGCCCATGGACTTCAGGCGATCTGCGGCTGCTGGGCAGCGGAGTCTTCGGCCTTGAGATTGTCCACGGCTTCGCGCAAGGCCTTGCCTGGCTTGAAATGAGGCACGCGCTTGGAAGGAACCTGAACGGACTCGCCGGAGCGGGGGTTGCGGCCTATGCGGGGCTGGCGGTGATTGATGGCAAAGCTGCCAAAGCCGCGAATTTCAATACGGTGACCGCGCACCAGGGCATCGCTGACGGCATCCAGAATGAATTTGACGGCCTGCTCGGCATCACGTTGGTTGAGTTGGCCAAATTGGGCGGCAAGTTCTTCGACGAGATCGGATCGGGTCATCGGGTGACGGAGGCTCTAGGTTGAAACAACAACGGGCGCACAGGGCGCCCGTTGTCTTTGACGCTTGGCGGTCAGTCAGGCGAGCTGGCTGACCGGCTGATGCAAGATTTACTTGTCAGCGTCCAGCTTGGCGCGCAGCAGAGCGCCCAGGCTGGTGGTACCAGCGTTTTCCTTGGAGGACTGAGCCGACAGGGAAGCCATGGCGACTTGCTGTTCAGCGTGATCCTTTTGCTTGATGGACAGCTGGATGTTGCGGCTCTTGCGATCCACGTTCACCACCACGGCCGTCACTTCGTCGCCTTCCTTCAGGACGGAACGAGCATCTTCCACGCGGTCTTGCGAGATTTCGGAAGCGCGCAGGTAGCCGATGATGTCTTCACCCAGGTCGATTTCAGCGCCCTTGGCGTCCACGGTCTTGACCTTGCCGGTCACAACCTGGCCCTTGTCGTTCACGGTCACGAAGGTCGTGAAGGGATCGCTGTCCAGCTGCTTGATGCCCAGGGAGATGCGCTCGCGCTCAACGTCCACGGCCAGCACGATGGCTTCGACTTCTTGACCCTTCTTGTAGTTGCGAACAGCGGCTTCGCCGGCTTCGTTCCACGACAGGTCAGACAGGTGCACCAGGCCGTCGATACCGGCAGCCAGACCCACGAACACGCCGAAGTCGGTGATGGACTTGATGGGGCCCTTCACGCGGTCGCCGCGCTTGGTGTTCTGGGCGAATTCTTGCCAGGGGTTAGCCTTGCACTGCTTCATGCCCAGGGAAATGCGACGCTTGTCTTCGTCGATTTCCAGAACCATGACTTCCACTTCGTCGCCCAGGGACACGAGCTTGGTGGGAGCGATGTTCTTGTTGGTCCAGTCCATTTCGGAAACGTGCACCAGGCCTTCGATGCCGGGTTCCAGTTCCACGAATGCGCCGTAGTCAGCAATGTTGGTGACCTTGCCGAACAGACGGGTGGCGGAGGGGTAGCGGCGAGCCACGCCCATCCAGGGATCGTCGCCCATTTGCTTCAGACCCAGGGACACGCGGTTCTTTTCGGTGTCGAACTTCAGGATCTTGGCAGTGATTTCCTGGCCGGCAGTCACCACTTCGGAGGGGTGACGCACACGGCGCCATGCCATGTCGGTGATGTGCAGCAGGCCGTCGATACCGCCCAGGTCCACGAACGCACCGTATTCGGTGATGTTCTTGACCACGCCCTGAACGATAGCGCCTTCCTTCAGGGTTTCCATCAGCTTGGCGCGCTCTTCGCCCATGGAGGCTTCCACCACAGCGCGGCGCGACAGCACCACGTTGTTGCGCTTGCGATCCAGCTTGATGACCTTGAATTCCAGGGTCTTGTTTTCGTAGGGGGTCAGGTCCTTGATGGGACGTGTGTCGATCAGCGAACCGGGCAGGAAAGCGCGGATGCCGTTGACCAGAACGGTCAGGCCGCCCTTGACCTTGCCGGAAGTGGTGCCGGTCACGAATTCGCCGGATTCCAGAGCCTTTTCCAGCGACAGCCAGGAAGCCAGACGCTTGGCGGTGTCACGGGACAGGATGGTGTCGCCGTAGCCGTTTTCGATGGAGCCGATGGCCACGGACACGAAGTCACCCACTTGGACTTCGACTTCGCCCTGGTCGTTCTTGAACTCGTCGAGGGGCACGTAGGCTTCCGACTTCAGGCCGGCGTTCACCACCACGAAGTTGTGCTCAACGCGCACGACTTCAGCGGTGATAACTTCGCCAGGACGCATTTCGGTGCGTGTCAACGACTCTTCAAAAAGGGCGGCAAAAGATTCAGACATGTAGTTCCTTGCCCGCAACCAGGTTTCCGTCGGCACCATTGCCAAGCGTTTTTAAGACTGATTGCGGAGGTTGTGGGTTTGAGGCCCACGGGGGTTAAAGGTTAACAACCTTGCTGCCGGT
The DNA here is from genome assembly GCF_053615495.1 of Comamonas sp. HJ-2. Taxonomy (NCBI): domain Bacteria; kingdom Pseudomonadati; phylum Pseudomonadota; class Betaproteobacteria; order Burkholderiales; family Comamonadaceae; genus Comamonas; species Comamonas sp. HJ-2. The sequence goes on along the minus strand of NZ_JBSIFD010000016.1, from coordinate 13,968 downwards.
CCGCGGTCTGCGAGAACCTGGCATCAAGGGCCAACAAGCCAGATGCAGGGCTGGCCTTGAAACTTCAAGCTTGAAATTTCAAGGACGGCCGAACGGCTGGCGTTCCTGCCACCACGACAGCACCTGGGCAACCACTTCTTCAATGGGCATCTCGGAGCTGTCGAGCTGCAAAGAATCCTCGGCGGGCTTGAGCGGAGCGGTGCTGCGATTCATATCGCGGGCGTCGCGCGCCTCAAGGTCTGCCAAAAGGGTGGATATATTAGCTGAAATTCCTTTGGAAATCAACTGTTTATATCGGCGCTCGGCGCGGCACTGGGCAGATGCCCACAAATAGACCTTCAGAGGGGCGTGAGGGAAGATGACCGTACCCATGTCGCGGCCATCGGCAACCAGCCCGGGCAGGGCCTGGAAGGACAGCTGCAGATCCACCAGCGCGGTGCGCACGGCAGGCAGGGCCGATACGCGCGAGGCATTCATGCCGGCTTCTTCGCTGCGAATGGCCAGGCTGATGTCCTCGTCGCCGAGCCAGACACGCTGCTGTGCATCGAAGCGCACGGGCATGTCCAGCGCCATCTCGGCAATGGTTTCCTCGTTCGACTCGTCAAGCGTCATGCCGGCACGCGATGCGGCCAGGCCGGTGATGCGGTACAGCGCGCCGGAGTCCAGCAACTGGTAGCCCAGTGCCCTGGCGACTTCTGCAGCAATCGTGCCCTTGCCGGAGGCTGTGGGCCCGTCGATGCAGATCACGGGAATATGCTCGCGTTCGGCTTCGCTGACGGAGAACAGCGCCTCGAAATAGTCGGGAAAGGTCTTGGCCACGCATTTGGGGTCTTCTATGCGCATCGGCAGCTTGGCCGGGTTGAAGGCCGCCAGAGAGAAGCACATGGCGACGCGGTGGTCGTCATAGGTGTGGATGCTGGCCGCTTTCCAGGCGGTCTTGCCGGCGGGCGGCGTGATGCGGATGTAGTCCGCACCTTCTTCCACGGAAGCCCCCAGCTTGCGCAGCTCAATCGCCATGGCGGCAATGCGGTCGGTTTCCTTGACGCGCCAGCTGGCGATATTGCGCAGTGTGGTCACGCCGTCGGCATACAGCGCCATGGTGCCCAGCGTCATGGCCGCGTCGGGAATATGGTTGCAATCGAGGTCGATGGCCTTCAGAGGCCAGCTGCCACGGCTGACCTGCAGCCAGTTGGGGCCGCTTTCGATCTTTGCGCCCATGGCCTGGGCGGCCTCGATGAAGCGGATGTCGCCCTGGATCGAGTCCTGGCCCACGCCCAGAATGCGGATGCTCTTGGGCTGCGGCGCATTGTCTGCATCCGCATCATCGGTGGTGCCGGTGGCAATCGCGCCCAGTGCGATGAAATAGCTGGCGGAGGAGGCATCGGCCTCCACATGGATGGCACCCGGCGACTGGTAGCGACAGCCTGCGGGGATCACGAAGCGCTGCCAGCTATCGTTTTTCACGGCAATGCCGAAGCGCGCCAGCAGCTCCAGCGTGATGTGGATATAGGGCTTGGAGATCAGCTCGCCCACCACCTCGATGGTGATGTCGCGCTGTGCCCCGGGGACATTGGCCAGCAAGGGCAGGGCCATCAGCAGCGAGGTCAGGAACTGGCTGGAGACATCGCCGCGCACCTTGATGGATTCGCTGCCCAGCTGGCTGAAGTCGGGCTGGCCGATCTTCAGGGGCGGAAAGCCTTCATCCTTCAGGTAGTCGATCTTGCAGCCCAGCTGGCGCAGCGCATCGACCAGGTCGCCGATGGGGCGTTCGTACATGCGGGGAACGCCCGTCATCTCGAAGTCGCCGCCCAGCACCGACAGCGCCGCAGTCAGCGGGCGCATGGCCGTGCCGGCATTGCCCAGGAACAGCGTGGCCGCAGTGCCGGCCGGCAACTGACCCCCGATGCCGGTGACGTCAATCGCCTGGCCGGGTGTGACGGCATCCGGGCTGATGCTGCAGCCCAGCTGCTTGAGTCCGGCCAGCATGACGCGGGTGTCGTCCGAATCCAGCAGGTCGTGAATGGTGGTGGTGCCCTGGCTCAGCGCCGCCAGCAGCAGCACGCGATTGGAGATGCTTTTGGAGCCGGGCAGGCTGACGCTGCCGTTGGCGGAGTCCAGTGCGGGCAGGTCCAGAAATTCAGTGGTGAACATAAAACTCTCGTAACCCCCTGTGCAGCCTGGCTGCTTCGACACCAAGGCTGCGTGGCTGCCTCTGCCCGGTGTCTCTGGCGGTTGGGTGAATAGATCGACGCCGCTAGTTTAAGAGCCTCGCTTGCCGCCCATGGTCCATTCGGCGCGTGCGGCACTGGCCAGGGTCAGGCGATCCTGCAGTCCCTGGCCGTCGTTGGCCTGCATCAGCCCTTCGAGCTGCTCCAGCGCCTGGCGAAACTGACGTGACTGGGCCAGCACCTGATCGCGGTTGGCCAGCAGCACATCGCGCCAGAGCTTGGGGTCGCCTGCGCCGATGCGCGTGAAATCGCGAAAGCCGGGCCCGGCCAGCGCCAGCATATCGTCGGCACCGGGCTGGTTCAGCACGCTTTGCATCATGGCAAATGCCAGCAGATGGGGCAGGTGGCTGACGGTGGCGAGTGCGCTGTCATGGGCTTCGGGCGACATGGCCGTGACCTTGCATCCCAGGGCCTGCCACAGCGCCTGGGCCTTGGCCAGATGCGCTGTCAGCGTGCGCTCCGTAGGGGTCAGCACGACCTGGGCGCCCTGGTAGAGCTTGACATCGGCGTGCTCCACGCCGGCCACTTCCTTGCCGGTGATGGGGTGGGCGGGCACAAAGCTGCCGATCTGGTCGCGCAGCGCCGAACGTGCGGCCTGCACCACATCGACCTTGGTGGAGCCCACGTCCATGATCATCATCTGGGGCGTGACCAGATGCTTGATGGACTTGAGCGTGGCCTCGGTGGCCGCCACGGGCACGGCCAGCAGCACCAGATCGGCGCCGGCCGCCGCCAGCAGGGCGGAGGGCGCTTCCACGTCGATCACGCCCATCTGGCGCGCACGTTCGGTGGTCGAGGGCGATTTGCTGTAGCCCACCACGCGCTTGACCAGGCCTGCTTTCTTGAGTGCCAGCGCGAAGGAGCCGCCCATCAATCCGCAGCCGATCAAGCCGAGCTGCTCGAACGGCTGCAATTCCTGAGTCGCCATCACTTGCTCACCGGGTAGGTGCCCAGCACCTTGTAGAACGCGCACAGGCCCTGCAGTTCTTGCAGGGCGGCGGCCACATTGGCCTGGGCCGGGTGGCCTTCGATGTCGATGTAGAAGTAATACTCCCATTGGCCGGTGCGGGCGGGACGCGACTCGAAGCGCGTCATCGAGACGCCATGCTTCTTGAGCGGCACCAGCAGGTCATGCACGGCGCCGGCGGTGTTGGGCACCGAGACCACCAGGCTGGTGCAGTCGCTGCCGCTGGGCGCGGCCGTGGCCAGCGTGTGCGGCAGGCAGATGACGGCAAAACGCGTGCGGTTGTAGGCATCGTCCTGGATCGCGTGGCTGACGATGTGCAGGCCGAACTGCTGGGCGGCGCGCTCACCGGCAATGCCGGCCCAGTTGGGATGCAGGGCCGCCAGGCGTGCGCCTTCGGCATTGCTCTCCACGGGGCGGCGTTCGGCATGCGGCAGATGCTTGGACAGCCAGCCCTGACACTGAGCCAGAGCCTGGGGGTGGGCGGCCACGACCTCGATGCCGTCCAGCGTGTTGCTGGTGCGCATCAGATTGTGGCGGATCAGCATGCTGACCTCGCCCACCACATGGCAGGGCGTGTGCAGGAACATGTCCAGCGAGCGCGTGACCACGCCCTCGTTGGAGTTCTCCACGCCCACCACGCCGTACTGGGCGCTGCCGGCGGCCGTGGCATGAAAGACTTCCTCGAAGCTGTTGCAGTACATCAGGTCGGCCGCGCCGCCGAAGTACTGGATCGCCGCTTCTTCGCAGAAGGTACCGGCCGGGCCGAGCACGGCCACGCGCTGGGGGGATTCCAGCGCCAGGCAGGCTGACATGATCTCGCGCCAGATGGCGGCCACATGCGCGCCCTTGAGCGGGCCGGGGTTGTTGGACTTGATCTTCTCGATCACCTGGGCCACGCGGTCCGGGCGGAAGAAGGCCGAGCCTTCCTTCTTCTTGAGCTCGCCCACCTGCTCGGCCACATGGGCGCGCTGGTTGACCAGCTCCAGCAACTGGCGGTCCAGGGAGTCGATCTGGTTGCGCAGCGACAACAGCTCGGGGCTGGCTTGGGGTTCTTGGCTCATGAATCTCTCAAATTTCGTAGCTGCTGGCGCTTGTTGCACAAGGGATTCAAACCAATACCTTGGTGAGGTACTTGCAGATCAAGCGCTGGCAGCTCATCTTTTTACAAGGCTAAGGGTGGGGCTCAGGCCTGACGTTGCTCGAAGTCACGCATGTAGTCGACCAGCGCCTGCACGCCTGCTATGGGCATGGCGTTGTAGATGCTGGCACGCATGCCGCCCACGGACTTGTGGCCCTTGAGCTGCAGCAGGCCGGCTTGCTTGGCGCCGGCCAGGAAGGCGTCGTTGCGCGACTCATCATGAAGGAAGAACGGGATGTTCATGCGCGAGCGGCAGTTCGCGGCCACCTTGTTCACGTAGAGCGAGGACTGGTCCACATAGTCATAGAACAGCTTGGCCTTGGCGATGTTGCGCGCTTCCATGGCTGCCACGCCGCTGAGGCCGCCTTCGGTCTGGCGCTTGAGCCACTGGAAGGTCAGGCCGGCCATGTAGATGCCCCAGGTGGGCGGCGTGTTGTACATGCTGCCGTTGTCGGCCACGGTTTTGTAATCAAATGCCGAGGGGCAGACGGGCAGGGCATGGCCCAGCAGGTCTTCGCGCACGATGACGATGGTCAGGCCGGCGGGGCCGATGTTCTTCTGCGCGCCGCCAAAGGCCAGACCCACGCGGCTCCAGTCGATGGAGCGCGAGGCCACATGCGAGGAGAAGTCGATGACCAGAGGTGCATCCGAGCCCAGGGCCTGGAGGTCGGGCAGCTCGTGGAACTCCACGCCGTGAATGGTCTCGTTGCTGCAGATATGCACATAGCTGGCGCCGCGGCTCAGATTCCAGCTGCTGGCGGCGGGAATGGTGGTGTAGTCGCTGTCCTTGGCGCTGGCGGCTACATTGGCATCGCTGGCGTACTTGGCGGCTTCCTTGGCCGACTTCTGGCTCCAGCTGCCGGTCACCACAAAGTCCACCACGCCGGCGCGCGACAGATTCATGGGCACGATGGCGTTTTCGGCAATGCCGCCGCCCTGCATGAACAGGATCTTGAAATGCGCGGGCACGGCCAGCAGCTCGCGCAGATCGGCTTCGGCGGCTTCGTAAATGCTGATGAATTCCTTGCCGCGGTGGCTCATTTCCATCACCCCCATGCCGGAGCCGTGCCAGTCCAGCATTTCGGCGGCTGCGGTTTGCAGCACTTCTTCAGGGATGGCGGCGGGGCCTGCGGAGAAGTTAAAAGGGCGGTTCATCAGATTTACGCTAAAAACATGTGAAAGCGCTTGTCTGGCTTGCGCTTTCAGCTATCAAAACATTGGGTCACGGGCATGGGGCCATGCCCGTGGCGTCCGGTCCGTATCGGGGCAGCCGGGGCTGGCCGATCAGGAGGCGTCGCCGGACTCGGCTGCGCCTTCGGCGCCGGCGCTGCCGGAGTCATCGGCTTCGCCGTCCTCGCCGGCATTGTCGTTCGCATCATTTTCGACGATGCGCTGCAGGCCGATGAGCTTGGCACCTTCGTCCAGGTTGATCAGCGTCACGCCCTGTGTGGCGCGGCCCAGCTCGCGGATTTCCGCCACCCGGGTACGCACCAGCACGCCGGTGTCGGTAATCAGCATGATCTCGTCCTCGGGCGCCACCAGGGTGGCGGCCACAACCTTGCCGTTGCGCTCGGACTGCTGGATTGCAATCATGCCCTTGGTGCCGCGGCCGTGGCGGGTGTATTCGCTGATGGCCGTGCGCTTGCCGTAGCCGTTTTCGGTGGCGGTCAGCACGCTTTGCGAACCCGCCACCACATTGCCCGTGCCGTCGTCGGCCTCGGCGACCAGCATGGCGATCACGTTCTGATGCTCTTCGATGTTCATGCCACGTACGCCGCGCGCATTGCGGCCCATGGGGCGCACATCGTTCTCGTCAAAGCGCACGGCCTTGCCGCCGTCGCTGAACAGCATCACATCATGCTTGCCGTCGGTCAGCGCAGCGCCGATCAGATAGTCGCCCTCGTCCAGGCCCACGGCAATGATGCCGGCCTTGCGCGGGTTGCTGAACTCGGTCAGCGCCGTCTTCTTGACGGTGCCCATGCTGGTGGCCATGAAGACGAAGTGATCTTCGGGGAAGCTGCGGTTTTCGCCGGTCAGCGGCAGCACCACGTTGATCTTCTCGCCTTCCTGCAGCGGGAACATGTTGACGATGGGGCGACCACGCGAGCCGCGCGAGCCCGATGGCACTTCCCAGACCTTGAGCCAGTACATGCGGCCGCGGTTGGAGAAGCACAGCAGATAGTCGTGCGTGTTGGCGATGAAGAGCTGGTCGATCCAGTCGTCTTCCTTGGTGGCCGTGGCCTGCTTGCCGCGGCCGCCGCGCTTTTGCGAGCGGTACTCGGACAGGGGCTGGCTCTTGATGTAGCCGGTGTGCGAGAGCGTCACCACCATGTCGGTGGGCGTGATCAGGTCTTCGGTGGACAGGTCTTGCGCGCTGTACTCCACGGTGGAGCGGCGCTCGCCCTTCTTGGACTGACCGAACTCGGCCTTCACGGCGTTGAGTTCTTCGCCAATGATGATGGAGACGCGCTCGGGCTTGGCCAGGATGTCCAGCAGGTCTTCGATGACCGACATGACGTCCTTGTACTCGGCCACGATCTTGTCCTGCTCAAGGCCCGTCAGGCGCTGCAGACGCATCTGCAGAATTTCCTGGGCCTGGGTTTCGGACAGGCGGTACAGGCCGTTTTGCTGCATGCCGAATTCGACTTCCAGGCCCTCGGGGCGATAGTCGTCGGCATTGACCACGCCGCCGTCGGTGCGCGTGCGGGTGAGCATCTCGCGCACCAGCTTGCTGTCCCAGGATTTTTCCATCAGCGCGGCCTTGGCCACGGGAGGTGTGGGAGCGTTGCGGATGATGGCGATGAAGTCGTCGATATTGGCCAGTGCGACAGCCAGACCTTCCAGCACATGGCCGCGGTCACGCGCCTTGCGCAGCTCGAACACGGTGCGGCGGGTCACCACTTCGCGGCGGTGCTCCAGGAAGACCTGGATCAGATCCTTCAGATTGCAGAGCTTGGGCTGGCCGTTGACCAGGGCCACCATGTTCATGCCGAAGGTGTCTTGCAGCTGGGTCAGCTTGTAGAGGTTGTTGAGCACCACCTCGGGCACTTCGCCGCGCTTCAATTCGATCACCAGGCGCATGCCGGACTTGTCCGACTCGTCCTGGATATGGCTGATGCCCTCGATCTTCTTTTCGTGCACCAGCTCGGCCATGCGCTCCTGCAGCGTCTTCTTGTTGACCTGGTAGGGCAGCTCGTCAACGATGATGGACTGGCGCTGGCCCTTGTCGATGTCCTCGAAGTGGCACTTGGCACGCATCACCACGCGGCCACGGCCGGTGCGATAGCCTTCCTTGACACCGTTGATGCCGTAGATGATGCCGGCCGTGGGGAAGTCGGGCGCGGGAATGATCTCCATCAGCTCGTCGATGGAAGCTTCGGGGTTCTGCAGCAAATGCAGGCAGCCGTCCACTACCTCATTGAGGTTGTGCGGCGGGATATTCGTGGCCATACCCACGGCAATACCGGAGGAGCCGTTGACCAGCAGGTTAGGCAGGCGGCTTGGCAGCACCAGCGGCTCCTGCTCGGAGCCGTCGTAGTTAGGGCCGAAGTCCACGGTCTCCTTGTCGATGTCGCCCAGCATTTCATGAGCGATCTTGGAGAGGCGGATTTCCGTGTAACGCATGGCGGCGGCGCTGTCACCGTCCACCGAGCCGAAGTTGCCCTGACCATCGACCAGCATGTGGCGCAGCGAGAAGTCCTGCGCCATACGCACGATGGTGTCGTAGACCGCGCTGTCGCCGTGAGGGTGGTACTTACCGATGACGTCACCGACGATACGCGCCGACTTCTTGTAGGGGCGGTTCCAGTCGTTATTGAGTTCGTGCATGGCGTACAGAACGCGGCGGTGCACGGGCTTGAGGCCATCACGCGCATCAGGAAGCGCCCGGCCCACGATCACGCTCATAGCGTAATCGAGATAACTGCGACGCATCTCCTCTTCAAGGCTGATGGGCAGAGTTTCTTTAGCAAACTGGGTCATGTCTAGTGATACTTTGACGGCTGGAAAACAGCCATTTTAGGTCGAATGGCGTGTGGCAGCAGAGCAACATAACTGAGGAATTACATAGCTGTCCTACTTGTTGGTGCCTAGTTGACAACACTCTTGCATGTTACGTATGGCACAATCATTTCAACGTTTTTGGTGATGGTCACTGATGACGTCCACAGATTCGCAGCCCTGCTGCGGCTTTTTCCCCAAGAGGAGAACCATGAAGAAACTGAACAAAGTGGCGATGTTGTTTGCCTCTGCTGCCCTCGTGACAGCCGCTGGCGCACAAGTGAAGGCTGCTGACGGTGGCAAGACTATCGACAACTGGCAAAACGGCACCAGCGAACTGGTGTGGAAGAACGGCACGAACGAACTGTGCTGGCGCGATGCCAACTGGACTCCTGCTACTGCCGCTGTTGATTGCGACGGTGCTCTGAAGGCCCAGGTTGCTGCTCCCGCTCCCGCCGTTGTGCCTCCCGCTCCTGTGGCTCCCCAGCCTGCAGTGGCATCTAAGGTTACCTACTCTGCTGACGCTTTCTTCGACTTCGACAAGTCCGTGCTGAAGCCCGCAGGCAAGGCTAAGCTGGATGACCTGACCGGCAAGATCAAGGACATCAACCTGGAAGTCATCATCGCCGTGGGTCACACTGACTCCATCGGTTCCGATGCTTACAACCAAAAGCTGTCGGTGCGTCGCGCTGAAGCTGTGAAGGCTTATCTGGTGTCCAAGGGCATCGAAAAGAGCCGCGTGTACACCGAAGGCAAGGGCAAGAAGCAACCCGTGGCAGACAACAAGACTGCTGCTGGCCGCGCTCAAAACCGTCGCGTGGAAATCGAAGTTGTGGGCACCAAGGCTGCTCAGTAATCTTTCGATTGCTACACAAAAAGCCCCGGCAACGGGGCTTTTTTTATGCCTGATCCATTGCGGTAATCGCGGACAATTGCACTATGAGCAACACTATCAATGCCGACCCGGCAGAACTGGAAAAATTCTCCAGCCTGGCCCATCGCTGGTGGGATCCCGAGAGTGAATTCAAGCCACTGCATCAGATCAATCCCCTTAGACTGGACTGGATCAACGCCCAGGCCCCATTGGCGAACCAGAGGGTGCTGGATGTGGGTTGTGGCGGAGGCATTCTTGCAGACTCCATGGCGCGCAAAGGGGCCAAGGTGGTGGGTATCGATCTGGCAACCAAGGCTTTGCGCGTCGCGCAGTTGCATGCTCTGGAGGCGGGAACGCCCAATATTCAATACCATGAGGTCAGCGTCGAGCAACTGGCGCAGGAGCAGCCGGCCAGTTTTGATGTGGTGACCTGCATGGAAATGCTGGAGCATGTGCCCGATCCTGCGTCCATCGTGCGGGCATGTGCCCAGCTGGTCAAGCCTGGTGGCTGGGTGTTTTTTTCCACCATCAATCGCAATGCCAAGGCTTTTGCGTTGGCGATCGTGGCTGCCGAATACATGCTCAAGATGATTCCCAAAGGGACTCATGAGTACGCCAAGTTGCTGCGCCCAAGCGAGTTGGCTCGCTTTGCGCGCGAAGCCGGCCTGGATGTGCAAGGCAGCAAGGGCATGGAGCACAACCCGATCTCGGGCCGCTATTGGCTCAGCAACGACACCTCGGTCAATTACATGCTGGCGACACGCCGCCCTCAGGAGTGACAGCCATGTGGAAGCACGTTAGAGCCGTTCTTTTCGATCTCGATGGCACTTTGATCGACAGCGCTCCTGATCTGGGAGCTGCAGCAGACAAGATGCGTGTGGATCGCGGCATGCCCTCGCTGCCGCTCCATGCCTACCGCCATATGGCCGGGGCTGGGGCTCGTGGAATGCTGGGTATTGCGTTCGGCATGACGCCTGAGTCTGCAGGCTTTGCGGAAATGCGCGAGGAGTTCTTTCGCAATTACGAGCAATGCATGACCGAGCGTACCTATGCTTTTGATGGCGTGCCCGAGTTGATCCGGGCATTGGAAGCCGGTCCGTTGTTGTGGGGGGTGGTGACCAACAAGTCTATGCGTTTCACTGACCCTTTGACACGGCAAATGCCCTTGTTTGCTCAGGCTGCGGCCGTGGTGAGCGGGGACACGACGCCGCATTCCAAGCCTCACCCAGAGCCTCTGTTTGAAGCCGCACGACGCATGCAGATTGCTCCCGAGCATTGCATCTATGTCGGAGATGACGAGCGCGATATCCAGGCGGGTGCAGCAGCGGGTATGAAAACCGTAGCTGCACGCTATGGCTACCTGGGTGCGACAGCAGATACGGTTCATTGGGGTGCCGATGCACATATCAATTCACCGCTTGAGCTGTTGAAGTTGCTGGGATGAGGCTAGAATAGGCACTAAGGGGCTGTCCTGGTTTCGACGTGGGTTCGGGACCGGTGCGGTGCATGTCGAGCTTGAGTGACGCTCGTAAATCTCCATTCAAAAAACTAACTGCAAACGACGAACGTTTCGCACTCGCCGCTTAATCCGGTGAGCCTTGCAACAGCACGCTAGTGGGCTGGGCAAGGGGGTAGCAATACCTCCCGGCTGCAAGGGAATTTACATTAGCTGGCTGGATACCGGGCTTCTTGGTATTTGGCGAGATTTTAGGAAGCTGGCTACCCAAGCAGCGTGTGCCTGCGGGGTTTGGGTGGCGAGATTTAAAACAGAGCACTAAACATGTAGATCTGTCCGGCGAAGGCTTACGGACGCGGGTTCAATTCCCGCCAGCTCCACCATACACCCATCCAAAGGGGTTCAATGAAGTTCATTGAACCCCTTTTTCTTTTGAAAAATCAATGACTTATCGTCTTGTTGCGTCTTAACTGATCTCACTGCTGCCGATGAATACATGGGGAACAGGTGGGGGAACAAGCGGGGGGAATGGTAAATTTCTTCCATATTGTTCCCCCTTTCCCCTCTGTGGTGGGTTTTTTTTAAATAGGATTTGTTCCCCCTATGTTGACTGATGCACAGTGCCGAAACGCAGTCTGCTCCCCTGGCGCCAAGCGAGAGCGTTTTTCTGATGCTGGTGGCTTGTACCTTGAGGTCAGCCCAGCAGGGTCTCGTCGTTGGTTTTGGAAGTATCGAAAAGACGGTAAAGAGGGGAGGCTGGCGTTAGGCAGCTATCCGCAGGTCAGTTTGACTGCTGCGCGGAAAGCCCGAGATGTTGCTCGGCTGCAGAAATCAGAAGGCGTCGATCCCGCCAAGGCACGCAAGCTGGAGAAACTGGTCAATCCAAATGGAGTTGCTCACACTTTCAAAGCTGTAGCTTTGGAGTGGTATGACAAGCAGGTTCCCCGTTGGAGTCCTGGTCATGCAGAACGGATGCTTCGTCAGTTAGAGCGTGATTTGTTTCCGTATATCGGTGAGCGGGAAATGGCTCAGATCCAGCCCATGGAATTGTTGGCAGTGCTGCAGAAAGTGGAAGCGCGTGGTGCTGTTGAGACCGCTGACCGTGCACTAATGCTGGCGCGGCAGGTCTGGCGTTACTGGCTGCCTACAGCCAGCAATACACAGCGTGACATCACAGAAGGTCTGAAAGCTCGATTGACTCCATATCGAGGCACCAACTTCCCAGCCATTGTGGAACCACAGCGCTTTGGCGAACTTTTGAGGGCAATGTATGCCTACAAAGGCGGCCCGTTCGTGCGAACGGCGCTTTTGCTGGCACCGTTGCTTTATCAGCGCCCAGCCAATCTGCGGATGATGGAGTGGGAGGAGCTTGATTTGGATGGGCAACTGTGGACGATTCCTAGCGCAAAAATGAAGCGTTCTGTGCAAGAGAAGGAAAACGGCGAGCCGCATGTGGTGCCGTTGCCCAAACAGGCGGTAGCGATGCTTCGTGAGCTGAAGCCTCTCAGTGGACGTGGCCGTTATGTTTTCCCTGGCCAGCGAGATCATGACCGGCCCATGTCAGATAACTCTGTGCGTACAGCCCTGTATAGCTTGGGATATGGCGATGAGCAAAGCTGGCACGGTTTTCGTGCTAGTGCCAGAACCATGTTGGTTGATCAGCTTGATCTCGATCCGCTGGCGATTGAAGCTAATCTAGCGCACGCCGTTAAGGATGCTAATGGACGCAGCTACAACCGGACGAAGTACTTGGCAAAGCGCTTCGATCAGATTCAGCAGTGGGCTGACTATTTGGATAATTTACGCGAGTCGTTGGGCGTAGTTGAAGGTGCTAAAAAAATGCGGGTCGCTTGAAATCAAGGCTGAGCAGGTGCTTTAGGCTGTGAGCGGTCTGTCGCCGGACGGTAGACTTGATGGGACAGCGCGACAAACCTGAGGTACCCATCAGCGGTCGTTCGTGTCGGCCAGCAATCGACCGATGCTGCCGTTCGTACCACCAAGGCGTATCCCCGATAGCAGCCGTTGGTTGACCTTTGGGCCAATCACCTCGCTGGCGCGAAGCCAGGGCCGTAGGAAATAGACGCAGGACAAAATCTCTCTTGCGGTAGCTGCGTCGCCCTCACTACCCGTTGTAATCAAACTCACAGCGTGCTAGGACCTCGGTGGGCTCGTAGCTCCCATATCTTCCGCGTGAGCGACCGGCCTCCGAGATGAGGTGCAAGTGCTTTCGGGCGCGCGAGGCCAGGATGTTGATTTCCACCCAGAAGTGACCCACTAGCCCCCGGTGGGTCAGTTATGCGTGGAAATTAACACGGCGACTTCTGCTCGACGACCTTGCTCTTGTTCCATGGCTCGCGATGAGCACGATTTCGAGTTGATCTTTGCACTTTGCAAGTGCACAGGACCCTAGTTGGTGCACCGCAAGTGACACTTGGCGCCTAGCTTCCCTATCTTGACAGCGCAAAACAGATCCCCAGATTGGCACTAAACTTGCTTGCGTAACGTTCAATTAGTTGCCCGGGTTAACCCCGAAGCTAGATTTCCGCCTTGGCGGATATTCTTCAGGCACTTAATTAATTGGTCGTTTAATTTATTAGTACTGGTGGGCTAGCAGAAGCTGGCACATCAGATGGGTGTCTGTCCTCATCTGGAGAGTGAAATGCACAAATGGTCTCAACTGATGTCCCTGGCAAGCCTGCTTGCGGTTACCGCCGCAGCCACTGCGCAAGAGACGGTAAAAATTGGCGTGATCGAACCGTTAACCGGATCAGTTGCGTACAACGGCCTAGCATCCGTCAATGGTGCCAAGCTAGCCGTAGCACAGCGCAACGCCGCAGGCGGTGTGCTGGGTCGAAAGGTCGAGCTTGTCATTGAAGATGGCCAGTGCCGCCCTGCCAATTCGGTCAATGCGGCCGAAAAGCTGTTACAGCGCGACAAAGTTGTGGCGCTGCAAGGGGCTTTCTGCAGCTCAGCCACTGCAGCGGTGATGCCCGTCGCTGAGAAGTACAAAGTTCCCTTTGTCTCAGGCGTTTCTTCTAAAGCTGACCTGACAGAAAAAGGTATGCAGTACTTCTTCCGTTCGGCAGAAACTGATCGGCTCATGTCCAAGACCTTTAGCAAGATCCTGGCAAACAAGCTCCAGCTAAAGAAGGTGGCTTATATCGGCGTAAATGACGACTGGGGTCGTGGCGGCGTTGAGGACTTCTCCAAGGACTTGGAGTCCTTGGGCGGGGCGTGTCCGAATTTTTGTGTAAACGGTTCGGACTTCAATTGACGGAGATGCGGTCTCCGAACTGAATGGTAAAG
>NZ_JBSIFD010000015.1:0-140693 GCF_053615495.1 Comamonas sp. HJ-2 | reverse complement strand
GCTCAACTGCAAGAATCCTGTCTTCGTATGAGTACATGAACTACCTCCTGGTAGTCCAAGTTTTTGTCCGCATCCCCAGTGGGTCACTTCTGGGTGGAAATCAACAGAGAGAGGAAATACATGCTATCAGGTCACTTAGAGGTCTAGTGCTGCAAGTAATTCATGCAGCAGTGAGTTCAATTATGGAAGCGCGAGATGAAATGAGCACTCGGCACCAAAAGTCTGTGCTCCATGACAGACGAATCGCCGATCCAAACGGTCATCAGAGATGGCTTTTTACGGCTTTGTGACCAGAACTTGATCTGCTCAGAGAGCCAACTGCACCCGGTTGCGGCCTTTGGCCTTAGCTGCGTAGAGGGCGGCGTCGGCACGGCTGAAGAGTTCGGGCAGTGAGGACTGGAGACCAGCCGGCTGCACCGCAAGACCAAAGCTAGCGCTCAGGTTCAGCATGCTGCCATCGGGCCGATGCAGCGGCTGCTGCAGGGCTTGGCGCAAGCGCTCGGCCAGGGCCAGTGCCGCTTTGTCATCGCAATCGGGCAGCAGCGCGATGAACTCCTCGCCGCCATAGCGGGCCAGCAGATCGCCTCTGCGCAGTTGGGCCTGCGCGAGTTGCGCCGCATGCTGTAGCAACTGGTCGCCGGTCTCGTGACCATGCTGATCGTTGATGCGCTTGAAATGGTCCAAATCGAACAGTATCAGCGCCAGCGGCCAACGATGACGTTCGGCCTGGGCCAGCTGGGCCGGCGCCTGATCGTCGAAGGCGCGGCGGTTCATCAGCCCGGTCAGATGGTCGCGGTGGCTGAGCTGGCGAAGCTCGGTAATCAGGGTCTCGCGCTCGGCCTCCAGCTCCTGGGTTCGTTGCAGGCTGGCCTGCAACGCATGCACCGCGGCCTGCAACTCGCCGATCTCGTCGCTGCGCTGGACCGCGGGTAGCTGCCGGTTCAGCCGGCCACGCATCAGTTCCATCATATGCTGGGTGATGAGCAGCAGCGGCGACAGCACACGGCGGCGCAGCGTGATGAAAACGCCAACCTCCAGCACCAGGATGCAGCAGCCAATCAGCGCGTTGACGCGCAGCCGCCGCCAGGCTTCCGCCACCTTCTCCAGCGTCTGTTCGCGGCCTACCTCGTGCAGAGTGTCGCGCAGATCGACGATGCTGCGCATCCCCGGGACATGGCGGGAGACAAACTGTGCCGAGTCCATGCCATAGGGCAGGCCGGCAAGGCCTCGAGCGGTAATCTCGGCGATAAAGGGCAAACTCTGACCGAAATAGCGTTCCTGCTGGGCCCGCAGCGCGGCGTCAATGCGCGGATCGGAGAGGCTGGTGCGCGCCTTTACATCCAGCAGAGCCTTGAGCTGCTCGATACGGCCGAGCATTCGAGGAATGCCGTCGCGCTCTTGCGGGCCGAGCGGCGAGCCGCTGGCCAGCGGCGCGGTGAATTGCGAGCCCAAGCGGCCAGCATGCTCGCGCAGCTCAGCGGCGTAGCGCGCGCCGACCAGCGGCAGCGACAGGCTGGGATGGATGCGCTCGGCACTGGCCGACAGCAGGGTAACCGCCTCTAGCACTGTGTCGACGACCTCGAACATCTGGTCGATGACCTGACGGGTGCGGCGTTTATCGACGGCCGCGCGCTCAGCCTGGGGCAGGGCCGCCACCCGCTCAAGCTCTTGCCGGGCTGCCTGCATCTGCGTGCGCGCCCGCTCCAACACCGGCAGGGCAGTCAGCAGCTCGGCTTCCTCACGTCGGCGCAGCCGCGTCAGCGCCACATCGAAGGCCGCATCGGTCTCCAACTGGAACTGCGTCAGGCGCTTGCGCAAAGCGTCCGAGGGCGGGTCGTTGAGTACCGGGATAGCAGGACCTCGCTCGGCCGAGGCGTGTTCGGCGACCTTCATGGCAGCATAGGCCAGCTCCATCGCATCCAGTCCGAATTCAGCACGGCGCACGTCCTGCCAGTCGGCCCACATCGTGCGCACCAGCATCAATGAGACCAGACTGAGTAGCAGCACAGTGGTGCAAAGGAAAAGACGGCTCAGGCGCATAGCGCCCAATATTGTCGGCGCAGCCGCTACGCTACTGTTGCGCTTATTCCTCCACCAGCCCGGAAACTCCCGGCCGATGCGAAAGTAGCGCTCAATCTTGATCTCTGACGGGGTGTTGTTGCGGTTGCACATACGTACAGACTAGCAAGTCGGATTTCTCTAAAGCTGTATAAATACACAGCGCAAAAAGGAAGTTCACATGCACATCGAACATCACTACAACTGGCGCTATCAAGACAATCTCGGTAAGTGGCGCACCACCAGGCACCTCTGCTCCGAGAAGATGATTAAAAAGGAACATCCAGAAGCCACCCCGGTTGAGGGAACTCTCACAGTCATCGAGGTGGCTGACACGCTGGACGAATACTGGGAACGCACACACAAAAACACAATATCAGGTGTAATGCGCAAGCCGTATTGTGATGATGATCGATGAGGACGGATCCCCCTGTTGTGCACTCCAGGCAGATATGGCTTTCCCAACGAGCGCGGCCCTGCAAACCACCAAGAGCTGCCTGTCAGTTGAAGACGCAACAGCCAGCCAGCACCGCTTTAATATGCTATTGCGAGTCGATAGACAAACATATTTAGCTTCAGCATGACCTTGGAATTCAAGCGCCTTACAGAAATCGACCTGATAGACATCATTTCGCTCAACAACAATCCCGATGTGCTACGGCAAATGCCGCTTGGAAGTGCAAATTTCGATCTTTCGAAGGCAAAAGAATGGGTCCAGCAAAAAGACGCACAGTGGCAACAATATGGCTACGGTCCGTGGGCATTTCTAATTAATCAGACATTTGCTGGTTGGGGTGGCTTGCAGTACGAGAAAGGTGATGCCGACCTGGCATTAGTGCTTCATCCAGATTTTTGGGGTAGAGGGAAAGCGATTTATCACGAGATCGTTAAATGGGCATTCAACTCTCTGAAGCTGGGCTCCATCACAATTTTGCTTCCCCCCTCAAGGACAAGAATCAAAGCAATTTTCAGGCTAGGCTTCCAGCCTGACGGCGAAGTAAACATTGAAGGTGCTCGCTTTCAGCGCTTTCGCCTTTATGCACCCAATAAACTCGTAAGAGAGCAGAGCGTCTGAAGTCGGCCTCCTATCCGGCAATCATATGACCGACAAGCTTTTGCCAGTAACAGTCAACGGAAAAGGAGTGTTCACAACCCTTAGCAGCCATTCAAAATTAGCTCAACACTTTCCGCTCAGTCTATCAAGACAAGGAGCAATCCACGACATCTCGATATGAGTACGTGTTTCGTCGACATCACGAAATCCAAGGCGCTGATATAGCCTATGAGCAGGCATATTGCTTTTGAACACACCTAAGTGCAGCGGCACCTGCCGAGCCGCTGCACTTAACTGCAAATCTTTCATAAGTCTGGTGCCAATAGCTGCACTCTGAAATGCAGGCGCGATAGCAATATTCTGCAAGTAGATTTGGCACTCGCGGTCAAGGACTTGGATGTACCCAGCGATTTGATCATCGACTTCAATCACGGAGGTAGTGGCAGTTGTGCATTCCGATGTGAAGTTTTCGCGTTGCCAAGCTTCATCCCAGCCCCATAGCTTCTCAATATGTGAGTGAAATACCGATCGATGTATTGCAAACAGATGTGCAAGATCCTCGGTGTTTGCTGGTCGTAGGTTCATAGCCATCCATGAATTATTTCTTCGATGGTAGCGACTTGTCGATTCGAACTGAAATGCTCTGCTGAGAATCTGTATCTCTCCATACCCAGTCATACGCCGGAGAGCCGCGCATGCTCTGAGGCAATCGCGCAATGACCGATGAATCTCCCATCCACACAATCCACAAGCGCGTGTGTCAAACCTTCCTGAGGCACTGGAAGGCCCACAACAACGCCTATCCCAAGCTGATCAAGATGACGCCGGAAGAGCTGCGGCAGTTCAACATCGTCAACTCCTTCGGCAAGCCCAATGAGCTTTGGGGCGTCCCGATTGAACTTGACCCCAACACCACGGGCGTGATGATTGCGGTCGATGGGACGGAAATGCCTTTGGTTGAAGGCTACTAAAGCGGCCACGAGTTATAGCGTCACGGAACATTTCCAAAAAGATTTGTATCGGGTGCATCCAAACATCGATCTCGTGGGTAGTACCTGCAGCAACACAAGCAATGTGCTGCTTCAGTGAATCCTTCCAACCGATCTAATTGGAGAATCTCAATGTCGACCACTCGCTTCGCATACCGCCTCGCCGCCTTTGCTGCCGTCACTTCCGCTGCAGCCCTGCTCGCTGCATGCGGCTCGATGAAGTCATCAGCCAGCAACTTCTCTCAGGCTTCACTGCCTGCTCCCATCCAGGTTCCCGCCGGTCACAAGGTAGCCTGGGAAACTGTTGGCAGTGGCGACATCACCTATGAGTGCCGGGACAAGGCCAACGCACCTGGCCAAACCGAATGGGTCTTCGTCGGTCCCGATGCGGTGTTGAAAGATCGCTCCGGCAAGACTGTGGGCCGCTACTACGGACCTCCCGCAACCTGGGAAGCCAATGACGGATCCAAGCTCACAGCTACGCAACTCGCAGTAGCACCCTCCAGCCCTGGCAGCTTGCCCTATCAGTTGGTAAAGGCCAATCCCGCCATGGGGGCCGGCGCGCTGGTAGACGTGAGCTACATTCAGCGCGTCGCACTCCAAGGGGGTGTTGCTCCTGCAGACAAACCCTGCACCACCGCCACCAAAGGCCAGAAGACCATGGTCAAGTACCAGGCCGATTACATCTTCTGGAAACCCACGATGTAAGGCTTTGCAACGGCATGACTAGAATGGTCGGAGGATTTATCTCTATTTCCTTCTGACCTTCTATTTGTGCCGCCTGCTGCCGCCCTCCAAGATGACGCTTTCGACCATGACGCTGCGCTTCAGGCCTGTGCGCGAGGTGATCGCGAAGCCCTGCGCAGCATCTATGAGCGCGAAACACGCTATCTGCTGGGTGTTGCTCTCAGAATAGTTCGTGACCGCGCTACGGCAGAGGATGTGCTTCACGACGCTTTTGTGTCCATCTGGGAGCGTGCATCGAGCTTCGACGCCAGCCGTGGTGCTGGCCGAGGCTGGATTTACAGCATCGTAAGACATGCTGCACTGAATCGAGTGCGTGGTAGCGCGCGAGAGACCATGTTGGAGGAACCGGCTACAGCGCACCTGGATGCACAAGCGGCTTTTGCGGCCTGGCAGGAAAGTGGTGATGAGCTTGCACGACAGGCCTCACTTGGCCGTCTGGGGCATTGCCTTGATGGCTTGGAGCCAGCGCGCCGCGCCTGCCTGTTGCACGCCTATGTGGACGGCTGCAGCCATAGCGAAATTGCCGAGCGGGTCAAAGCCCCCCTGGGCACAGTCAAGGCCTGGATTCAGCGCGGACTGCGCGCACTGCGGGAATGCATGCAATGAGCAGCGAAACCCAACAACCACAATCTCCAGACGACCTGCATACACAGGCCGGAGAGTATGTATTGGGCACGCTCGATGCAGGCCAGCGTCGCTCTATTGAAGCGCGCCTTCCCTGCGAGCCAGCCCTGCGCGCAGCTGTGGACGAATGGGAGCAGCGCCTGTTGCCGCTGACCACGCTAGCCGAGCCTGTGGAGCCAGGAGCCAGCCTCTGGCAGCGGATCGCCGCAAGCATCGCGCCAGCGAGTCGCCCCCGAGTCGTGCCAGCTCGAGTACGCTGGTGGCAGTGGGACAGCCTCGCTCTATGGCGCAGCCTGACGGGCGCGGGTTTCGCCGCCACAGCAGTGCTGGCCGCTGTTCTTGTGGTACGTGAAGCGTCTCCCCCAACAGCGCCGCGCTATTTCGTGGTGTTGGCCGCGCCTCAGAGTCAATCTCCAGGCTGGTTGGTACAGGCACAGGTCGAAGGAAGACTGCAACTGGTCCCGTTGGGCACCGATAAGGTTCCTGCAGAAAAATCCCTGCAGTTCTGGACCAAGGCTGATGGCTGGAGCGCTCCAGTATCGCTTGGCCTCGTAAAGCCAGGCGAGGCCATAGAGGTTCCAGTGGACAAGCTCCCCCCCCTACAGCCCAATCAATTGTTTGAGCTGACCCTGGAACCCTATGGCGGCTCCCCGATTGGACGACCCACTGGCCCCATTCAGTTCATTGGCCGAGCCGTCCAGATCTAGGATCTTCTGCCGATCAAGGCTTGATGAGCCACTTGCCGGCATCTCCATAAGCAAACATTGCGGCTGCCATAGGCAACTTTGCCTTTCACCCGCGCACCTGACAAATCGCCAGCAGAAAATAAATAGCGAAATTCAATGAATCCAGATAGGGAGTGGTTGCGTATTCCTTTCAGCCGGCATTTTTCGGCTTGTACATCAAGGAGCATCCATGTTCTCGATTCAATCTGCACGCAAGTTGGCCTCATTCAGCATGGCTATCTCGATGTCTGCTGTATCCATCGCGGCAATGGCTGATGTGATGGTGGGTGGAGCCCCCATGCTGCCCTCCAAGGACATCATAGACAACGCAGTCAATTCCAAGGATCACACTACGCTGGTCGCGGCGGTGAAAGCTGCTGGCCTCGTCGATACGCTCAAGGGCCCGGTCCATTTACCGTCTTTGCGCCCACCAATGCCGCATTTGATGCTCTTCCCGCTGGTACCGTAGATACGCTGCTGAAGCCTGAAAACAAAGCCATGCTGACCACGGTCCTCACATACCACGTCGTCCCTGGTAAATGGGATGCCGCAGCACTCAGCAAGATGATCAAGGACGGCAAAGGCAAGGCCATGATCAAAACAGTCAGTGGCGGCACCCTGACGGCCAGAGCCAGCGGTAAGAAAATCATGCTCACGGATGAAAAAGGCGGCACTGCCACAGTGACCATTCCTAACGTGTATCAATCCAATGGCGTAATTCACGTGATCGACAAGGTTTTGCTCCCCAAATAAGCAAGCCTGCAGTTAGAGGCTCTAAACAATCCTCAGCTGAAATATGGGACACCCTTGAAATCGACCGCAACACCACGCGAGTGATGATTGCGGTCGATGGGACGGGAATGCTTCTGGTTGATGTACTCGTAAAGTCCCCATACTGAAGGGTCTCCTCAGAAACTGGCGATGCGCCCCACTGAATGGAGGGACTACTCCTGAGTGACATCTTGACGGCTCACATTCAGTTGACGGCGCTTACGGGCGCTGTTTTTCAGCAGTGTTCTGACGAAACAGGGACCACCGATAACTTCGTGCATGTGGGCGTTGCTGACACCCTTAGCTAACATTACGTCTAGTACGTGCTGCTTGGGTGTAGATACGGGCTACAAGCGGCACCACTGTCGTTGATGCAGTTGCACGCCATCAACTTTGCTTGGCCAAAGCTCAGCAGATTGGTGTCTGTGGGGCTCATGCAGACATTAGAAGAGCCAGTTAAAGAAATGCAGCCGCATCGGATTACCTGAAGTCTGGAGATGAAGAGCCGAAGGACGCCAAGCTCGACATCGCGGATATCAAGACTGTGGCTGAAGCCTATACGTTCACCTAGACGGCCGAACTGTTGCCAGTAGCCTTCGACGACTATCTTAACTGCTTCACCTTCAATGTTTCAGTCTGATACATATCAGCCGATAACCTCATAAGAGCTGAACAGACTCAAGGAGATTTCATTGAAGCGATGCATCATCAAAGTAGCAGGAGCCTGCTACACCGCCTTATTCCCAAGCACATGCGCCGCACTTGAAGATGCCCTGAAGCGCTTCCCAAGCGCCACCGCAAGCTCCGTGAAAGCCGCTTGAATTCGGCTTGATCTAGCTATTCATCTAACAGCCAACGCGAACTAGCAATCGTGTCTGTGACCGTTGCGAAGTCCCGGCTTAGCCAAATCAATACTGGAATAGCTATGCGTCCATCAACGCTGTCTATCAGCATATCGATCGCCATTTCAAGCTTCGTCCTTGTCTCCTGTACGAATGAGGAGAGCCACAAACTTGAGGCCAGGCGAGCTGCCAGGCGGCTGCTTGCCTTCCCTGAGCATGCCGAGTTCAAAGATGTGAAGTTGGGAAAGAACGGCGATGCTGTCTGCGGATTTGTGGGCTTTCGTCAAGGTGAGTTAGCGTCCTATCCAGGCAAGAAACCATTTGTCTATGAAGTCAACACGCACACTGCAAGCCTAGTGGAAATGCTTCAGGATAAGGACTTCAAGAACTTTATGGAGGACAGGCTCGAAAACGAAGACGAAGTTGCCAAAGCGAAAAACTTGATCAAGACCTGCCGCGGGCAAGCTCTATGGGAAACGAACTGCTCTCCCACGCTTGATATCAAGAAGCACGCTCTCTGCAGCTACGTTGAGCCTCCCACATTGCTTTAGCAATTCCAGCAAACCAGTCTTGACACCTGCTTGCAGGGTTACCGGCCTTCTGCACGAAGTAGCATGCAGCGCTCCCCGAGAAGACCATCTGGCGTGTTCGCTCACGCAGGCACGGCAGTTCAGGAATGGGCTTGGGCTAGCCATCTATCAAGAGCACGGCGCGGCTTTCGCGTCGTGGCAGCAGTGGTAACACTAGATGGCCCAGCAACTTTCCTAAACATGACGAATGAATGCTTCGCGTGTAATTTGCGGAAGTGGCGCTGAGTGCTTCAAGCAAAAATCAATGAAAGCACTCTATGCATGCAAATGCACGAAGAGCAAGCTTACGCGGCAGAGAACTTCAAGCCAAGCTGAGGTAAAGATGCTGGTACGCCCCATTACCTATCACCTTGAAATTTCACAGAACTCAATTAAGAGCGAACCGGTCGTCCACCTTGAGTCATCAACACCATTTCAACCCTTCGCCGTCGGAGACAAGATGAGTTGGAATGGATTTAGAAATGCTAGATGGCTCCCTGAGCCCCAGACAGGACAGTTCCTACGTGTAAAGGATGTACTTCATTTTATTTGGGACATACGTGGCTCGAACATCGGCCACAAAGTTCGTCTGTGCGTCGAAATATGCAACGTCGAAGACTTGCCAACACACCACTGAACCAAACATCTTCGATTTCTTCAGCATGCAGCCTTCTAGGCGGATTTTTCCTGTCTGATGCGCTTGTGCGATGAGCTGCTAGCATGCGGCAGGGCTCTACCGGAGCCACCACAGCGCGGAAATGTACGCGCCAACGCACTTCGAAATGTATTGAGCAGCAAAAGCATGCCCCTCGTGAAATTATTCCAGTAGCATTCGCGTTGGGCCCAGCTATTAGGACGTAGGTGGAGCCTCTTATGCCACCCACGAGGTGGCTTTTTTTGTCCTGAATTTAGGGCCATCCGGCGTGACCGCTTGAGCAGGTACGGCAACTCAGGAATTCGCCTGGGCTTGCGACAATTGGGAGTGCGGTGTGGCTTCAGCGTCTTTAGCCAAAGTGGTCACGCCAGATAAGGCAGCGCCTGTTTATGAGCCCACGCACATCTTGATTCCATCACTCTCTTTGGGCAAAATTTACGTCACGTACCTGTTTTGCCGGGCCTGGGGTCACAGACTCCTTTCACTTCCTCAACTTGCCCAGGCATGACCAAATAGGTCACCGGCTTTTTATTCGCGCCCGCAGCAACTGCTTGCGGGCTTTTTCTTTTGTCACAGGAGAAGCATCCTCGCTTTCCTGCACTACCTAAAAGTAGAGGTTGGGGAAACGTTTGACACGATACGCGACCGGCAGAATCCGGCCCAGCGATTCATGTGGACGATGGTGGTTGTAGCGATGCAGCCAATCCTCGGTCATTGAGCGCACTTCCTGCAGCGATTCAAAGACATAGCAGTCGAGCACCTCCGTGCGATAGGTTCTGTTGAAACGTTCTACGTAAGCGTTCTGCGTCGGCTTGCCTGGCTGAATGTGGTTCAACGCTATGCCTTTATCCTGCGCCCATTGCTTCAAGGCCTGGGCGATGAACTCGGGCCCGTTGTCCAGGCGAATGCACTGCGGCACCCCACGGACCTCAGTGAGCTCCTCCAAGGCTCGTACCACCCGAGCTGCAGGCAAGCTGGCATCAATTTCGATACGCAGGCACTCTCGGTTGAAGTCGTCAATGACGTTGAAGGTTCTGAACTGTCTTCCTGACCACAGGGCATCGGACATGAAGTCACAACTCCAGCCCTGGTTCGGTGTTGAGGCTGCCTCCAAGGGATGCTTGATGCGCTGCGGCAAACGTTTCTTGCCCCGCCTGGGCAGGTTCAGTTTGAGCTGGCAATACACACGCCAAAGCACAGTCTTACCCCAGGGCTGTTCTTGAAAGCGGGCGCTAGCGTAAAGCAGCCCAAACCCGTGGCGAGGATTCAATGCCACGTATCTTTGGATGAAGTCGATTACCCCGGAGTCGTCACAGACCACTCGTGCATATCGCAGCGTTGAGCGAGCCAGGCCCGCAGCTTGGCAAGCTCTGCGCTGACTTAGGTGGTGCTCGCTCATAAGCGCATGCACGATGGATTGCCGACGCTCCGGGGTCAGAGCTTTCGCTCGACAAAATCCTTCAGGGCATGGTGCACGAGCGCCAAATCGGTATACATGCGCTTGAGCTTGGCGTTCTCTTCCTGCAACTGCCGCGTCTGGGCCAGATGCTGCACGGACATCCCTGAATACTGGCTCTTCCACTTGTAGTACGTGGCATCGCTGATGCCATGTTTGCGGCAGGTGTCACCGACTTTGGCGCCTAGCTCAACCTCCTTGAGGATGCCGACGATTTGCGCTTCACTGAATCTGGACTTCTTCATGTTGAGACCTCCGTGAGGGGGATTCACGACTTTTGAGTGGCGCGAAGATTCGAGGAGGCATTTGAGGAGACTTCAGTAACAGCTGTCCTGTTAAAGGCCTTTGCGAAACTGGGCGGCTCCGATCCAGCCAGCGTGCAGGTGACGGCCCACCGCTGGCGCTATGGCGACACGGCCAACCGGCTGAACATGGGCTCCTGGTGGGACGCGGCTGCCAGTTTGGGGATGTGCGGTGACTGGCTGCATAACGGCACCGTGGAAGGCGCCTGGCTCAGCAGTATAAGCTTGGCCTGCCATGTCCATATGGCACTGCTCGCCCATGCCGGATAAACCTACAGGGAGCACACCATGCACACATCCTTTACTTCTGTCGATCTTCGGCGATTCGTGTGGATATACCTTTCAGTCAATCCGCCGTTATTTTTCGATCACGGATGATGCGGCTCCATTTCTCATTTTCTGTCGAAATGAATTTGGCCAAATCTTCTCGTGATGTTGGAGCTGCGGTTTGACCGTGTTTAAGCAGGTTTGCTCGCACGTCAGGAGCGTTCAACACCTTCACGAGTTCGACATTCCATCTGTCCAGTAGCGGCTTGGGTGTTTTACCTGGCGCAACGAACGCATACCAGTTAGTGGCGTTAAAGCCTGGATAGGTCTCTGCGACGGTGGGCACATTGGGCAGGTAGGCTGGCCGTGTCAGTCCGGTGGTTGCCAACGGAATGAGCTTGCCCGACTCGATATGCGGCAGCGCTGTGGGTGGTGCTGCATAGAAGGAGCTGACGCGTCCGCCCAGGACATCCTGTAACGCGGGGGCTCCGCCCTTATAGGGAATGTGAACCGTGTCGATCTTTGCAATGTCGTTAAGCAGTTCGCCGGCCAAGTGGGCCGCTGATCCAGGGCCCGTAGAAGCAAAGTCCAGTTTGCCCGGTTCACGCTTGGCAGCAGCCACAAACTCGCCTAGGGTTTTGATGCCTTTGCTTGCAGGCACCACCAGAACGTTGGGAAAGGTCACGCCCATAGTGATTGGTGCGAGATCCTTGAGCGGGTCGTAGCTCACCTTCATGAAGTGCGGCGAGATGCTCAAAGGGCCGATCGAGCCGAACAGCAAGACAGAGCCATCGGTAGGTCCATGGGCAACCTGGGCATGCGCCAGATTGCCGCCGGCACCAGGCTTGTTATCCACGACCACGCTCTGGCCAATGTTTTCACCGAGTTTCTTGGCAATAATGCGTGCCGCGATATCGGCCGAACCGCCTGCGGCAAAGCCGACAACCATGGTGACCGGTCTTTTTGGGGGGAAATCCTGGGCATTGGCACTGGCGAGCGGCAGGCAGGCGGCCAATGCGGCAGCCAGTATGAGAGGGCGTCGTTGCATGTTGTCTCCTGATCGAGTCGTTATCAACTCTGTGCAAGCGGCGATGGTAAATATCCAGGACTATTCCGTGAATTGCAATATATGATTAAACTGTTGCATGCAGCGCATTAAATTCGATATTGCCGAACTACAGGCGTTTGTTGCCACGGCAGAGAATTCAAGCTTTCGTGTAGCTGCGGAACGTCTTTGTTTGTCTGCCCCGGCGTTGAGTCGCAGGGTGGAGCGCCTGGAGGAAGCACTTGGAGCCAAGCTGCTTGAGCGGACCACCAGGCATGTCCAGTTGACCGCGATTGGTCAGGAATTTCTGACTGAGGCGCGCGCAGCGCTGGAGAGCCTCGAGACAGCAGCGCAGCGCATCAGCGATCAGTCGCTGACTCGCCGAGGATTGGTGACCGTGGCTTGCATTCCTTCAGTGGCAAACCATCTTTTGCCATATGCATTGCGCACCTTTGCCGATGAGTACCCGGATGTGCACGTTCATGTCATTGACGAGAATGCGAGCCATGTCCTGGATGCCGTGGTTAGGGGGCAAGCCGATTTCGGGCTCAGTTTCACGGGAAGCCAGGAACCAGGAATTCAGTTCGAGACTTTGGCACGCGAGCGATATGTGTTGGCAATGCTGCGAAGTCATGCTTGGGCATGCCGCTCAGAGGTAGCATGGTCAGAGCTTGCCGGAGTGCGCCTCGTATCCGTATCGCACCAGAGCAGCAATCGACTGCTTTTGGACCAAGTCATGGCAGGCCTGCCTGAGCAGCCAATGGCTTGGTACGAATGCAATCACGTAACTGGGGCTCTGGCTCTTGTCGAAGCAGGTTTGGGAATGGCAGCCATCCCGCAGCTTGCTCTGCCTGAGTGCAATCCTAAGGTCTGCGGTGTGCCACTCATTGAGCCTCAGTTGTGGCGGACTTTAGGCCTGATACAGAAGCGAGAGCGTGTGCTTAGTCCTGTCGCTGAATATCTGAAGAACCGCTTGCTCACCCTCCATGTGAACCACTGAGCACGCACTGGACTGTTGCAAGCGACCCATTGCGTTCAGCGGTACAAACCTATGTTCCGATCAAGTGTTCTCGATTTTTCAGCGAATTGAGCGTGACACATCAACTCAGGTGCGCGACATCCATCACGTAAGAGATCAGGGTTTTTGAGAGTGTCAAAAACTCGGAGCTCTAAGGGCTTGTACTGCGATCTTCTTCATCAAAATTCTCTTTCGCCTCTCTAAAGCGATCTGCGTTTCAAATCTAGCGCCGAGAAGCTCGGTAGGTGCCCCGACAACCGCCTCACAGCCCAATTGAAAAGGCGGTTTGGAGAACTCCGCGCAGCCCAATCCACTTGCGGAATTTTGAGTGGAACTGCGAAGGTGAAAGCTATGGTCGACCTCATTGAAAAGAGGTGACTGATTGGGTTTCGAACAGCGACGGCCGCAACCCGTTGAATCCACAGTCACTAGCGGTTGGCCCCCATTCCTCCAGGGCTGTCTTCTGAAGCGGGAAGCCAACGCGTTAGGCGGACGGGTCTTCGAGCATTGTCCTATTCAGTTCAAACCCTTCATCGAGCCAACCAGTAATACCGCCAGCCATTATTTTCACGGGCCGCCCCAGTCTTGCCAGACGCAAGGCACCGCGTGCCGCGCCGTTGCAATGGGGCCCTGCGCAGTAGGTGACGAATAGGGTCTCTTCTGGCCAAGCCGCCAACTTGCTTTCGACGATCTTCCCATGAGGCAAATTGATTGCCCCTGGCACATGGCCCTGGGAGAACAGTGCCGGCGAGCGTACGTCGAGGAGCACGAAATCGGGGCCCTTTAGAAGCCCGTCATGCACATCCCAACAATCGGTCTCGAAACTGAATTCAGCAGCGAAATGAGCGATGGCAATGGGCGGCTTCGCAGCGGGACTTGCGGTTACATGGGTGCTGGAGAAGGTCATAACAAAGAAGACTGTGTTTGTGGCAGTGATGCTTATCGTGCCGAGAGTCCAGTCGAGTCACAATTGGCGCATATGACATCTACCGAAAAGATTACGCCAATCACCGAGGCCACCAGCGGCCCGCTGGTTGTGGCCCCAGTCTACGATGGCCTATGCACCTTCGAGTTCTCCATCGTGGCAGAGGTTTTCGGTCTGGCGCGTCCGGAGATGGGCCCTGGCTGGTACCGCTTTGCCAGTGCGGCAGTCGAGCCTGGCTTACTGCGGGCTCATGGCGGCCTGCATGTCATGGCTGATGGTCAAGCCGATTTGCTAGAGCGTGCGGATCTGATCGTGATGCCCGGATGGAAAGGCCCACATGTACCGGTACCACAGAAGCTTGTGCGACGCTTGCGCCTAGCCTGGGAGCGCGGCGCCCGGTTGGCCTCAATATGCTCTGGAGCCTTCGTGCTGGCCGCAACGGGCCTGTTGGACGGGCGAAGGGCAGCAACGCACTGGCGCTATGCCGAGACGCTGAGCCAGCGGCACCCCGCAATCGAAGTCGATGCCAGCGTGCTCTATGTCGAAGAAGACCGTATTCTGACTTCGGCGGGAAGCGCCGCGGGTATAGATTTGATGCTGCATATCGTGCGAGGAGACTTCGGCGTGAAAGCCGCCAACAGCGTCGCCCGGCGCTTGGTGATGCCTCCCCATCGCAGCGGTGGGCAAGCTCAGTTCATCGAACGCCCCGTGCAGCCGGACCGGCTCAATCGGCTCTCGGACATGCTGGAACAGATGCGTGCGGATCTTCAAGGCGACTGGACAGTTGATCGGATGGCGCAGAGCGTGCTGATGAGTCCCAGGTCTTTCCTGCGCCATTTCATCAGGGCGACAGGTGTACCCCCAGGCCAATGGCTGATCGCTGAGCGGGTGACAGAAGCCCAACGCCTTCTCGAGGGCAGTGCAATGCCGGTCGAGGACATTGCTGCACGGGTTGGATTCGGCAGTGTCCAGGTCCTTAGGCATCACTTTCGCGCCAAACTAGGCCTAGCCCCCAGGGACTATCGAGCTATGTTCAGCGCTGTACGGATCAGCTAACTGCCTTCGGCATAACTTGAGTGAATTTCTGCTTTGGGTCGCAACATCATGTCTGTGTCAAATGACAGCAGACTTCCAGCAACCAATCGGCCTGCAACTAACATCCACTGTCCGCTACTCAACTGAAACCCGTCGTTGAGAATTCGCCAGCATCGATCTTCGGATAGCTGCTATGGAGCGGTGACCGATAGGTCACGATGCAGCCATGAGCAGCAGCAATCGCTGCACAGGAGGCATTGCAGGTGGAGGCTCGAACGACAGCAACGGGTCGAGTGCTGGCCGACGCGAACGGGTACCTCAGGTTGGTGGCTCTGCCCATCAAGTCTGCCGTTCGGTGACAGACCGCTCACAGCCTAAAGCCGCCAACTGCAAAAAAGGGCTGGCCGACTGCCTCTAGCCGAAATGTGAGCCTGTCAGGGAGCGAGCGCGGTAGCCAATGTCGCTCATCTTCTCAGTCAATCAATGATCGAGGCTGTCGGCTCACTGATAGCGAGCATTTGCTACAGAAGAGCAATGTTGCCGGTACACGCATTGAACCGTAGCCGACATCTAGTCTGCGGCTACTACAGCTCAACGTGACTGAGATCTAGCTAGTTATGCGCGACAAGCGTCGTTGCAAACGCATGGGCAACTAACTTGTTCAACACCGGTTCTACGACTTGGTAGCCCTCAAAAAACCACCTAATCCTTAGCGGCAAAAACTGCAGAATTCGAAAGGCGCAGCATGAGACGCGCATCGTGCGAGGCTGCATGGGTATCAGCTCCTGCCTGCTGGCAGCCTGGCACAGCCGAGTCTGCACAAAGGCCAACTAGGGGAGCACGGAATAACAGATTAACATGTTAATAAATTCCGGATTTTTTGAAGAATTCGCCTAAAAAATAATCAACCCCAGATGAGAGAAACTTGTGAAATTAATAATTTCACCAATCAAATCATATGGTTATGCAGTCGCTCTGGCTTCAAAGCAGTACAAAACTCAGTGAGAAAAGTACAAAACTCAAGAAGAATCGACACCACGAATCGACACGAGCCGCCTGAACCGTCAAAAACCAACAAAAGCTGTGGGAACTTTGTCTTTAGCACTCTCTCTAACGGAGTGCTAATATGAAGATCATGGAAGAAAGGAAACCTGCAATGAAAACTGCCTCCGGCTCCATTGCTACTGCCTTGGCGCCCGCGAACCCCTGGGCGCTGGTACCTCCGCTGGGCAACCTGGATGCCTATATCTCGGCGGTCAATCGTATGCCAATGCTCACCCTTGAGGAAGAGCAGGACTACGCTCGCAAGCTCAAAGAACACAATGATCTGGACGCCGCCGGGCGTCTGGTGATGTCCCACCTGCGTCTGGTCGTCTCCATCTCGCGCCAGTACCTGGGCTATGGTCTGCCTCACGGCGACCTGATTCAGGAAGGCAATGTGGGCCTGATGAAGGCTGTCAAACGATTCGACCCCGATCAGGGCGTGCGTCTGGTCAGCTACGCCATGCACTGGATCAAGGCGGAAATCCACGAGTACATTCTGAAGAACTGGCGCATGGTCAAGGTCGCCACGACCAAGGCCCAACGCAAGCTGTTCTTCAATCTGCGCTCGATGAAGCATGACCTGAAGTCCGATGCTGCCATGGCGGACGAAGAGCTGGCCCTGCGCGAGACGCTGACCTCGAACGAAATTGACGCGGTTGCTGCCAAGCTCAACGTCAAGCGCGAGGAAGTCATCGAGATGGAAACCCGTCTGGCCGGCGGCGATGTGCTGCTGGATCCTTCTCCCAGCGACGACGGAGAGCAGGCCTTCGGCCCCATCGCCTACCTGGCTGATGCCAGCCACGAGCCTACCGCCATGCTTGAATCGCGTCAGCGCGATCATCTGGCGACCGATGGTCTGGTCATGGCCCTGGAGGGACTGGATGACCGCAGCCGCCGCATCGTTGAAGAGCGCTGGCTCAAGGTCAATGACGACGGCTCTGGCGGCATGACGCTGCATGAGCTGGCTGCCGAATACGGTGTGAGCGCCGAGCGCATTCGCCAAATTGAGGTAGCCGCCATGAAAAAGATGAAAAAAGCGCTGGCCGAGTTTGCGTAAACGCCAACTTGCGCTCCAAGCCTTTAAAAGGCTGAAATGCTGAACCTCAAACCCGGATAATTTCCGGGTTTTTTATTTTTCGGCATTGATGCATGTTCTCATGCACACCGATCGCCTATCAAGAATTCAAAAGAGACCTGCCATGCCTATTCGCACTTCGCACATCTTGAAGAACCTGTCCCGCCGCAGCCTGGTTGCGGCAGGAGTCGCCATGGTGGCGACAGCAATGGCTCCGGCCGTCCTGGCAGCCGACAACTGGCCCGACAAGCCCCTTCATCTGATCGTGGGCTTCCCCGCAGGCTCCTCGCCCGACCTGACAGCCCGCGCATTGGCCGAGCCATTGGAGAAGAAGCTGGGTCAGACCATCATCGTGGAAAACCGCGTGGGAGCCGGCGGCAATATCGCCGGCGAATATGTCGCCAAGGCTGATGGCTACACCTTCAGCGTGATGATCAACGGCAATATGACCATTGCCAAGATGCTCAACCCTGCCGTGCGCTATGACCCCATCAAGGACCTGCAGCCCGTGAGCCTGATCGGCGTGGCTCCGCTGGTACTGGTAGCCCCTGCGTCGGCCCCACAAGGCAAGGCCTTTATGGAAGCGGCCGCCAAGGCTGGCGACAAATGGAGCTATGGCTCGCCCGGTGTCGGTACCGTGGGCCATCTGGGCATGGAACTGCTCAAGAGCCGCTCGGCCATCAAGGCCGTGCACGTGCCCTATACCGGCTATCCCCAAGTGTTCAACGGCATTCAGGGCGGCGATTTGAAGCTGTCCATGCTCCCTCCGGCACTGGCCATGGCACAGATTCAGGCCGGCAAGCTGCACGGCATTGGCGTAACCTCTGCAGCACGCAGCCCGCTGGCTCCCGGCCTTCCCAGCCTCAAAGAGCTCGGCGTCAACAACTTTGATCTGGAAATCTGGAACGCCGTGGCTGCGCCCAGGTCCATGCCCAAGGCCCATGTGGACAAACTGGCGGCTGCCGTCAGCGAGATCGTGCGTACGCCCGAGATGCGCCAGAAGCTGTCCATGCAAGGCTGGCAAGCCGTGGGCAGCTCGCCCGAAGGCCTGAGCAACCGCATCCAGCAGGATGTGAAGGCGCTGGGCACCATCATTCGCGAGCAGGGCATCACGGCGCAGTAAACACGCCCCCTGAGCCGCTTTGCGGCTTCCCCCGAGGGGGAAGACAGCCTCGCCGCGCGGCGGCGCTTGCTCGCAGTCACGCAGATGACGTGCGCCAGTTTTCCTCCATCCCACACGCTGAAGCTACTTCGGGTATCAACGAGAGCTACTGCGGCGTCCTTTATCATGCGCCCGACAGGCATGGGTTTACGCTATGCCGTCGGGCGCATTGTTGTATCTGGGGCAGCGCCACCGCTTTTGGAGCCTTCATGGACGCTGGTACCTGGTTCACGCAGCTCAATGCCTGGCAAGTCATGGCATTGGGCCTGGTTTTTTTCGGGGGTATTTATCTTCTGGGCGGCCTGCTCATGGGCGCTCTGACGGCATCTCTTGCCCGTGCCGGTATTGGTAAGCCACTGGATATACGTCCGCTCAAGCCCGACCAGTTGCAACGTGAATGGCGCCAGTCCTTTCATTCCATACTGATCTTCGGCATAGGCATGATCGTCCCCTGGGGCTTGCTGCAACTGGGCTGGGCCCAGCTCTCGCCCACCGCCAGTGCTGGACGCATCGTTGTGGAGATCTTTGCGCTGCTGATCTGGAACGATGTGCACTTCTGGATCAACCACCGCCTGCTGCACACGCGCCGCCTGGTGCGCTATCACGGCGACCATCATCGCTCCGTGGTGACCACGCCCTGGTCCACCTACAGCTTTCACCCCATCGAGGCGCTGATGCTGGGCAACATCATCTTGCTGCCCATGCTGGTGCATGACTTCTACTTCTGGTCGCTGGCCTCGGTGCCGGTGCTGAGTCTGATCCTGAATCTGATCGGCCACTCCAACTACGATTTTTTCCCCTCAGTCTCAGATACCCATCCACTGGCCGCCAGCCGCCGTCACCATCTGCACCACGCGCGCCCGGCAGGCAACTATGGCTTTGCGCTGGCCTTCATGGACCAGCTCATGCGCACGCGGGTCGCAGACAACACCCCCAAAAGCTCCAGTCACTGAATGAGCAGGCACCCAGGCCAGCGCCGGTATCCAGTCCTGCGTCACTGGCGGGACTGGCAATCCGTCTTCTACATGATTCTGCTGCCGCTGCTCGTGTGGTGGCAGTGGAGGCATGGCTTCAGCTTCATTCTCTACAGCATCGAGCTGTTTCTGACATTGGGAGTCGGCGTGATTCATCACAACCACACCCATGTGCGCATGTGGTGGGGGCGCTGGACCAACCGCTTCACCGATTACTGGCTGACCCTGCTTCAAGGCCACCCCACCTTTGTGTTCTGGCCCGCCCATGTGGCCAATCACCATCGATTTCGCCATGGACCGCGCGATCTGGCGCGCACCTACCGGCCAGAATGGGGTGGCGATACCAACCATCTTTGGGGCTACCTGATTCACCCGGTGCAGGCGGCTCTTGTGCTGTACCCGCTGTTCTTTCGCTGGCTGAACAATCTGCACCGTCACTGGCCTGGCGCCTTTCGCTACTGCATGGGGCAATACACGCTGTGGCTGGGAAGCTGGAGCTTCTTTCTCTGGCTGGACTGGCAAAAGGCGTTGATCTTCATCATTCTTCCCCAGTTGCACGGCCTGCACTGGCTGCTGGCTACCAACTATCTGCAGCATGCCCACGCCGATGGCCGGCCGATGACCAGAGCGCAGCGCAATACTCCAGGTATCGAGCTGAACTACGCGCGCAACTTTGAAGGCCTGGTCAACCCCCTGCTTTTTAATATTGGCCTGCACACCGCGCACCATGAATGCCCGCATGCCCACTGGTCCGAACTGAGCGGGCTGCATGAGCGCATTTACCGCCAACGGGTCACACCTGCATTGAACGAAGGTGGCCTGCTGCCTTATATGGGACGCGTGTTTGTATTGGGTCTGGTCTGGCCCGCGGCAAGAACCCAGCCGCAGATGCCGCCCGACGCTGTGAAGTAAAAACCTGTTGAGGATCTATGCCTGTTGCCTATTCCAAGGTCTATCTGCAATCTGCCGGCATGTTTCTGCCTGGTGCCCCGGTGGACAACGCTGGCATGGATGCGTTTGTAGCACCGCTGAACCGCATCTCCGAGCGCATCAAGCGCCGCATCCTGGCCGAAAACGGCATCCAGACCCGCCACTACGCCATTGATGGCGAAGGCCAGACGGTGTTCAGCAACGCCCGCATGGCTGCCGGCGCCATCGAGGAGACCCTGGCCCTGGCCGGCAAAAAGCTCGGCGATGTCGGCTTTCTGTCCAGCGGTTCCTCGGGGGGGGACGCGCTGATGCCCGGCTTTGCCAGCATGATTCAGGGCGAAATGGCCGCCCCGCCCATGGAAACTCTTTCTGTGCATGGGGTCTGCGCCGCCAGTGTGGGGGCCATGCAAGCCGCAGCCATGGCCGTGGAGAGCGGCGCCCATGCGCTGGCCCTGTCGGTGGCCAGCGAAATGCCCTCGCGCCTTTTCAAGCGCTCGCGCTTTGCAGCCCAGGGCTATGACACCGATTTCGACGCCCACTTTCTGCGCTGGATGCTGTCCGACGGCGCGGGCGCCGTGTTGCTGGGCGGCCCCAAGGCCCTGCCCCAGGCCAACGGACTGCGCCTCAAGCTCAAGTGGACGCACCAGCGCAGCTTTGCCGGCGACTACCCCGTGTGCATGCAGTTGGGCATGACGGCCGATCGCGGCAAAAGCCATCTGGACTTCCCTGCCTGGAGCGATGCCGAGGCCGCAGGCGCTCTGGCACTGCGCCAGGACATTCGCCTGCTGCCGCATCTGTTCGATGTCTGCATTCACGAATATGCAGCCCTGGCCCACCAAGGCTGGGTGCCCGAGCGCGGCATAGACCACTTTCTCTGCCACTATTCGTCGGAGCGCTTCATCCCTGTGGTCGACGAGCTGCTGGGCAAGGCCCAGCTCAGCATTCCACGCGAGCGCTGGTGGAGCAATCTGGCATGGCGCGGCAACACGGGTGCAGCGTCCATCTTCATCATGCTGTCGGAGTTTCTGCAAAAACAGGGCCAGAGCCTGAAAGCCGGCGACACCGTACTCTGCTTCATCCCCGAGTCGGGCCGCTTCACCGCAGGCTACATGCTATGGGAAGTAGAGCTTGACACGCAGACACACAAAGTGATTGAGGCCAATTTCCCTCAGAAATCCGTGCACACTACGACGCAAGCAGATGACGCGCTTCCCGATGTTTCGACCATCGCCGCGCCCCATGACCCAGCTGCAGCGCCATCGCAGCTGGCTCCGCTGCTGACAGAGCTGGCCAGCATCTGGCAGGATTACCGCAGCAATGTCTGGCGCACGCCCCTGCTCCAGCGCATGCGCACGCGCCAGTTGCAGATCACCGACTATCTGCGCTGGATGAGCCACTGGATTCCCCAGGTACGCGAAGGCAGTCTGTGGATGCGCGAAGGCGCGGCCTCGCTGACCGGTGACTACGCCACGCTGGCCTCGCTGATCGACCTGCATGCAGGCGAGGAGCAGAACGACTTCAAGATTCTGCACAGCGACTATCTGAAGGCCGGCGGCACCGAGACCGACATCAACCGCCTGCGCCGCAACCCCGGCGGCGAAGCGCTCAATGCCTATCTGCACAGCCTGGCTGCCACGCCCAACCCGATCGGCCTGCTGGGCGCCATCTACATCATCGAAGGCACGGGCCAGCGCATCGTTCCCAGCCTGCTGCCCCTGCTAC
This sequence comes from Comamonas sp. HJ-2, assembly GCF_053615495.1. Taxonomy (NCBI): domain Bacteria; kingdom Pseudomonadati; phylum Pseudomonadota; class Betaproteobacteria; order Burkholderiales; family Comamonadaceae; genus Comamonas; species Comamonas sp. HJ-2. The sequence continues at coordinate 118,704 of NZ_JBSIFD010000015.1, read as the reverse complement.
GCCAGAGCCTGCCGCTGCCGCCCGATGCCTTCCGCTTTCTAGAATACCACGGTGCCAACGACGAGAACCACCTGGAGCGCTGGCTGCTGGCCGTGCAGATGGCGCTGGAGCTGGACAGCGAAGGCACGGCCCAGCAGGCCATACTGCAGACCGCACGCAACACGGCCGCCATGTACCTGATGCAGTTCCAACATGTGCTGACCGAGCGATAACTAGAAACAGCAAGAAGCACCGGGAGGATTCATGAAGAACGAGTTCAACGACCATGTCTGGGACGAGCGCGACCCCAGTCCCTGGCTGGCGCTCTACCTCGACCAGAGCACACCTTTGCCCGATGACGTCAAGGCCGCCTGGCTGCGCGACTGCAGCAGCAGCTCGCGCCAGTTCTTTCTGCCGGCCATGCGGCCGCTGGCGCGGCTGTCCATGATCATCATTCAGGCGCTGAAGATCTTTCTGCCCAAGCGCTGGTCGCACTCCATGCTGCTGCACCGCCTGCTGGCCTTCGGCATGAAGAAGTTTCTCTCGCCAGAGGCCAACTGGCTCATCATGCGCCACTTTCATCTGGGCTCCCAGGTACTGGCCTTCGTCGCCGCCAATGCCCCGACCAAAGTCAGCACCGCGCCATTGATGCCCATGGAAATCGACGATGTGAAGGACGAGTTGTTTCTCAAGCACGACCTCAACCTCTTCAACTTCGTAATCCGCCTGAACAAGGCTCTGCGCGAGAACGGGCAGGAACTGGTGCCCGTGGCCGAGCCCGATTTCTCCATGATCCGCGAGCCCGATCTCAGGCTCGAAGACATGCCGCGCGGGCGCTTCAACGTCATCGACCTGCAAAGCGCCATCGAGCTGTACACGCCCATCTACCAGTTGCTGCTGACCGACAACGACTTCTGGCGCGCCAGCAACTCGCTGCAGCTCGACGAAACCGTTGCCATCTACTGCGCCAAGATCCTGGCCTCGCCCGAGCATCTGGTGCTGCTCAACAACAAGCACCCCATGGTGCCGCTGTCCACCCTGTATGCGGCCTACCGCCTGGTGCTGCACGGCCTGTCCACCGAGATGCTGCACTCGCTGCTGACACGCATGGCCAATGGCGAGCACCCCATTCCCGCGCGCGAGCTGGCCAAGATGCACCGGGCCGCCGAGACGGTGATGGATCAGACCGCCGCACAAAGCTGAACCATGGACCCACGAAGCAATCGCATCACAGGCGTTCGCATCGACGAGCAGACCATCTGGCTGGCACTAGCGGATGGACGTGAACTGGCCGAGCCCATCAAACGGCATATCCGCCTGGAAAGCTCCGCGCCCGATCAAAGGCTGCACTGGGTTCTGACCGACGAGGATCACGGTCTGAACTGGCCGGCGCTGTGGCAGCCATCTCCCGAAGGCATGGTCAGCGTCTGGGACCTGGATCAGGACAGTCTCTACAACCAGGCTATGGGCGCGCTGCTCGCCGCCCAATGGGACATCACCCGGATATCTCCGGTCCAGCGTGAACTGGTGGCTCTGTGGCGCATGGAAGCCGATATCAACAACGGCGGCTTTCTGCAGTTTCTGGGCAACTGGGGAGTGGAGAACCATCAGCTCACCCTGCAGGCTCTGCAGGCCATAGGCGCTCCCCTCACGCATCAATGTCTGCAAGACATGTTTGCGGTACTCAAGCGCTTCGAGGAGACATCAGAAAATGTGGACTTCTCCGATCTGCCTGCACTGCTGACGGACGCCGAGCATGAGCAGTTGCAGGAACTGGAAGAAGCCTTCTGGGACTACCCGGAGCCTTTGAACAAGCTGGTGGTCATGCACTACGGACCCGTCCAATGAAATCTGAAAACAAATCCGGCAAGACCTATTCGCTGGCATTTCGCAAGGCTCTGGTGGACGAAGCGCTGAACCGCACACCCGGCGGCGGCTTTCCGGAACTGGAAAAGCGCCACCGCCTCAAGTCCGGAACCCTGTTCGACTGGGTCGAGGAGCTGGGTCCGACACCGCCGCCCGCGCCTTTTTCCGCATTGCATTTCTGGATCGGCAATACGCCGCTGGGCGAGCCGGAATTTGCCCGCTACTTTGAACATGCAGACAGTTACTGGGATCTGGAAGTCGAAGACATCGAGGGCAGCAGCGAAGATGTCACGGGTTGCGGTTTCTGCCAGGACCTGGGCAGAAAATTTCTGTTCGACGAAGACCTGCTGCTGGTGATCTGGCTGCCCGAGCCGGTCCCTGTCGCCGCCATCGCGGGACAAAGCACGCTGGACTCCGACGCATCGCTCGCGCTCATCGTGCAGGCCTGCGAGGCCCAAGGCATTCACACGGCCAACGCCATGTTTGTCTATGCCGACCCCTGCGAGACGATCACCGATCCTGACAAGCTCTACAACGGACTGAGCTACATCGGTCTTTTTGACGACTGACGCAGCTCAGGCGCTTTTCCACCTTCTTCATGCAAGACTTGATTGCCCAGATTTCGCAGCAATGGCTGCAGCTTCCGGATTGCCAGGCCGAACACAAGGACGCGGCCAGAACACGCATCAGCAGCAGCGCAGCAGCCGGCTCCATGGATGTCGAATTCTTTGTGCACCACGGTGGCAACGGCGCTTTCTCGGCCACCAGGTATGAGGAGGCCATGCAGTTGGGCGCCGAGCACAGGCTGCATGCCTGGATCACGCTGCGCGATGCGGCCGGTGAAGTCATACACCATGAAGTCAGCTGCAACCCCGGGCGCTTTGCACAGCTGCTGCATGAGTGGCGCACAGCGCCTGATGCAGCGCCGACGCAGGTCACCATCCAGGCCATGGCCCGCAGTCCATATACCGACGAGACTGAAGCCTGTGTACCTGCGATGGATCAGGATCTGAACCTCGGCATGCTGGACACGCTTGCCGATGCCGGGCCGGCGCTCGAACAGCTGCAGGCCGATGTGGCGGCCATCGACCCCGTGCGCCTGCTTCAATCCTGGCCACGCGATGATCGCGGACGACTTGCGGCGCGCACCACCGCCATACTCGCGGCCTATGGCCCCGCCACACGCAAGCGCCAGCCCTGCCTGATGGTTCGATCGGTGATGCAGTCAAAGATGCCCCGCTGGCAATTGCTTCTATCGTCCGAGTTTCTCTACAACTGCCGCCATCAATGGAGCGATGCCCGCTGGCTGTGGTCGTCAGCAGACACCCCCAAGGACTCTGAGCTGGAGCGCAAGGCACGCCAGCTGATGGCGCAAGGCAGGATCAGCGAGGCCTGCGCACTGTATGGCATCGAGCTGCACGAACGCGTGCGAAGACTAGCAGCAGGCCAGTCATTTCAGCGCTTCTCGCCCGCGCCAGAGCCCTGGGCGCAAGAACTGCGAGATGCTCTTCTGCAACTGGCTCCGTGGCGTCTCACAGCAGGCCTGCAACGCATACAGGAGCACCTGATTCAGGCCAACCGCAAGGCGCCCAAGCCCGGCAGCTGGGAGCGCAAGCTGTTCTGGTTCTCGGGCCAGCGCCAACAGGCGCGTTGGGGCCCCGGAGTGCGCTTCAACGAAGAAGGCAAGCCGGTGCTGGACCTGATCGTCACCGCATCCAACGAGCATTTTCCCGAGCCTGACTGGAAGCAGCAGCCACGCTAATCCCGTCAAACCACTGCCAGCCAGTCCCGCACCTGCTCGGCGGGCATGGCGCGCGAATGCAGCCAACCCTGGAAAAACTCGCAGCCGATGTCGCGCAGCAGCTGCAACTGATCGAGTTCTTCGACGCCTTCGGCCACCACCTCCAGATCCAGTGCATGGGCCATATGCACAATGCCGCCCATCAACCTGTCACGACAAGGCGAGGGAAACAGGAACTCCCGCCCCAGCTTGACGCGCTGCAGCGGCAGATATTGAAGATAGGCCAATGACGAATGGCCGGTGCCGAAATCATCCAGCGCAATCGTCACTCCCAACCGAGCCAGCCCCTGCAGCACTTCGCTCCCCTGAGCGGGATTGATCATGGCCTGGGATTCGGTCACTTCCAGCTCCAGCCATTGCGGCGGTACCTGATAGCGCTGCAGACAGCTGCTGACCTGCTCGACCAGATTCACCTGCCGCAGTTGATAGGCAGAAAGATTGACCGCTACCCGCAACGGCGTACCGGCCTTGAGCCACAAAGCGATCTGCTTGCAGGCTGCGTCGAGCACATAGTTGCCCAGAGCCACGATCTGGCCCGAGGCCTCGGCCACCGGAATAAAGCGCGCCGGACTGACATTGCCCAGCAAGGGATCATGCCAGCGCAGCAAGGCTTCCACAGCCACCACAGCGGCGCTCTCGACCTTGACCTGAGGCTGGTAGTGCAGTTGCAAGCCACCATAGCTGAGCGCCATGCGCAAGCGCTCGGCCAGTTGCACGCGTTCGGCCATTTCCTTGCCCATGGCGGGTTCGAAAAACACCGCATGGCCGCGCCCCTGGCCCTTGGCGCTGTACATGGCCATATCGGCGAAGCGCATCAGGTCGTCGCCGGTCTGCGCATCGTCGGGATAAAGGGCAATGCCCACGCTGGCACCAAAATCCAGTGCCAGCCCGTCATGCTTGAAGGGGATGGAGAGCGCCGCCAGTATCTGCTCGCTCCAGAAGCGGGCCCGGGCCGCATTCTCACCCACCAGCAGCACCATGAATTCGTCGCCACCCAGGCGTGCCAGCACGCCCTCGCTGCGCAGCTGGGATTTCAGCCGCCTGGCGACCTCCCGCAGCAGCTGATCGCCTGCGGCATGGCCGTAGCCGTCATTGATGGCCTTGAAGTTGTCGAGATCAAGTTGCAGCAGGGCCAGTGCTTCGCCGTCGGCCTGCGCCAGCTTGAGTTGCTCCTGCAGCTCCTGGCCGAATTGCCAGCGATTATTGAGGCCAGTCAAGGTGTCCTTGGTGGCCTGGAACTTCAGGCGTTGCTGCATCTGATGCAACTCCGTCACATCACGCACAAAGGCTATGGCCAGACCTTTGTCGTCATCGCCAAAATAGCCAAGAGCAATGTCCACCGGCACGGCATTGCCCTGCTTGCGCTGCAGCCACAGCACGCCACCCAGCCCCATGGGCCGGCGCGATGGCTGGGCGAAGTAGCTGCGCAGGTAATGGCCATGCCCGGCCTGAAACTCGGGCGGCAGCAGCGTGTCCAGCGCCTGCCCTTCGAGCTCGCCGCGCCCGTAGCCTGAAATGGCCTGCATGGCAGCATTGGCCGTCACGATGTTCCCGTCACGATCCACCAGCAAAATGCCGTCCGGAGCGGCATCCAGCGCCTGCTGCTCACGCCGGCTCAGCATGGCGGAAAGACTCACCCCCTCCTGCCAGGCCGACATGGCCAGCCGCAACCGGCGCTGGCAGTCCGCCAGCGCTGGTTCAGACACCGGTTTGAGCATTGAAGAAAAAGGGCATTCGGCCATACACGGACTCCAGATATCCACTCTGGCGTCCCTGCGTGCAGCCACTCCCCATGCTGCATCAACGGCCTGCATGCCCAACTCTAGGAAGCCGGATCGAGCCTTGCCAAGTGTTTGAAGTCGCTCACTATGCGCGCGAGATCGCACGCTCTCCTTGCGCTATATCAAACACCAACATGTAACAATAAATTTCAGAATCCGAGACCAATGCTGCTGGTCGCGACAGCTTCAGCCCAGCAGTGCCTTCACGTCCTGAGTCAGCAACTGGGGCCCCGCGCCGTAGCGCTCGTACACGCGCAAGCGGCCCTGGGGATCGAAAAGATAGGTACCGGCCGAATGATCGAGGGTGTAAGTTCCTTCAACCTTGCCTGGCACCTTCTTGAAGAAAATCTTGAAATCCTTGGCCACGGCAGCAATCTCGTCAGCCGTACCGCTGAGTCCCACAAAGCTCTCGTCGAAGTTGGCCAGGTAGGCCTTGAGTACCTCAGGCGTATCACGCTCGGGATCCAGGGACACAAACACGGCCTGCAGCTTGTCGCCATCGGCGCCCAGCGCCTGCTTGACTTCAAGCAGTTCCTGCAGCGTGGTGGGGCAGACATCAGGACACTGGGTGTAACCGAAGAACACGGCCACCACCTTGCCCGAGAAGTCCTTGAGACTGCGCTTTTTTCCGTGGACATCGGTGAGAGGAATGTCCTTGGCATAGTCTGCCCCCGTCACATCCACGCCCTGAAACTTGGGCTTGCTATCGTCCTTGCAGCCAGTCAATGTCAATGTGGCCGCACCGGCCAGTGTTGCGGCGCCTAAAGCGCCGAGTACGCGCAGCGCACCTCGTTTATCCATGATCGGTCAGGCCAGGTAATGATCCACCAGCAGCGCGGCAAACAGCAGGCTCAGATGGATCAGGGAAAAGCGGAAGGTCTTGCGTGCCAGCGCATCCGAGTAGTTGCGCAGCAGTGCCCAACCATAACCGCAAAAGCCCAACCCCAGAATCACTGCGGCAAAAAGGTAGAGATAGCCGCTCATTCCCACCACAAAAGGCAGCAGACAGCCGGCGAACAGCACCAGGGTATAGAGAAACACCTGCAGCCGCGTGAAGGCATTGCCATGCGTGACCGGCAGCATGGGCAGACCGGCGCGCCGGTAGTCCTCCACTCGGTACAGCGCCAGCGCCCAGAAATGCGGCGGCGTCCAGAGAAAGATGATGAGAAAAAGCAGCAGGGCTTCATGCCCTACCTGTCCCGTCATCGCCGCCCAGCCCAGAACAGGCGGCATGGCACCCGATGCCCCGCCGATGACGATGTTCTGGGGCGTCAATGGCTTGAGCACCAGGGTGTAAATCACGGCGTAGCCGATGAAGGTGGCCAGCGTCAGCCATAGCGTGAGCGCGTTCACGGCCAGCAGCAAGATGGCGGCCCCTGCGGCGCACAGCAAGGCCGAAAACAGCAAGGCCTGGGAATGCGAGAGCTCGCCGCGCGCCGTGGGGCGCCAGGCCGTGCGCTTCATGCGCGCATCGATGCTGCGCTCGACCAGGCAGTTGAAGGCCGCTGCCGCCGCGGCCACCAGCCAGATGCCTGCACATGCCACCAGCATGCGACCCCAGTCCTGCCAGCCGGGAGCGCCAGGCACGGCCAGCACCATGCCGATGAAGGCGCAAAAGACGATGAGCTGCACCACCTTGGGCTTGGTCAGCGCGTAATACTGTGCCCAGCGCGAAGCAGCCGCTCCTGCTGCCGGAACCGCGTCTTTCAAATCCGAGATTTCTGCCTGCATGCGGCCCTCCTCGCTGACCATGATTCAGATCGCTGATAGCGCTTGCGAGAGCCGGCTACCGCGGGTTTCAACAGCTATTTCTGCGCCGTTTCGGCCGTGGCTCGCCCGGCCTCATCCCAAGAGGCAGAGGCGCGCAGCAGCCGCTCCAGATCGCGCTTGGCCTTGCCGGCCGTGGCTTTGTCCATGTTTGCAGGAAAGCGCATCATCCAGTGACCCTGCGGATCGACCACATACAGATGCTCGTCCAGCGCATGTCCCGCCTCGGGCTTGAGCCAGTTGCCGATGACTGTAGCGGGCACACGCAGCGTTGTGGCTTGCTCGGCAGCAGGCAGGATTTTTTCAGGCACAGGCTGCTGGTCGCTGATGAGCCAGACCCAGTCCAGCCGGTCTTTTTCACGGCCCAGGGTTTCACGCAGCTGGCGCTGCAGATAGAGATGATCCTGACAGCGTTGCCCGCAGTCCCCGGCACTGGTGCTGAGCAGCAACCACTGGCCCTTGAGGCTGCTCAGATTCACGCTGCGTCCGTCCAGCGTATTGGCCTGTACCTCGGGCAGACCGGGCTGCTCGGCAATCAGCTCGCCATAGCTGCGCTGCTGCGAAGGACGCAACACGTAGTAGGTGAAGTAGGAGGCCAGCACCGGCGCCGCACAGACCAGCAGCACGGCCAGCATCTTCCAGCGACCGCTGCGCGCCTGGCTCTGTGCGGGATCGGGCAGGCCGTGGACCGCAAAGCTCAGCGGTTCATCCCTCGGGCTGCGCTGCGCGGCGGCCGGGGTAAAAGCGTCGGACGAGTTGAAACCAGACATAGAGCAACACCACCAAGACACTGAGTCCGAACCACTGAAAAGCATAGCCGTAGTGCTTTTGCACACCGGCATTGATCTGCGGCCAGTCGCGCAGCAAGCCTTCGCTGGCGCTGCCGCTTTGCACCACGCTCAGCGCCAGCAGCGGCAAGCCGCCTTGCTGCGCCCACAGGGCAATGTCTGCATTCTGTCGGATGCGCGACTTTTGCTCATCAGGGTCTGCCCCGCCATGGGCCGCTTCCAGCTCCATCAGCCTGGACGGCGGTGCCTCCAGCCTGCCCTCGATGCTGACCAGGCCTGCAGGCGTCTGCACCTCGGGCAGGAGCGCGCGGTCCATGAAGTTGCGTGGTGCCCAGCCACGCTGCACGACGACAACCCTGTGCCCGTGAGGCGCACTCAGTCTGAAAGGCGTGAGCACATAGAAGCCGGCGCGGCCCTGCATCTGCCGGTTGTCGAGAAAGATGGTCTGCTCGGCCAGCCACTGGCCCTGCAGTTGCACGGGTCGATGCAGCAGCGTCGCCTGTTGCGCTTGGCCGATGGATTCGGATGCCAGCGGCACTTCTGCTGCCAGTTGTGCGTTATGCCAGGGCTCCAGCGCCTGTTGGCGCATGATGGCATCAAAGATGGCCTGCTTCTGCGCTGCCCGGCCCAGTTGCCAAAAGCCCAGCGATGCTGTGGCGGCCACGCAGATCAAGGCCGCCGCAGAAATCAGTAGAAACCGCCAGAGGTCTGGAAATCGGGAAATGCGCACCAGATAATCCGTTCATGAAATTCGTGATCATTCTCGCCTTTCTCGCCATCTTGGCGAGTCTCGGCAGTGCGCTGTTCTTCATGATGCGCAGGGGCGACGACAGCGAAAGCTCGGAGGCCGACGACGCCGAGCGCAGCCGCAAGATGTTTCGCGCCCTGGCCCTGCGCGTGGCTTTGTCGGTTGCGCTGTTTCTCTGCGTTCTGCTGGCGGCCAAGATGGGATGGATACAGCCCACGGGCTGGCAGCCCGGGCAATAGACCGCTTTGCGCCGCGCTGGATAACGCTCCAAAAATAAAAGCGCCTTGCGCTTGCCATTCATAGAATTCAGCATTTTTTGATGCTGAATTCTATGTGGGTCATGCGCAAGACGCTTCTATTTTTGAATGTCTTACATCCAGTACACGAGGATGTAGAGAAAGACCCAGACCACGTCCACAAAGTGCCAGTACCAGGCCGCGCCTTCGAAGCCGAAGTGGTGCTTGTCGCTAAAGTCGCCCTTCATCAGGCGGATGGTGATGAAGAACAGCATCAGCATGCCCACCAGCACGTGGAAGCCGTGAAAGCCCGTCAGCATGTAGAAGGTGGAGCCGAAAACGCCCGAGTTGAGCTTGAGGTTGTAGTCGTTGTAGAGATGGTGGTATTCGTAGCCCTGCACGCAGAGGAAGACGAAACCCAGAATCACCGTCATCCACATGAAGCTGATGCAGCGCGCGCGGTTGTTGACCTGCAGCGCATGGTGGGCGATGGTCAGCGTCACGCCCGAGCTCAGCAGCAGCGCCGTGTTGATGGTGGGCAGCCAGAACGGACCCACGGTCTTGAAGGGCTCGACAATATTCGCGGGCGACGCCGTGGCACCGGGGGCAACGCTGGGCCACACGGACTGAAAGTTGGGCCACAGCAGCTCGTTGGCCAGGCTGCCCAGCGCCGGCACCGAGTGCGCGCGAGCCCACCACAGCGCAGTGAAGAAGGCGCCGAAGAACATCACCTCAGAGAAGATGAACCAGCTCATGCTCCAGCGGTAGGACAGGTCGATCTTGCGGCTGTTGAGCCCGGCCTCGCTTTCGCGCGCTGCATCGCGGAACCAGACGAACAGCACGGCCAGCCACCAGACCAGACCGACGAACAGGGAATACATTCCCCATTCGTGACCATTGATCCAGGTGCCTGCGCCCAGGATCACAAAGAACAGACCGATGGCCGCCATCACGGGATGGCTGGATTCGGCTGGCACATAGTAGTAAGGGGTTGCGCCCTGCGGGGTTGCACTCATCACTCGGCTCCTGACTCTGTTGATCGTTGTTTTGACCGACGCTCCACTATCACTTGCACTGCATTCGCCACACCTGTTTCAGCCAAGGCTAAACGACCAGGTTGACGATCCATATCAACGCTAATACCAAGGCAAAAATCGCCACCAGCCCCACGGCAATCACATGCAGCGGCGTGATGCTGGCGAAATCCTTTTCGTACTCCTTGCCCTTGCGCACGCCCAGCATGGCCCAGGCGACGGCCACAATGCTGCGCCAGAATCCGGTCTTCTTGACGTCCTGTGTCATGAGCTGCCTCCGGGCGTGACGACTGCCGCCGTGCTGGCATCGGGCGCTGCAGGGGTCTTGCCGCCCACCTCGAAGAAGGTGTAGGACAGCGTGATGGTCTTCACATCCTTGGAGATGCGCGGATCGATGACGAAGGCCACCGGCCACTCACGCTTCTCGCCGGGCTCCAGCGTGTACTGCGAAAAGCAGAAGCACTCCAGCTTGTTGAAGAAGGCCGTGGCCTGGCGCGGTGCATAGCTGGGGATGGCCTGCGCGGCCATGCGCCGGTTCTGCACGTTCTGGAACTCATACATCACCGTGGCCAGCTCGCCGGGGTGAACCTGCACCGAACGCATGGCCGGCTTGAAGTCCCAGGGACCGCGAGCATTGGCATCGAACTCCACGGTGATGGTGCGGCTGGTGTCGATCTGGCTGTTGGGCGGAAGCTTCACGTCGCGGCCCGCCACGCCGGCGCCGGGCACCTGCTTTTCAGACAGCGACAGGATGTTGATGCCCGTCAGCTCGCAGATATGCTTGTAGATGGGAATGAGCACATAGCCAAACGCAAACATGCCCAGGGCAACGATCGCCAATTTGCCCACCATCTTCGCGTTTTCCTTGGCTATGCTCACCTCAAGCTCCTCCACTCGGTTGCCATCGGGCTGCCTCAATGCAGCCAGGCCATCTTCACCACAAATCCGATAAAGAACACGACAGCCGTGGAGGCCAGGATCAGCCCCAGCCTCAGGTTGTTCTTGCGTTGCTCCTGGGTCGTCATACGCGCCTCCTCAAGCTATCACCTTCGTCGCGGTTTCATCGAGCTTGGGAGGCGTCTCGAAGGTGTGGAACGGCGCCGGAGAAGGCACTTCCCATTCCAGACCCTCGGCCGCTTCCCAGGGTTTTTGCGGTGCCTTCTCGCCATGGCCGCGCATGGCGGGCCAGACGACGAACAGGAAGAAGTACACCTGCATCAGACCGAAGCCAAAGCCGCCGATGGAGGCAATCATGTTGAAGTCGGCGAACTGCATGGGGTAGTCGGCATAGCGACGCGGCATGCCGGCCAGACCCAGGAAGTGCATGGGGAAGAAGGTGATGTTGAAGAAGATCAGCGAGCCCCAGAAATGGATGCGGCCACGCGTCTCGGAATACATCACGCCCGTCCACTTGGGCGACCAGTAGTAATAGCCGGCAAACATGGAGAACAGCGAACCGGCCACCAGCACATAGTGGAAGTGGGCCACCACGTAATAGGTGTCCTGCAGCTGGATGTCGATGGGCGCCATGGACAGTATCAGTCCCGTGAAGCCCCCCATGGTGAACACGAAAATGAAGCCCACGGCGAACAGCATCGGGGTTTCAAAGCTCATGGAGCCGCGCCACATGGTGGCCGTCCAGTTGAACACCTTCACGGCCGTGGGCACGGAGATCAGCATGGTCGCGTACATGAAGAACAGCTGACCCGTGACCGGCATGCCCGTGGTGAACATATGGTGCGCCCAGACGATGAAGGACAGGATGGCAATCGCCGCCACGGCATAGACCATGGAAGTGTAGCCAAACAGCTTCTTGCGGCTGAAGGCGGGCACGATCTGGCTGACGATGCCGAAGGCCGGCAAGATCATGATGTAGACCTCGGGGTGACCGAAGAACCAGAAGATGTGCTGGTACATCACCGGATCGCCACCGCCCGCAGGATTGAAGAAGCTGGTGCCGAAGTGGCGGTCGGTCAGCGTCATGGTGATGGCGCCGGCCAGCACCGGCATCACGGCGATCAGCAGATAGGCGGTGATCAGCCAGGTCCAGGCAAACAGCGGCATCTTCATCAGCGTCATGCCGGGCGCGCGCATGTTCAGGATGGTGACGATGATGTTGATCGCGCCCATGATGGAGCTGGCACCCATGATGTGCATGGCAAAGATGCTGGTGTCCATGGACGGACCCATCTGCAGCGTCAGCGGCGCATACAGCGTCCAGCCGGCCGCCGGCGCACCGCCGGGCATGAAGAACGAGCCCACCAGCATGATGCCGGCGGGAATCAGCAGCCAGAAGCTGAAGTTGTTCATGCGCGCAAACGCCATGTCGGAAGCACCGATCTGCAGCGGCAGCATCCAGTTCGCGAAGCCCACGAAGGCCGGCATGATGGCGCCGAACACCATGATCAGGCCGTGCATGGTGGTGAGCTGGTTGAACAGCTCGGGGTTGACGATCTGCAGGCCAGGCTCGAACAGCTCGGCACGGATCAGCATGGCCAGAATGCCTCCCACCATCAGCATGGTGAAGGAGAACAGCAGGTACATCGTGCCGATGTCCTTGTGGTTGGTGGCAAACAGCCAGCGGCGCCAGCCCGAGGGCATGGCGTGGTGATGGTCGTCGTGCCCATGGTCGTGACCATGGCCCTCATGGGTGTGGACGGGAGGAACTACGGCGCTCATATTCTTTTCTCCAATCGGTCTCTATACCCGGGGCTTACTTCGCGGCCGTGATGTCAACACGGCGTGCCTGCTGGTCCGCGCCTGCCGCAGCCGTGATGGTCTCGGGCTTGCGCAGCTCGATGCGGTCTCCCGCAATACCGCTGTCCTCCAGCAGCTTGGCCACGGCCTTGGCTCGCTCCTTGGCCAGCTCCGCGTTCTTGTCGGCGTTGCCGGTGGAGTCCACAAAGCCCGACAGAGCAATCTTGCCGTCGTTGTGGGCACTCCAGTACTCGGCCGCCTTCTTCACCGCAGCCTGGGCCTTGTCGTCCAGCACGCTCTTGCCGGTCTCGAAAAAGACTTGATAAGGGCCGGCGTCGCTGGCGGCAGCGGCTGCACCTTGCGCAGGGGCAGCAGAGTCTGCCGCAGGAGCGGCGGGTGCAGCACTGCCTCCGCCTTCAGGGAATTTGCCGCCACGCGCTGCCACGAACTGGGCGGGCTGCACCAGTTGGCCGGTCTGGTTGCTCCAATGATTCTTGGCAAAGGTCACCACTGCGGCCAGTTCGGTGTCGCTCAGCTGCTTCCAGGCCGGCATGGCACCGTTGGCGCGACCTTCGAGCACGGCGTGCATCATGTCGGCCGTGGGGCCCAGGACCACGGGACTGCCGTCCAGCGGCTTGATGGGACCGGCTCCCTTGCCATTGGCCTGGTGGCAGGCAGCGCAGTTGGCGGCATAGACTTTTTCGCCACGTGCCACCAGATCGGCCAGCACCCAGACCTTGTTCGGATCATCGGCCTTGGCGGCCAGCTTCTTCTTCTCTCCGGCCACCCAGGCGGTGTAGGCTTCGGCAGACAGCACCTTCACATGAATGGGCATGTAGGCATGCTCCTTGCCGCACAACTCGGCACACTGGCCGTAGTAGTCGCCGGTCTTCTCGGCCTTGAACCAGGTATCGCGCACGAAGCCGGGAATCGCATCCTGCTTGATGCCAAAGGCCGGCACCATGAAGGAGTGGATCACATCGTTGGCCGTGGTGATGATGCGCACCTTCTTGCCCACGGGTACGACCAGCGGGTTGTCGACCCTGAGCAGATAGTCGTTGGGCGCATTGCTCACATCGCCGCTGTTGGACATCTGACGCTGGGCATTGTCCAGCGTGGAAACAAAGCCCAGGCCTTCGCCCTCGCCGCTCAGATAGTCATAACCCCATTTCCACTGATAGCCGGTGGCCTTGATCGTGAGGTCGGCATTGGTCGTGTCCTTCTGTGCCACCAGCACCTTGGTGGCGGGCAGCGCCATCAGAATCACGATGATGAAGGGAGCAACCGTCCAGGCCACCTCCACCTTGACCGATTCATGAAAGTTCGCAGCCTTGGCACCCTGGGATTTGCGGTGCTTCCAGATGGAGTAGAACATCACCCCGAACACCGCGATAAAGATCACCGTGCAGATGATGAGCATCATCCAGTGCAGCCAGTGCTGCTCCACGGCAATGCGTGTCACAGGCGGATGCAGATTGAGCTGGTTGACGGCAGGGCCTCCCGGCAGATCCTGCGCCGCATAGGCCATGGAACTACCCCACGCCGCCAAGGCCAAACTCCAGGGAACCAGCTTGGTGGAAATGTTTTTCATCGTTTTCACTTACCTCTAAGCCTCAGTTGTCCACTCGCTCACACCGCTTCGTGCCGCTGCCGGCCAGAAGGCTGTGACACTCACACTACCTCGCGAACTTCAACGCAGCATGCCCCAGAATTTGATAGCACTGTCTGCGCGCATTCACTAATGCATGTACCGGAAACCCATGCCAATCGACCTTGCGTAGGCAGGCCTGACCGGACTTGAAACTCGTACTGGCAAGCGCATCTCACGGCAAGTGTCGGAGATGGCTGAAACTGGCCTGGCAGCCAAGACAGAAGGGAAGAAGATGGGACGTCCCTGCACCGCGACAACCGCCGGGCACAAGGATGCGTCAGCGCAGCAAAAAGCTGGCTTGTGGTGATGATGAAATGCAAAAACCGGCCGCTGTCGAACCCGCTGGCCAGTCCCCTTGGCAAAGCGAAACACCCGATATCTCCCCTGGCGGCTTGGGCCGCACTGTCTGGTTTCCTTCAGGCAGGAGAGAAGCCCGAAGGATTGCTGCTATCCATGAAATAACTAGGGGAAATTGTAGGCAGCTTTGTGTCGAATCAATGACCGGAAAACGACAGATGTGCTATCGCAAACCCGTGTTGCGGGGCTGCTTGAGCATGGCCTTCATGTCTTCCAGCGACACGGCGCTGTTGGCTTCCAGACGCAGTTTGGGCTGCGGTTTGTAGGCGTGGCCATAAACGATCTCGAAGGTCAACGAGAGCTGTCCATCGGGCTGCTTGTCGGCCCAGCGCTCCGCCATTTTCTGCAGCAGCCCGGCCTTCCAGTCACGGCCACGCAGACCGGCAAAACGCCCGGGGTGCAGATTGCGGCCCAGTTCGCGCAGTTCCTGCAACAGACGCTGCGGCGTGGCAAAGGTCAGAGTGATGCGCTCCATGTCCATCACCGGCTCGGCAAAGCCGGAATGCACCAGCATGTCGCCCCAGTCATGCATATCGGTAAACGTATGACCTGCCGGCCCCCAGCCGAGTTCGGCGTAGAGCCGATGCAGCTGCTGCACCGTATCCGGCCCGAGGCAGGAGAACATGACATAGCCGTCGACCTTGAGTGCCTTGTGCCAGCGCTCGATCAGGGTCTGCGGATCGGCTGCCGTATGCAGCAGCATATTGGCCCAGAGCATGTCCATGCTGGCATCTGCGGGCGCCCCCATCTGCACGGCAGCCCCCTTCCAGCGCGAAAGCTGCCACCAGCGGCTGCCGAGCTTGTCCTGGGCCACGGCCTCGCGGCGGGCTACGGGTTCATAGATCGTGCATTCGGCCTGCGGATAGCGCTCGCGCAGCAGTTGGTGAGCCTGCATGCCGCCGCGAACCGGCTCCCAGTGACACCATTGCTCAGGCGGCTTCACGATCCAGTCCAGGCGCTGTTGCATGCGACTGGCCACCTCTTCGTGCAACCAGGGGGATTCGGCCGGAGCGGCCATTTGCCAATGGTTTGCAGCTGCAGAATCAATTGTTGGAGGCAGGACGTGGGACATGGGCGGACAGAAGCAGGCAGAGAGTCGAGCGAGCCGCTCACCAACTGCCGGAGTGAAGATCAATGCGGCGCGAGTATATTGATTCCATGCCCGACCTTCATGCGACATGGCTTTCACACCTGCGCCGCCAGCAGCAGCGTTGGCTGGATGCCTTGCCCAGCCAATGCGCAATCTGTGGACGCTGGCCGGGGCCGCGTATCTGCCGCGACTGCCATGCACGCTGGGCCCAGCACAAGCACCGCTGCCACAGCTGTGCCCTGCCGCTGCCGGCTCTGGTCAGCCTCTGCGGCAACTGCCTCAAGCAACCACCCCGACTCAAGCGCTGCACCGCCGCGCTGGACTATGCCTACCCATGGCAAAACCTCATCACACGCTACAAATTTCAGGCCGACCTGGGGTTGGTGCGCAGTCTGGGCAGGCTGATGGCCGGTCACCCCGAAGTCAGGGAGCAGTTACGGGCCTGCGATGCCTTGCTGCCCATGCCGGCCTCCGCACAGCGCGTGCGCGAGCGCGGCTTTGACCACAGCCTGCTGCTGGCACGCTCCCTCTCTGAGCAATACGACAGGCCTTTGCCCTTGCTGAGCGAGGCTGTGCAACGCCAACATCTGGAGCTGCCCCAACATGCCTCCAGCCGGGAACAAAGACTGCGCCAGCTGCGCGGCATTTTCAGCCTCGCCCCGGCTCGACAGGCTCTGGTGAAAGGGCGGGAGATTTTGCTGCTCGACGACGTGATGACCACCGGTGCCACGCTGGATGCACTGGCAGGCTGCCTGCTGTCGGCCGGCGCGGCATCGGTCAGAGCCGTCGTGCTGGCACGCACGCCTTGACCCATATTCGCCAGTCTGGAACTGCGAAGGCAGCAGCGTGGGTCAAAGCCGGGCTGCACAATAGCGCCCCATGTTTCATATCGTTCTTGTGGCGCCCGAGATCCCTCCCAACACGGGCAATGTCATCCGTCTGGCCGCCAATACGGGTTGCAGCCTGCATCTGATCGAGCCGCTGGGCTTTTCCATGGAAGACCGGCATATGCGCCGCGCCGGACTGGACTATCACGAGTACGCCAATGTAGCCCGCCACGCCAGTTGGGACGCCTTCCTCGAAACCTGCCAGCCGCAGCGCGAGCGCATGTTCGCCATGACCACACATAGCAGCAGCCCGGCGCATGCCATGGAATTCAAAGCTGGCGACTGGCTGGTCTTTGGCTCTGAAAGCAAGGGCCTGCCACCCGAGGTGCGCGCCCAGTTCCCCAACGAGCAGCGACTGCGCCTGCCCATGCTGGCATCTCAGCGCAGCCTGAACCTATCCAATGCCGTGGCCGTGACGGTGTTTGAAGCCTGGCGTCAGCAGGGCTTCGCGGGTGCTGCCCTTGCAGAGCCCAAGACGGCTCTTTAAGTTCCCGCTTATTGTCTCTATTTTCGGAACAATAAGTTGCGCAACAAGGGATTTTTCTCGCAATTAGATCGTCCTAAAGTACGACTCATGGACTTGCAGCCGACCGACGATATCCGCCAGGACTGCAGGCCCGATGTACCCAAAGGACGAATCATGAAATACGCCAACCGCCTCGCCATCGTTGCCACCCTGGCCATGTCCGCCGCCGCTGCACAGGCCGCAGGCTTTGACTTCACCGGCGATCACTACCCTCCCGAAGTTGCATCACAGTCCACCCTGACCCGTGCCCAGGTCAAGGCCCAGGTGCAGGACGCCATGGCCAGGGGTCAGCTGCAGCCCGTTGGCGATGCCTATCTGCCTCTGCCCCAGCAACAGCAATCCAGCAACCTCAGCCGTGAGCAGGTGCGCCAGGAAACCATTGCCGCTGGCAAGGCCGGTTTGCTGGATAACTATGGCGAATGACGACTTCTGCGCAGCACCCTGCTGTGCAAGGTGCTGCTCAATAACAAAGCCCCAAGGCCGATGCCAAGGGGCTTTTTTCATGGCTTGAAAATTACGCCGCGAATCAGGCCGCAGCACCAAAGCTGCGCGCCAGCGACTCGGCCACGCACACAGGCTTGTCGCTGCCCTCGCGCTCCACCGTCACCAGCCAGGTCATCTGGATGCCGGCCGGCTCGATGCGCTCCGCCGCCTGCAATGTCATGCGGGCCCGCAAGCGGCTGTTGACGGGCACCGGGGCCATGAAGCGCACACGGTTGAGCCCGTAGTTCACTCCCATCTTGGCGCCTTCGATCTTGAAAGTGCCTTCGAAAAACTGAGGCAGCAGGGACAGCGTGAGAAAGCCATGGGCAATCGGCGCGCCGAACGGCCCCTGGGCTGCGCGCTCGGGATCGGTATGAATCCATTGCTGATCGCCCGTGGCATCGGCAAACATTTGAATCTGGGCCTGTGTGATGGTGATCCAGTCGCTGACGGCGACTTCCTGCCCAATCGAGGCCAGCACTTCGGAGTAGGAGCGAAAGGTTTTCATGCCCCCAATGTAGAAGCCCCCTGCCCTGCGCCATGTCTGACGCGGGACAAGGGGCTTACCCTAGATTATTCGATCAAATATGCCGCTGGCTCAATCTATTCATACGCTTGCAGCTATGTTTTTCAAAGCAGATCAGGCTTCACCGGAGCGCTGCACAAAGAACAGCCCCGTGCCCACCGCCATCAGCAGGCCGCCGAACACGCGGTTCTGGTTGCGCATGGCGCGTGCGCTGCGCATCAGGCCGCGCAAGGCGCTGGCGCCTGCGGCATAGCTGTGCATCACCGTGGTATCCACGGCCAGCATGGTCACAGCCAGAATCGCCAGTTGAGGGGCCAGAGGACGGCTGGTGGTCATGAACTGGGGCAGCACGGCCACCATGAAGATGATGCCCTTGGGATTGGTGGCATTGGTCAGAAAGCCCGTCAGTACGCGCTTTTTGAGACTGGCCTCGGGCACGGCCTCTTGCGTTGCCAGCGGCGAGCCACCGGAGCGCCACTGGCTGATGCCCAGATAGATGAGATAGCCGGCGCCCACAATCTTGACGGCATTGAAGGCCCATTCGGATGCCATGAGCAGCGAGCCCACGCCGGCCCCGGCTATCAGCAAGATGAGCAGCAACCCGAGCTGCAGACCCATGATGGTGGCGCTGGTCTTGCGCACGCCGTAGGACAGACCATGACTCATGGACAGCACGGCCCCCGAGCCCGGCGAGACCGCAATGATCCAGGAGGCCACAAAAAAAGCAAACCAGGTGTGCAGATCCATACTCACTCCAAACGCCGATCTAAAGCGCCAGTCACAAAGCGCCTATCTTAAAAGTTGCGCGGTCAACTTGCAGACGCATGGTTGACCAGGCGCTATAAGCAGCAGGTAACCATTCGTCCCATTTTTCTTTCTGTCAAAAATCTGACGCCTGACTGCGGGTGCCAAAATGGAATCTCTCTAGGGTTAACACCACATAACATTCCCATGGAACACGGCTCTCCCATCTGGCTGACTTACGGCTTCATCTATCTTACTGCGGCAGTTCTAGCCGTCCCCATCGCCAGAGCCCTGGGCCTGGGAGCCATCATCGGCTACCTGGGCGCCGGCATTGCCATGGGCCCCTGGGGTTTTGGTCTGGTGCGCAATGTGGACGACATCCTGCACTTTGCCGAATTTGGCGTGGTGCTGATGCTGTTCGTGATCGGACTTGAGCTGCAGCCCAAGCGCCTCTGGGAGCTGCGGCGACCGATCTTCGGCTGGGGCATGGCGCAAATGGCGGTCTGCACCGGCATTCTGTTTCTGGCCGCATGGGCCTTTGGCCTGTCCTGGCGCGTCAGCCTGATTGCGGGCATGGGCCTAGCCCTGTCGTCCACCGCTGTCTGCCTGCAGATCATGGCCGAGCGCAATCTGATGCGTACTCCCAGCGGACAGGCCGCTTTCTCCATCCTGTTGTTCCAGGACGTGGCGGCCATCCCCATCCTGGCACTGATTCCGATTCTCGGCGCTTACAAGGCCGCTCATGCCAGCCACGGTGACAGCCATGTCTGGCTGGCCATTCTCAACACCGTGGGCACGATTGGCGCCGTCATCATCGGAGGCCGATTGCTGCTGCAACCGCTGCTGCGCTGGATTGCGCGCAGCAAGACCCCCGAGATCTTCACCGCCACTTCCTTGTTGTTGGTCGTAGGCATTGCCATGCTGATGACACAGGTGGGCCTGTCCATGGCGCTGGGCGCCTTCCTTGCCGGCGTGCTGCTGGCCGACAGCGAATACCGCAGCGAGCTGGAAACCAATATCGAGCCGTTCAAAGGGCTGCTGCTGGGCCTGTTCTTCATGGCCGTGGGCATGAGCATTGACTTTGGCGTCATCCTCCAGTCTCCCTGGGCCATGGCCGCCATGGTGACGGGCTTTATTGCACTGAAGGCAGTGATGATCTTCGGCTTGGCCAAATTCATGCAGATTCCCTGGCGCGAACGCCCGGTGTTCACGCTGATGCTGGCGCAAGGCGGGGAATTCGCCTTTGTGGTGTTCCAGACAGCCGCGCAGTACAAGGTGTTTCGCCACAGCGTCTCGTCCATGCTGGTCGCAGCGGTGGCTCTGTCCATGCTGCTGGGCCCGCTGCTGCTGGTGCTGCTGGACAAACTGCTGCTGCGCCGCTTTTCCACCATCAAGGATGAGGAATGCGGCTCCGACAAGGCCAAAGAGATCTCCGAGCCTCAGGACTCGCCCATCATCATTGCCGGCTTCGGCCGCTACGGCCAGATCGTGGCTCGCGTGTTGCTGGCCCAGGGCATACGCCCGACCATCCTGGACCATAGCGTGGAAATGCTGGAGGCCGCGCAGATCTATGGCCACCGGGTGTTTTACGGCGATGCCACTCGCATGGATCTGCTGCGCATTGCAGGCGCAGCCAAGGCTCATGTGCTGGTGATTGCCGTCGACACTCCCGAGCAGTCCCTCAAGATAGCCAGCCAGGTACGCAAGCATTTCCCCAACCTGGAGATCGTGGCCCGCACCCGGGATCTCAATCACTGGTTCCAACTGCGCGACCTGGGTGTGGAGCATGCCCAGCGTGAAGTGTTCGAGTCCAGCCTGATCTCGGCCCAGTCGGTGCTGGAGCTGTTAGGTCAGAGTCCGGCCGAGGCCAAACGCATCACGGCACGCTTCAGGGAGCACAATCTGGCACTGGCCGAGCGCATGTACCCGCATTACAAGGACAAGAACCAGCTGATTGCGGTGGCCAAGCAGGGCCGCCAGCAACTGGTGGAGCAAATGGCCAAGGAACGTGCCGATCTCCTGGCTGGCAACGCCGAGGCAGCGGATACGCCCCAGGCCAGCGAGCAAGACCACAGTCCGGCTGATGCCCGACAGCCGTGATACGCTGCGCGCCATCATGTTCAACCCCAGTCAAGCCGACGTACGGCGATTTTTTTGCGGTGTGCGCGCCAAGATGATCAGCGGCGCGCCCATGGAGGCCATCGAGACACTGGCCAGCCTGTGGATAGACGAGCACCCCGAGTATTTCGATGAGCTCTCCGACATGGATGCCGCCGTGGCGCGCAACTATGACTCAGAGCCCGAGCGCACCAACCCGTTTCTTCATCTGTCCATGCATCTGTCCATCAGCGAGCAGTGCAGCGTGGACTCGCCACGCGGCATCCGCCAGGCGGTTGAGTTGCTGGCCAAGAAGCGTGATCTGCATGACGCCCATCACGCCGCCATGGAATGCCTGGGCCAGATGCTCTGGGAAAGCCAGCGCTCGGGACGCCCGCCCGATGGCGAAGCCTATGTCGCCGGAGTGCAGCGTCTGGCCACCACCGACGGCAGTTTTAAAAGTACCCCCTGATGCGCTGCGCAGCCTCCGGTGGGAGATGACACACTCGCGGCAGGATGGCTCCAGCTCTGCCCCCCAAGCCCTGGGGACCGGCCCCCTGAGTTGCATCCCGTTGAGAAAAAGCAAAAGCCCGTCTGCACGGGCTTTTGCTTTTTCTGAAACAAGGTCTATTTCTGGCCCAGGCGGAAGTGCGGCTGCGCCACCACCTGCATCTCGCTGTCCAGGCTACCGATGTACTTGGCGAGCTGCTGCAGCTCGTCGTTCTTGAACTGCTTGGCAATGCCGGCCATCACGCCATTGCTGCGCCCGATGAGCGGATTGCCATCGGTTTTGTATGACTGCAAGGCGCGGAAAACATAGTCCGAATACTGCCCCGCCACCTTGGGATAGGACGGGTCAATCGGCTTTGAAAAGCCTTCACCGTGACAGGAGAAGCAGGCGCCTTTTTGCAGCAGCGCCGTGACAGCAGGGTTCGCCTCCTTGGCCTTGCCGTCCTTGGCCTTGCCATGACCTGCATAGAAGGCCGCCACATCGGCCATGTCCTGTTCGCTCAGCGAGTCGGCAATGCCACGCATGGTGGGGTGTTTGCGTTCGCCTTTCTTGTAGGCGTTCAGGGCCGAGACGATATAGGCTTCGTTCTGCCCACCGATCATGGGCACCTTATATACCTCAGGGAAGCTGGCCTGATAACCGGTGATGCCATGACAGCCTATGCACATGGCGATCTTGCCTGAGCCAGCCTTTGCATCGCCCTTGACAGCCTGGGCGTTTGCCACGCCGGTCACTGATGCGACAACTACTGCCAATACCGTGGTCCAAGTTTTTATCATTTTGCGCGCACAATCCTTCAAGAGTTCAGACGGGTGCTCAAATGCCTTGCTGCAGTGCAAACGATTATGGCAGTGAGAATTTCGCACGCTTATCAATACTTACGCTGATACCGCCCATGAAGTTTCAAGGTTCCGACAAATACGTGGCCACGCAAGATCTGATGCTGGCCGTCAACGCTGCCACTACCCTGCAGCGCCCTCTGCTCATCAAGGGCGAGCCCGGCACGGGCAAGACCATGCTGGCCGAGGAGGTCGCGCAGGCGCTGGACATGCCGCTGCTGCAGTGGCACATCAAGTCCGCCACCAAGGCCCAACAAGGCCTGTATGAGTACGACGCCGTGAGCCGCCTGCGCGATTCGCAACTGGGTGACGAGCGCGTCAAGGACATTCACAACTACATCGTCAAGGGCGTGCTCTGGCAGGCTTTCACGGCGGAGCGCCCCGTGGCGCTGCTGATCGACGAGATCGACAAGGCCGACATCGAGTTCCCCAACGACTTGCTCCGCGAAATCGATCGCATGGAGTTCTATTGCTACGAGACCCACGAGATGATCCGCGCCAAGCACCGCCCGCTGGTGTTCATCACCTCGAACAACGAAAAGGAACTGCCCGACGCGTTCTTGCGCCGCTGCTTCTTCCACTACATCAAGTTCCCCGATGCCGACACCATGCGCCAGATCGTGAACGTGCATTTTCCCAAGCTGCAGGGTGAGTTGCTGAATGCCGCCATGAAGGTCTTCTACGATGTGCGCAATCTGCCCGGCCTCAAGAAAAAGCCTTCGACCAGCGAGCTGATCGACTGGCTCAAGCTGCTGGTCGCCGAGGAAATTCCTGCATCGGCCCTGCAATCCGAGGAAGGCAAGGTCAGCGTACCGCCCCTGGTTGGCGCGCTGCTCAAGAACGAACAGGATATGAGCCTGTTTGAAAAGCTGGTCTTCATGAATCAGCGCAACCGCTAACCGTCCTTAAGAGCCGAGGAGACACAGCCCATGAGCACCGCACAACAACTGCTGCTGGAAGGCGGCTCCGACGCCATCGGCTTTGTGGGCGGCACCCTGCTGGGCTGGGGCCTGTCCCATGTGCTGGGCCTTGACCTGTTTGCCCAGGGCTATGGTGCGGGCAGCATTGCCGCCATTGCCATGGTGGGGCTGAGCGGAGGCCTGGGGCTCAAGCTGGCCCGACTCTGGCGCAGCAAGCGCAATCCACTTTGAGTGAGCAAGCCATGACTTTTGTAGAACCTGTGACCTTGCGCGACCGCGGTGTGCGGCTGGAGCCGCTGGATCTGAGCCATGAGCCTGGACTGGCGGCGGCCGCTGCCGATGGAGAGCTGTGGAAGATTCGAGTGACTTCCGTGCCCGAGCCTGGCGAGGTGCGCAGCTATATCGAGGCCGCGCTGCTGGGCCGCGACCAGGGCCACCGCTTTGCGTTCGCCGTGCTCGACGATGCCAGCGGCAAGGTGCTGGGCACGACCAGTTATCACGACATCGTGCCGGCCATTCGCCGTGTGGAGATTGGCTACACCTGGTATGCCAAAAGCGTGCAGCGCACCCATGTCAACACTTCAGCCAAGCTGCTGCTGCTGGCCCATGCCTTCGGTACGCTGGGCTGCCATGTGGTGGGCTGGCGCACGGACAACTTCAACTTCGCCAGCCAGCGCGCCATCGAGCGCCTAGGTGCCAAGAAAGATGGCGTGATTCGCGGCCATGCGCTGCGCCGCGACGGCACGATTCGCGACACCGTGATGTACAGCATGCGCAGCGGCGAATGGCCTGAAGCCCGTGCACAACTGCTCTATCTTCTGGAGCAGCATGCACCCGCTACATAAGCGCTGGAGACATTTTTCATGCTGATCGACTTCTTCTACACCCTGCGTGCCGCCAAACTGCCTGTGTCGGTCAAGGAGTTTCTGGCCCTGCTGGAAGCACTGGACGCGGGCATCATCGGCCCCAAGAGCGAGGATCGCTGGAGCCTGGACGATTTCTATCACCTGGGCCGAACCATTCTGGTCAAGGACGAGAAGCACTACGACAAGTACGACCGCGCTTTTTCCGCCTATTTCAAGGGTGTGGAGATGCTGGCCGACTTGACCAAGGAAATTCCGCAGGACTGGTTGCAAAAGCTTCTGGAGCGCGAGCTCAGCCCCGAGGACAAGGCCAAGATCGAAGCCATGGGCTGGGACGAGCTGATGGAGACGCTCAAGAAGCGCCTGGAGGAGCAAAAGGAGCGCCACGAAGGCGGCAGCAAATGGATAGGGACGGGCGGCACAAGTCCCTTCGGTCATGGCGGCTACAACCCGGCAGGCATACGCATTGGCGGGCCGGGCCGCAACAAGAGCGCCGTCAAGGTCTGGGAGCAGCGAGCCTACCGCGACTATGACGATACCCAGGAGCTGGGCACGCGCAATATCAAGGTCGCGCTGCGCCGCCTGCGCAAGTTTGCGCGCCAGGGCAGCGAACTGGAACTGGATCTGCCGGACACCATCCGCTCCACGGCGGCCAATGCGGGCTATCTCGACATCAAGATGGTTCCCGAGCGGCATAACAATGTGAAAGTGCTGCTGCTCATGGACGTGGGCGGCACCATGGACGAGCATATCCAGCGCGTGGAGGAGCTGTTCTCCGCCGTGAAGAGCGAGCTCAAGCATCTGGAGTTCTATTACTTCCACAACTGTGTCTACGACTTCATGTGGAAGAACAACCGCCGCCGCTTTGCCGAGAAATTCCCGACCTGGGACATCATTCGCAAGTACAACAAGGACTACAAGCTGATCTTTGTCGGCGACGCGACCATGAGCCCCTATGAAATCCTGCAGCCCGGCGGCTCGGTCGAGTACATGAACGAGGAACCCGGTGCCGAGTGGCTGCAGCGCCTGACGAACGCCTTCCCGCACTTTGCCTGGATCAACCCCGAACCTCAGGGCGTATGGCAGTACCGCCAGAGCATCAGCATCATCCAGCAGTTGATGGGGGACCGCATGTACCCTTTGTCGCTCAAAGGCTTGGAAGACGCCATGCGCATGCTGTCAAAATAGGGGCATGCCCCAGACCTTGCCCTTGAAAAAGCCGGCCTTGAGGCCGGCTTTGCTTTTGGGAGCCGCCTTGCTCCTCAGCGGCTGCAGCCTGCTTTCCCCCAAAGACAAAGAAGCCGAAGCCATGGGCATCGACACCAGTGGTCCCCCCGCCTTCACGCTGGAAGTCGATGCCCCAAAACAAGTCCGTGCGCTGCTGGAGCAGCATCTTGAACTCAAGCGTTTTCGCCACCAGCCCGATCTGCAGCGCCGCGAGCTGACGCGCCTGCTGGGCGCGACCGATGCCAACGTACGCGAGCTGATAGGCACCTTGGGCTATTTCAGCCCCACGGTAACCGTGGAGCTGACCGATACCCCCGAGGAAGAAGCACCGCGCAAAGTGGTGGTCAAGGTCGATCCGGGCCCGCCCACCATCATTGAAAAATCCGAGGTGCGCTTTACCGGCGTCAATGCCAGCGACGAGCTGGGAACCTCGCAGCGCCTGCAGATCGAGGAAACCTGGCCGCTGCAGTCTGGCGAGCAATTCTCGCAATCGGCCTGGAGCAGCGCCAAGAGCGGTGGTCTCAAGGAGCTGCAAAAGCGCCGTTATCCGCTGGCCCGCATAGATACCAGTCTCGCCGATGTGGACGCCGACACCAACAAGGCCCAGGTCAGCGTGAGTTACGACCCCGGCCCGGCCTATACATTCGGTCCGCTGCAGATCGATGGTGCCGAGCGCTACGACCCGGTGCGCACGGCCCGTATTGCGCGCCTTCCGGAAGGAAGGGAATATGACTTGCAAAGCATGCTAGATGCGCAGCAGCGCCTGGTCAGCAGCGGCTATTACGACTCGGTATTTCTTTCGCTGGCCGATTCGCCACAACAGGCCGCTACCGAAGCTGAGCGCGACGAGCAGCGCAAGAATCAGGGTGCAGCCATCACCTCGCCCGTGATTGCCAAGGTGCGCGAGGCCAAGCTGCAGAAATGGGTGTTCGGTGTGGGTCTGAGCACGGACACCGGACCCCGTCTGTCCATCGATCACACTTACAACAAGGTTCCTGGTCTGAACTGGCGCGCCGTCAGCAAGCTGCAGCTGGACAGGAAGAACCCGCTGATTTCCACTCAGTTGGTCGGCCTTCCTGGTGAAGACCTCTGGCGCTGGTTTGCCAGCGGCAAGCTAGAGCGTGCACCTGCTGGCGACTTCTACACCAACAGTGCGCAGATGCGCTTTGGCCGCTCCAAGGCAGAAGACCACATAGAGCGCAATTTGTACCTGCAGTACGACTATGCCAAGACCCAGGGAGCAGGTGCTCCGCCCGGCGCCTCCTCGCTGCTGGCCAACTATGGCTGGACGGCCCGCTATTTCGACAACAACCTACTGCCTACCTCGGGCTTCGGTCTGGCCCTGGAAGCCGGGGCCGGCACCACGCTGACACCGCAGCGTTCGCCGTTCGGGCGCCTCACGGGCCGCTGGCTCAGCCTGATCCCGCTGGGCGAGCGCGATGAGGAAACCAGGCGCCACAGCCGTCTGCAGATCAAGGCCGGAGTCGGCGCCGTCATGGCCAAGAAAGATGTGGATCTGCCCACCACCATCATGTTTCTGACCGGCGGTGACAACACGGTGCGCGGCTATGGCTATCAGTCGATTGGCGCACGCACCGACAACGGCCGCGTGATTGCCGGCCGCTATCTGGCCATGGGCAGCGTGGAATGGCAGCGGCCCATCACCATCAAGGGCAACACCCAGGACTTCGAACACGCCGTCTTCATCGATGCAGGTACGGTCGGCGACGATATCAACCGGCTCTACACCCGCGTCGGTTTTGGCACCGGCATACGCTGGAAAAGCCCAGTCGGTCCGATTCAAGCAGATCTCGCCTGGGGCGCTCAGGAGCAGCAACTGCGCCTGCACCTGCGCCTGGGCTTCACGTTTTAAGCATGGCAGAACAAGACACAACCCCTACCGCCAAGGCCTCCTCCTCAGCCCCCAGACGCCGCCGCTGGCTGCGCGCACTGGGCTGGACTATTGCAGCGGCCCTGCTCGCACTGGCGCTGGCACTTGGCAGCCTGCTGTGGTGGATTGGCAGGGACGACTCGCTCAACCAGACGCTGCAGCGCGTGGCGGGCTGGCTGCCCGCAGACCAGAGCCTGGTGGCCAAGGAGGTCACGGGCAGCGTCAAGAACGGCGGCCGTATCGGCTGGCTGCAATGGCAAAGCCCGACCATGAAGGTCGAGGTCAGGGAAGCTCAGATCGGCTGGCAGTTCAGGCCTTTGCTGTTGTCCCGTACGCTCAAGCTGGGCGAAGTCCATATCGCAGAGTTGCGCATTGCCAGCACCCCCGACCCCGACCAACCCGCCAGCGAACCACTGCAGTCGCTGACCCTGCCGGTGAAGATAGAGCTGCCCTTCAGGATCGATCAGATCATCTGGCAAGGCCCGCCTGAAGCCGTGGTTCAGGACCTCCGCGGTCGCTATGAATACACGGGTACAGACCATGAACTCAAGGTCAGCAGCCTGCGCTTTGCCCAGGGTGCCTACCAGGCCCAGCTGAAGCTGCAGGGCGCGGCCCCCATGGCCTTGCAAGCAGAAGCAACAGGCGATGTGCAAGTGCCCAATCCGCTGGACAAAAGCGCTGACGCCCTCAACACCATAGCCGTGCAGGCCAAGGTGACGGCCGAAGGCACGCTGGCCACCGAAGCGGCCAGGCTGGCAATCAAGGCCAATGCCAGCGCTGAAGCATCGACCCCTGGCCCGGGAACTCAAGACCCGCAGGCTACCGAGCCGAAGCGGGAGAAGAGCGGGAGGCCGTCCGAAGCAGCAACGGCAGAGGTGGGCACCATGCAGGCGGATGTGGAGGCCAGCATCATGCCCTGGCGCAGCCAGCCGCTGCTGGCAGCCAAGGCCAGACTCCACAATCTCGATGTCTCGGCCTTCTGGCCTCAAGGGCCACGCACCCTGTTGACCGGCCAATTGCAGGCTGGCCCCGACGAAACGGTAGCTCCAGCTACGAACCTGGAGGCTCAGCCCTGGAACCTGAACACCCGTTTCAGCAACGCGCTGCCCGGCCCCTGGGACCGGCAGCGCCTGCCCTTGGCCGAGCTGACAGCCCGAATCGATTTCGATGGCCAGCAATGGCAGGTGGATGACTCCCGTATCCAGATCGGCAAGGGCCATATCGCACTCGGCGGTCAGTTCACTCCGAGCACCCGGTTGTTCGAAGGCCTGGCCACGGTGGAACAGCTCAACCCGGCCGATCTCTACAGCACGCTGGAAGCCTCGCCCTTGCAGGGCCGGATCAGTGCCAAGGCCGTGCAGGCCGATGTCGACAGCAGCGATCCAGCAGCCAGCAAGATAGTGTTTGACGCCAATCTGCAGGCGGCAGGCGGCAAGCGCGACAGCCCGGCGCTGCGCATTCAGACCCTGGCTGCCAGCGGCCAGTGGCAGGCTCCGCTGCTGCAGTTGGAAAAGCTGCAGCTGCAAGCCCTGCAGGCCAGCGTCGATGCCAGGTCCGTGGAGTTCAATACCGAAACCCAGCAGGCCAAGGCCAGGCTCAAGGCCGCTGCTCCCGGTGCGCAACTGAGCATCGAAGGGCAGATGGGCCCCGCCAGCGGCGCTGTCCAAAGCCAGCTGCAGCTCGGCTCCATGAGCACGCTCACGCAATGGCTGCGCAAGCTGCCGGGCGTCAAGGACCCACTGAGCGGTGCGCAGCTTGATGGCAGCGCAGATTTGCAACTGGCCCTGAAGGGCGGTTGGGAAAACCTGCTCAAGCGCCTGAGTGCCGCCCATGGCGCGGCCATTCCCGCCAGTGGCTTGCAGATTCAGGCCAAGCTGCGCGCCGAGAAAATTCGCTATCTGCCTGCCGGCACCGCAGCCGAGCAGAGCGCCATCCTGCCTGCGCTGGCATTGAGCATTGACGGCAGCCCCGAAAATGCCAGGATCGGCCTGACCGCGCAGGCCCAGCAGGCTGGCAAGAGCATACAGATCGACACTACTTTGCAGGCCGGCCTTACAGGCGGCAAGGCCATGGCACCGCTGGACTGGCAGGCCAGTCTGGACAAGCTGCAGGCCCAGTTCACACCCGACAAGAACAAGCCCGGCCCCTGGGTCGTGCAGCTTCAGCCCGGTGCCCCCGTGCAGATCCAACAGCGCACCAGCGGCAGCACGGTGCTGAGCACCGCCTATCAGTTCAGCGCCGGCAAGCTGCAGATCACGCCTCCCAAACTGAGCCTCAGGCGTACCAGCAGCGAGCCACTGCCTCCCGCCCAGCTGACATGGGAGGCGAGTTCCGTCACCCGTGCCGGCAGCGGCCAATGGGGTGTGCGCAGCGCAGGGCAGGCCCTTGGAATTCCGCTGGCCTGGGTCGATGCCTTCAGCCTGGGCGATGACGATCCGCCACTGGAAGCCGCTGGGATTTCCGGCGACTTGAGCTTCAACGCGCGCTGGAACCTGGACACTCTGGGCAAGGATCTCAAGGCCGATCTCACGGTCGAGCGCGCCGCAGGCGATCTGCGGCTGGCGGTGGACGATGGCTCCAGCACCACCGTCATCCAGACTACCGGCCCCACCGCCACACGCGCCGGCGGCACGCGCACGCGCCAGATCGGCGGCGCAGGCATGCGCTCGCGCATCAAGGACATGCGCCTCAACGTGCAGGCCCAGGGCAGCCAGGTCAACGCCAAACTGCTTTGGGACAGCGAGCGCGCAGGCAAGCTCAACGCCGACCTGCGCACCCAGCTCAGCTACCAGCAAGACGGCTGGACGCTACCCGCCACAGCGCCTCTGTCCGGTCAGCTGCACGCCAATATGCCAGATATGGGGCTGTGGTCCTTGTTTGCGCCACCGGGCTGGCGCGTTCAGGGCAGCTTGGCGGCGGATGCCAGCATCCGCGGCACCTTGCAGGACCCCAAGTGGCAGGGCGATATCAAGGCCGATGGGCTCAACATCGTGTCCTTGCTCGATGGCGTGGACCTGCGCGACGGCATTCTGCGCGCCAAGCTGCAAGGCACCAGACTGGACATCACCGAACTGCGCCTCAAGGGCGGCAAGGGCAGCCAGGCGCGCATTTTGGGCTATAGCGGCAATCTGACCCGAGCTCCTGAAGACGGTGGCCAGCTTACCGGCTCGGGCTATGCCCAGTTCACACCACCGGGTACGGGGGCCGAATCGGGCCTGAGCATGAATCTGCAGGCCAAGGCCAGCAAGCTGCAAGTCCTGGTGCGTGCCGACCGTCAGGTCAGCGTCTCCGGCGATCTGCAGGCCCGGCTGGAGCAAGGCCAGTTCACGCTGCGCGGCGACCTGACGGTCGACAGAGCCTCCATCATCCTGCCCGAGGAATCCGCGCCATCGCTGGACAAGAATGTGGTGGTGCGCTCGGCGGCATCGCGCAAGGCCGAAGAGGAGGAGCGCCGGCGTAGCGAACAACAGGCCCGCAAGGAACAGGCCCGCGCCACGCCGCGCAAGGTGCCAGACATTCTCGTCAAGCTCGACATGGGACGTGACTTTGCGCTGCAAGGCTTTGGCATAACCACGCGACTGCTGGGTCAGCTTGAAGTGCGAGGCGCCAGCTACATCGGCGGCCCGCCCAGCGTGACCGGAGAAATCCGTACCGAGCAAGGCCGCTACCGCGCCTGGGGACAGTCGCTGAATGTGGAAACCGGGCTGATCCGCTTCAATGGCCCCTACAACAACCCCTCGCTGGACATACTGGCGCTGCGCCCAAATATTGCCGTCAAGGCCGGTGTGCAGGTGCTGGGCACGGCCAGTGCGCCACGCGTGCTGCTGCACTCGGACCCTGCCCTGCCCGACGCGGAAAAGCTCTCCTGGGTAGTCATGGGCCGCGACCCTGCCTCCGGCGGGGCCAGCAGCGCCCTGCTTCAGCAGGCCGCCATGGCCTTGCTGGCTGGCGGCAACAGTTCCAGCGGCAAGATTGCGGGCAGCCTGGGGCTCGATGAAGTCGGTTTCAAGGGAGGCGGGGACGGTACGGATGCAGCAGGCGCTGCGCTGACCATGGGCAAGCGCATCTCGGACAAGCTCTACCTGACCTACGAGCAGAGCCTGTCGGGAGCCATGGGCATCATCTATATCTTCTACGACCTGTCGCGCAGCGTCACCTTGCGCGCCCAGACCGGCATGACCAGCGCCATGGATATCGTCTATACCGTTCGCAAGGACTAAGCATGAGAACTGCCTTCATCCCCTTTCTGTCATGCGATAGAAGCCATCAATTCTGCTATGCCACGCAACCGCACTGCGCTTGAGCAAGCCGCGGGCAAGCTGATACTCCGCATCCAGCAGGAATGGATGCTGGAGCTGGGCGAGCCCGCGGCCGCAGACAGCGAGCAGGTCATGAACCGCGCTCATGACCTGCTGCAGGCCGCATCGGCCCGCCGGCCCGGCCTCGGGCTGCAGCAGCAGTCGATCGAAGAATTTCTGGGCAGGCAATGGCTGCACGGCCATCCTGGCGTGCAGCCATTCGTCAATGATCTGACGGCGCTGGTGCAGTCCTGATCCACCGCTTCATCCATGCAGGCCGCCCACGCCTGCAGCCCGGCCCTATTTGACGTAGGAACGCAGCACCTTCACGACCAGCTCCAGGTCCTGTTCACGCTGCTCGGCCGTCGCAGCCTCGGCGCCCAGATGCTCGCGCACATGGCCTTCTAACAACTCCAGCATCAAGCCGTTGACTGCCCCGCGCACAGCCGCCAGTTGCTGCAGCACCACGGCACATTCCTGCCCCTCTTCCAGAGCCCGCTCCAGTGCCTGCGTCTGCCCCTTGATGCGGCGAATGCGCGCGAGCAACGGTTTTTGATTCGAAACGGTATGCGACATATGCAGGAATTGTAGTCCTCCTGCCGGCATGGAAAATATACTGGGGTAGAGTATATGAAAACAAACCAACCATGACCTCATACACCGCCTCCACCCTTACCCGGCAACACTCCCACAACTTTGACCAAGGCAATCCGCTGGGCGAAAAAAACGCCAAGCTGGCCATGCTGCTGACGCTGGCCATGATGGTGCTGGAAATCACCGCCGGCTATTACTTCAATTCCATGGCCCTGCTGGCAGACGGCTGGCATATGAGTTCACATGCGCTGGCGTTGGGCCTGTCCGTCAGCGCCTATGCCGCTGCGCGCAAGCTGGCCAATGACAGACGTTTCAGCTTCGGTACCTGGAAGATAGAAATCCTGGCGGGCTACACCAGCGCCATCTGCCTGCTGCTGGTTGCCGGCCTGATGGCTTTTGAATCCATACAACGCCTGCTCTCGCCTGCCGCCATTCACTATCAGCAAGCCATAGGCGTGGCAACTCTTGGCCTGCTGGTCAACCTGGTCTGTGCCTGGCTGCTCAAGGACGGACACCACCATCACCACGGCCATGAGTCCCACCACGATCATCACCATGGACACGACCATGCGCATGGCGACCTGAACCTGCGCTCCGCCTATCTGCACGTAATTGCAGACGCAGCCACATCAGTCATGGCCATCGCAGCGTTGCTGGGCGGCATGCTCCTGGGCTTTGCCTGGCTGGATTCGGTCATGGGCCTGGCCGGCTCCGTGATGGTGGCAATGTGGGCCTTGGGCTTGCTGCGCGATAGCAGCCGCGTGTTGCTCGATGCCGAAATGGATGCCCCCGTCGTGCAAGAGGTACGTGATGCCATCGCGCAAGGTCCGCAACCCGTCACCATCACAGACCTGCATGTCTGGCGCGTGGGCAAGAACCACCATGCCTGCATCATCGCAGTCGATGGCGCTGCCACGGTCACACCCGACTACATCCGCCAGTTGCTGTCGGTACACGAAGAACTCACCCACGTCTCTGTCGAAGTCAACAGTACAGAGCTGACATAAATAAGTCGGTTGGAATCCGCAGGCTGGCAACACGGGTAGAATTCAGCGTCCCTCCCCGTAGTTCAATGGATAGAACGGTCGCCTCCTAAGCGACAGATACAGGTTCGATTCCTGTCGGGGGGACCAAATTCAAGGCCGCGAAGGTGCATAACCTTCCGGCCTTTTTCTTTTTCCCCTCTGCAGGCCTCAATTTGAAGTGCGCCGAAGTCCACAGGAATGTGCCGCAATAAGAGGACTTCTGGGGGCACATTTGAGGGTACATTTTTAGAAATTGGGGTGCATTTCAGATGCCCCCAGTTTTGCCCTCTGGCTTCGTCCCCCTCGTCACCCAACCCTTGCCCTCGTCGGCGTGAATATCGACCAGCCCTTCTCTGGCGCTGGCATATGAGTCATGCTTTTCGCCGCAGGCAACCAGACAGCAACAGGTACGCGGGCCGCTCAATGCAAAATGCCCATGCGTACTTCGCAATCAAGCCTTGGCACTCGGCTTGAAGAGATGGATGGTTTCGCCGCGGGCAAGCATCTCCACCAACTGAGCGATGCGTCTGGCGCGCGTCTCGGCCCTCGCAGCTGTCTGGATACGCCACAGTATCGCGTAGCGATTGGAGGCATTGATACTTGCAAAGAAGGTCTTGGCCGCCGGCTCGGCCTCCAGTGCAGCCTGCAAATCCTCGGGCACCGTGGACGTACGCGCACCGTCGTAGGCCCGCGCCCAGCGCCCGTCAGCCTTGGCCGCCTCTATCTGAGCCTGACCCGGGGCCTGCATGCGGCCCGCTTCAATGAGTGCCTGTACCTT
The DNA here is from genome assembly GCF_053615495.1 of Comamonas sp. HJ-2. NCBI lineage: Bacteria > Pseudomonadati > Pseudomonadota > Betaproteobacteria > Burkholderiales > Comamonadaceae > Comamonas > Comamonas sp. HJ-2. Next base: position 84,700 of record NZ_JBSIFD010000015.1, on the reverse strand, counting down.
GTTGACATTGATTCTCGACCAGACACTTCGCGCGCGCCTCGGCGTGAAGCGCTGAAGATAGTGTTGATCGTCAAGACTTTTCTTCTGTCCATCGATCCAGCCCCAACACAGCGCAATCTCCACCGCTTCGGGGTAGGTGACACTGGGCTCGTTGGAGCCTCGCTTGGCGATCTTGAGCCAGAGGCCTTCAGAAGTAGCGTGATTCTTCTTCAGCCAGGCCTCGAAGGCGTTGGCGCTCTTGAACAGGGTTGGTGCAAGTTCAAGCGGGATGATGGATTTGACAGTAGGCATCATCTGGACCTATGCGGCATTAACATCAGCGCGATTCGTGGCATAGAGGCAGGAACCTGGTTGATGGTGGGGTAAGACAAGTTTAACCAGAGCTCCCAACTTATGGCAGTCGCAAAATGCCCCATGACTCGCCCCCAGACCAGGGGCTTGAGCGATCACCACAACTGCGCAAGCAATCCTGTCAGCCCTGCCGCCACAATGACGTAGATGACATTGATCTTGAAGCGGAGCAACGCGATGCCTGCTGCCAGACCAATGGCAATCGACGGCCACTCTATGTGTCCTGCGAAGCCGTGGGGCCAAACTACATGGTAGGCAAAGAAGACCGCCAGATTCAGGATGACACCCACGACCGCAGCGGTGATTCCGACCAATGGCGCAGTGAATTTCAGATTGCCGTGGGTGGACTCGATAAAGGGACCACCCAGGAAAATGAAAAAGAACGACGGCAGAAAAGTGAAGAAGGTCACGATCACTGCAGCGACGACTCCAGCGAGCAGCAGCGAATCCACACCGAAGATCGCTTTTGTCCAGCCGCCCACAAAAGCCACAAAGGACACCACCATGATGAGAGGGCCCGGAGTGGTCTCCCCCAAAGCGAGGCCATCGATCATTTGTGTTGCAGTCAACCAATGGAAGTTCTCCACCGCGCCTTGGTAAACATAGGGAAGCACCGCATATGCGCCACCAAAAGTCATCAGCGCAGCCTTGGTGAAGAACCATCCCATTTGTACCAGCGGCGATTCCAGACCAAACGCCGTGGCGAGCACGCCCATTGCGATGCCCCACAGCGTCAGGCAGACCAGCGACACCCTCCAGAATCCTCGCCAGGAAAATTGTGCATGCGGCGGAGTTGGAGTGTCGTCATCGATCAATGCGGCCCCGACTGGCTGACGCGCATTGCTTTTTTCATGGCTGGAGCCACCAAAGGCCTCGGGTCGCAATTTGCCACCGATGAAACCGATGGCTGCAGCCGCAATGACGATGAGCGGAAACGGAACATTGAGCGCGAAAATGGCGACAAACGCAGCAGCCGCAATGCCCCAATGCCAGCTGCTCTTGAGCGACCTGGAGCCCACTCGGTAGGCTGCCTGTGCCACAAGCGCCGTCACAGCGGGCTTGATGCCATAGAAAATGCCCGCAATGACCGGCATGTCCCCGTGGGCCATATACAGCCAGGCCAGAGCCATGATGATGAACAGCGATGGCAGGACAAAAAGAAGCCCTGCCAAAATGCCACCCCATGTCCGGTGCAGCAGCCATCCCAGATACGTTGCAAGCTGTTGAGCCTCGGGCCCCGGCAGCAACATGCAGTAGTTAAGGGCATGGAGAAATCGCTTCTCGGAAATCCATCGACGGCGGTCTACAAGCTCCTCATGCATGAGTGCAATCTGACCTGCGGGACCGCCAAAGCTGATGAATCCAAGCTTCAACCAGAAGCGCAGCGCTTCTGAAAGCGAAAGAGAGGCTGGCGCAACCGGGTCGGTAGGCCTGGGTAAAGCGGTGTCCATAAAAACTCCATAGAGAATATCCAGCTCTTGGACGGGACACCGTCTACCCTTGCGGGACGGGAGGCTGCTTTCCCGATGCAGGAATTCTAGCCCAGTCGCCTGAGCTCTCATGCACGCCGAAGACAAAGTCTGCAGCTACCGAGAGCAGCGCCAGCACATGGAGCAGAGCCGTACTTGCTGTGCGCCACAAGGACAGGCATCTCAGCCCTCAACGCCCAGAGCTCCTTCGCGGCAGCTCACTCGCGCAGACGAAGGCATCGAGCTCCGGAATTTTCCCTCTTGAAGCACACCGCAGCTCGGATCACCAGAACCATCATCACCGATAGCGCTGCTTTCAATATCAGGCCGCCTCCACGATCGACGAGACATCCAGCACATACATCTGGCGCTGGCTCTCATGCACCGAGTCAATACACACCTGCTTGCCATCACGACTCCAACGTGGATGCAGGTCACAGCGGTTTTCCTTGCTCAGCTCCGGAGTGGCATAGAAACTGCCCAGATTGCGACGCTCGCCGGTCTGCATGTCGAAAAGGAACAGAAAGCGCTCGTGTGTCCTGTCGTCGGGATAGGTGTCACTCAGCATCCAGCGGGTACTGACCGGCGAGAACGTCATATGGCCGTTTTCCACCAGTACATCGCGACCAATCACTTTCACCTCGCCTCCTTCAACATCGTGATAGAGGTGGTAGTGAATCTCGCCGGCATGTGGCCCCCAGACAATGATGTGCTCGTTGTCCTGCCACAAGGGATGAGAGATCTGGTATTGCGACTTTTCATAGTCAAACGTGCCTGCGGCACTGGGGTCGAAGTCGTCAGCCAGCTGCGGCAGCGGATGATCGGAGCACTCCAGCAAGCGCATGTCCGAACCGTCCGGGTTCATGGTGATCAGGCGATGCAGAAAGCAGGTCTCATCCTTCACACGTTCTGTCCATCGATGCAAAAACAGGATGCGCGAAGAAGCCGGGTTGATCTCGATATGGCTGACCCAGTGGATGGCCTTGTCCATCGACGACACATGATGGAATGCCTTGAGTTGCTCATAGCTGACCAGCAACCGGGAATCACCTGTCGCCAGCTCCATGCACCAGATGCCGTCATCTGCGGGCGCCAGAGGCAATTCAAAAGGCTGGCCCGGCTCGCTGTAACCAATGGTCTCGTGCGTGATGTACAGGCGCCGGTAGTTGACCGACAGCGCCCAGGCACTGCTGGGTGCAACCACATACACGGGCATGGGCAGAACTCGGCGCTCTTGCGTATCCACATCCACCACTACGGCGCCAAAGCCCGGGTAACGGGCTGACATATCGCCCGTGCGATCGTTATAGATCAGCTTGCGGCCCGGTGCGCCGTCTAGCCACTGCAGCTGGCTGCCCATCTGGAAGTTCCAGGCACCGGTCTCGCCCACTGCGTGAAAGCGGTCACCGTCCTGAGTGTCGAAATAGCCAATCGTGGCCTTGACCTCTGGCGTCAGGTAAATGTCCATCCAGGGCGTTTGCTGGGTTGCCAGCAGGCGATTGCCTTTGTCCCAGTTGGACTTGTTGTAGTAGCCGAAGAAGTGATGAAGGCTGCCGTCACCCACGCGTCGGCAGGGAGCAAAAGAAGAATGAGAAGAGGTCGTCATTGGATATCAAGCAGTAGCGTCGCAGCGACTGGCTGCGACTCGAAAGCGATGCAGGGCATGAAGAAGCCCGGCTCTGGTTAATTCGCCGTAATCTTTCCGGCAGCGATCACCTGGTCCCAACGCTGCTTTTCCTTGGCCACAAAGCTTTGCGCTTCTGCCAGGGTATTGGCCACGGCACTCATCCCTTGATCCTGCAGCCCCTTGCGGAACTCGGGTGTATTGGCCACCTTGCGGATGTCTTCACTGAGCTTGTGCACCAGGGCCTCAGGCACCTTGGAGGACACGGCGACCGTGGTCCATGATGTGGCCACATAGTCCTTCATTCCTGCTTCACCGGCCGTCGGCACATCCGGCAACGCCGCCAGGCGCTCGTTGCCGGTCACCGCCAACGCCTTGAGCTTGCCGCCCTTGACATGAGCCAGCACTGTCGGAGGGTTCTCGAACATCAGCTGGATCTGGCCGCCAAGCAAATCGTTGAGCGCTGCCGAGCTGCCACGATAGGGGACATGAACAATGGGAGCGCCTGACTGGAGCTTGTACAGCTCTCCCATCATGTGAACCGACGAGCCCACGCCAGCAGAGCCAAAATTGATGCTGCCTGGATCCTTCTTGGCCAGCACGGTCAGCTCCTGCAGATTCTTGACCGGCAGATTGGGGGTTGCAACCACGACATGGGGCATCTCCGCCAGCACGGTGACAACGCGCAACTCCTTGGCAGGGTCGTAAGGCAGTTTCTTGTAAACCCCGTAAGCAGCATGCAATCCGATGGATCCCACCATCAGCGTGTAGCCGTCCGCCGGCTGATCGGACACATATTTCCCACCCAGATGGCCGCCTGCACCTGGCTTGTTCTCGACCACCACGGCTTGATTCCACATACGGCCGAGCCTGTCGGCAAGCATACGGGCCTGCACGTCCGAGCTGCCACCCGCAGTGAACGGCACGATGATGCGAATTTGACGAGCAGGATTTGGATATGCGGAGCTGCCTTCAGCCCAGGCCGAGCCGACGCTCGCCAACGTTGCGGCAGCCAGCACTCCCAGACACAGAGAGCGACGAGCGCTAATGCAAACCATCTAATGACTCCTTGGATTGATTGATGCGCCCTCAATTCCTGAAAACGCATGCACTTATTCGTATGGAAGTCAGTGTAGAAAGCCTAACCTACTCGGAAAAATTCATTTTTCAAACTCACCTATACGTGGTTGGTATACCCTTCCTCCTCAGCATCAAACCGATTGCGCCATGCCACGCCCTTTGAGTTTTAAAGAAATTGAAGCATTTCGTGCCGTGATGCAAACCGGCACCACGACCGCCGCTGCGCAGCTGCTGCACACCACGCAGCCGTCCATCAGCCGTCTGCTGGCTCAGATGCAGACCGGCGCGGACCTGAAGCTGTTTGATATGCATAAAGGGCGGCTGCGCCCGACTGCAGAGGCACGGGAGCTCTTTTCGACGGTGCAGCAACATTTCGTAGGTCTGGACCGCATTGAGCGCGACCTTCAGGGGCTGCGGCAGTTCGGTGCAGGCACTTTGCGCATAGGTTGCACCCCGGCACTGGGACTGTCCATCGTTCCTGCGGCCCTGCACAATTTTCTGCTGCACTACCCGGGTACACACATCAGCCTGCAGACGCTAGGCACTACCCATCTTCGGGAAGGACTGCTGCACGGCCAGTTTGACCTGGTCGTCAGCACCATGGCCATTGGCTCCCCTGAACTCAACGCAAGCGTTCTGCATCAGACCCAGGCCGTCTGCGTCATGCATCCAGGCCATCCGCTGGCACAGCACAGCAGCCTGCATGTCCAGGACCTGGAAAACCAGCTGCTGCTGACCTTGAATTCGGATGACAACATCTACCTGCAACTGCAGCGAACCATGCTTGAGCATGATGTCCGGCCCAGCTCAACGGTCGAAACCACCTACTCCTCGACCATCTGCTGCCTTGCCGCGCAAGGTACGGGCTTGGGCGTGGTGAACCCCTACGTGGCGGCAACGTTTGCGTCAAGCCTCTGCATCAAACCGTTCCTGCCCGAGTGCTCAGTAGAGGTAGTGCTGGCACTGCCCAGTCATTCGGCACCTTCGGAACGCACGCAATGCTTCGTCGAGGAGTTGCAAAAACAGCTGGAACCATAACCCTGCGGCAAAGGCCAAGCACTCAAGAAAACTCCACTGTCAGATGACGGCGAACGCCAAATGCGCCTCAAGGCTCTGCGCCCGCAACCGAGCACATGCGCATGGATGCGGTGGAATTCCGGCGATAGTCAGAGGGCCTCTTACCGGGCCTTGCATTGAATCGGCACCATGCGACCGACCTCTACCGTCAGATCCAGTCCTTTTCCTCGGATGGTATTGGGCCCGTTGCTGTAAACAAATCCGGAGCCGCTTGGCTGCTGTGGAAGCTCTATGCCTTGACCGCCGCGTATCAAGACTGCTTTGCTGTTGGCAGGCGAGAAACGCACCGAAATGGATTCTCCGTTTGCACAGGTGAATGCAACTTCACGGTCTGCATCTTGAGACGGCGCAGAACTGCAGGCACTGACGGCGATTGCGGCGAACATGGCAAGCCCGATGACTTTCATAGACTTCTCCCGTGATATTTCAAGGCAAGACTCAAGCAGCCATGAAGAACTCTTGTGTCTGGTGGCGCTTCCAACACTTGGCAGATCACCTTTGTCTCTCTCGACAGATTGGGATGTCCCAACCCACTGCAGGCTCCCGCCAGCGGGTCAGACCGCAACGCGAAGTGGAACTTGATTGACGCATATCCGAGCTCAGACTGAGCTCACACGCCTGTCGCGCTCCTTGTCCCGGTAAAGGCGTGCTTTTTCAGCATACATGGCCTTGTCCGCCCCTTGAACAATGCTTTCTATCGGCGTGCCTTCCAGGCCACAGGCATGGCCCATGGAGACCTGGATGCTGTGACCCGGATAGAACTGATTGTTCAACTCCAGCAAGGACAAGATGCGCTCCTGCAATGCCACGGCACCGCGTTCATCGGTTCCCGGCAATAGCACGACAAACTCATCGCCACCGATGCGGGCGGCGCAGGCCGGCGCATCCACTGCCTTGGAGAGAACTTCGCCCATGCGCCTGAGCATGGCATCGCCTGCAGTATGCCCATGCTCGTCGTTGACGACCTTGAGTCCATTCATATCTATGGCAAGCATGGACAAGGGCCAGGGCCCTTTGCGTGACAGCCTGTTGAGCTCTTCGGTATAGAAAGCGCGGTTGCGCAACTGGGTCAACACATCATGCTTGCCCAGATATTCAAGATAAGCCTCAGCCTTCTTGCGAGCGGTGATATCCACGAGCGACAGCAGAACCAAACCCCACTTTTCCGCATGGCTGCTCATGATGGCGAACTCCATATGAATATGGAGCACATCGCCAGCCAGCCCGTAGTTCACCACTTCCCGCTGCTGCACCAGCTTACCCTCCCAAAGGTCTATCAGCTGCTCGGCAAACGAATCGTACATTTCGCCCCTGAAAACCTTGGACAGATTCTGCAGCAGTTGCTGCTTGCTCTCGGCACCGAACATTTGCAACGTCTGGCGATTGACATCGAGCACCTGGATTTCCTGCATGCAGCGGGTCACGAATTCCGGATGCACTTTCAGAAAAGTCCGGAAATCGGTGATTCCGCGCGCTCTCACATCGTCCATCAGGCGCTTGACCACGCTGAAGTCCTCGACCCACAGTGACACCGGAGAGTACTCGAACAAGTCTCTGGCGTATTGCTCGCTGCGCTGCAGCTTCACCGTGCTCTGCACCTCCGCCGTCACATCCTCCAGGGAGACCAGCACCCGGCTCCAGCTTTGCTCATAGCCCGGCAGCACACGCGCCCTCACCTGCACATCGAGCCGCCGTCCATCCAGGGCATAGTTGACCGAACGGGTCTCGAAACTGAGCACCCCCTCCCAGAGAGCGACCAGTTCGTTCATGATGCTGTCGAGCATGTCGCCGCGAAAGACCTCGCTGAGCCGGCTCTTCAGGGTTTCCTCATCTTCGGCCTTGAACAGGTCCAGCGTGTACTGATTGACTCGCAGCACCTTGTAGGACTGACTGCAAAGCCTGAGCCGCTCCGGATCCTCTTTGAGAAAGCTGAGCAGATCGCTCACCCCCTGCGCCCGCCATTGATCGAAAATCTGTTTCAGGCCGCTGTAATCCTCCATCCAGAGCGATACCGGTGCCAGGTTGAACATATCCTCGAAGTCCAGACCTTCTGCGAGCGAATTTTTCACAAACGATACCTCCGCCAACGATTATTACCGAGACTTCAAGCCTGCACTCAGCCCTCTTTTGCAAGAGTCGATCGACTGTCTCGCCGCAATGAAAAAGACTCCCTGCGGAGTCTTTTCAGGTCAGATCACCTCAGGCAGTCTCTGCCTTGCGGCTTTCACCTTGTACATTGCGGCATCGGCTTTCTGCAAAGCATCATCCACATCGGTGTCATCGGGCATCAAGCAGACCATTCCCACGCTGGCTCCTGCGTACTCGATCTCACGTCCATCGGCCAATTGCAAGCGGGCAACAGAGGCTTTGCTCAATCGCAGCTGCATCTCCCTGATCACGGCCTCAGCGTCTTCATCCAGCAAAGGCCCCGCGCCAACCATGACGAATTCATCGCCACCGAAACGAGCCAGCATGTCACTGCTGCGCAGTCCTGATCGCAGTTGTTCAGCCATGGCACGCAGCAATGCATCCCCAGCCTCATGACCGAACTGGTCATTGATCTGCTTGAAGCGGTCAAGATCCACAAAGCCCACCAGCACCCATTCACGGGTGCGACGGCAATGAGCAATGAGTCGGTTGAGTTCCTCGGTCACGCAGCGGCGATTGGGCAATCCAGTCAGGGAATCGAGCATGGCCAACGAAGCCAGCTCCTCGTTGGCATGCTGCAGCGATCTCACCAGTTGCTCGCGCTCGGCAAAGCCTGCAATGATCTTGGCAAACAGGCGCAGCAGATCCTCGGCCTCCGCGGCCAGCGCGACGGAATGGTCGCTGGCTGCACACAGAGTGCCGAACAGCGCACCATTGGAAAAACGCACGGGCGTGCTCACATAAGTCTGGATACCCAGCTGACGCGCTGCATCCGAGTCGCCCCAGCACTCGCCAACATTGTCAGTAAAGGTACGCCCTTCGTCGAGCGACCGCTTGCACAAGGTGTCGTGCCAGGGCACCTCCAGCCCTTCGGGGATCTTCATTCCTCCCGTATTGAGGGAGTACAGGACATTCTGAATACCGCGTGCCTCATCCACGGTGGTGAGATAGGCCGACTCCAGATCAGTCACTTCCACCATGATTTCCAGAAGAGGTCGCGTGAAGCTGGGCAGATTCTGAGATGCGGAGACGGTCTGGGAAAGGCGTTGAATAATTGATGGCATGGTGCAATTTGGAGGTACGGCCGCACGACGAGTGCGGCAGCTCAAGCAAAGCCTAAAGCCTAGGCATCATCACTTTCATTCGGCTGAGACTATCGTTCAATCATGCAATGAAAGCCAGATCCCAACGCCTGTATTTTCAAGCAATCGATTGTCAGACTAGGACTGAGGCCACAGGACCCTGACACGCAGACCGCCCAGTTGCGGCGACTCGTCAAGCCACAGCTGGGCACCGCTGCTTTGCGCAATGCTTTGCGCAATGGCCAGCCCCAGGCCACTGCCGCCGGCCATGCCACCAGCCCCCTGACCGCGAACAAAGCGCTGCAGGACGCGTTGGCGCTCGGCCGGTGCAATGCCTGGACCCGAATCTTCCACCACCAGTGCACATCCGTGCTCGTCCTGCAACCAGCCCACATCAACCCGCCCCCCGGCGGGCACGTATTTGATGGCGTTGTCCAGCAGATTGCGCAGCAGCACCGCCAGTGCCTCTGCGTCTGCGGCCACGCTGAATGCGGACTGCTGCTGCGGGTCTTCACTAAGACCCATGTCCAACCCCTTGGCCTGGGCAGCCGGCGCGGCATCAGCCAGAGCCTGCTCGACCAGCACGCGCAAGTCAGCCAGCGGTGCATCTTCAGTCTGCGGCCTGGCTTCCTGCCTGGCCAATGCAAGCAACTGCTCCACCAGGCGCCTGGCGCGCTCGATTCCTTGTGCCAGACGGGCCTGCGCCGACTCGCGCTCGGAGCTGTCCGTTGCTTTGCGCAGCAGCTGCAATTGCAGCTGCAACGCGGCCAGCGGCGAGCGCAGCTCATGCGCAGCATCTGCCACGAAATTCTGCTGTGCCTCAAAAGCCTGCCGTACGCGCTGCAGCAGGCTGTTGAGCTCCTCTACCAGCGGGCGCATCTCATCCGGCAGATCATGCTCCGCCACGGGTGCCAGATCCTGAGGCTGACGCAAGGCCAACTCCCTGCGCACCCGCTGCACGGGAGTCAGTGAAAGGCGAATCACCCACCACACGGCCAGCGCCAGCAGCGGCAACAGCAGCACCACAGGCAACAAGCTGCGCCAGGCGGCTTCACGCGCGAGGATCTGACGCACGCGCATGTCCTGTGCAATCTGAATCACCTGAGAGCGTGTCTGCAGTGAAAACACACGGTAGGTCGTGCCACGCGCAGGCACATCGGCAAAGCCCAGCACCGCCATCTGGGGCAAGGCATCCCCCAGAGCCGACTCGAAAATTCTCAGTCCCTCATTGGTCCAGACCTGGACGATGAACTCGTTGTTTTCATCTTCGGGAGGCGTTCCCTGCGGTCTGCCTTTGGCATCGACCGGCAGACCCGCCCGCAGTGCAAACGCCGTCTGCTGCATCTGGTAGTCGAACAGGGTATCGGTCTGCGCCAGTGCATTGCGATAGGCAAACACCCCTTGCAGCACGGCCACCAGCAAAATCGCCATGCCAATGAAAAGCAACAGACGCCCGCCCAGCGAGCCGGGCAGTTTCAACCGCTGCAATGCTTGGTTTTCGCTCATGGCCTGGGCACCATATAGCCAAGACCGCGCACATTGAGCACTGCGGCAGCGCCGAGCTTTTTACGCAACCCGTGGATATAGACCTCCACCGCATTGCTGCTGACCTCATCGCCCCAGCCATAGAGTTTGTCTTCGATTTGCTGACGTGACAGCGTGGCCCCCGGCCTTGCCAGCAACGCCTGCAGCACTGCCCATTCACGACCAGACAGAGTGACCGGCTGGCCATTCACGCTGGCCTCGCGAGTATTGGGGTTCAGCATGACGCCGCCATGTTCGTACACCGCATCCAGATGCCCTGCCGCACGCCGCGTTAGCGCGCGAATGCGGGCCAGCAGCTCATCCATGTCATAGGGTTTGATGACATAGTCATCGGCCCCGGCGTCCAGCCCCGCAATGCGGTCATGCACGGCATCCCTGGCGGTCGCCACCAGCACCGGCGTGGCATCCTTGCGCGCACGCAACTGGCGCAGCACCTGCAAGCCATCAAGCTTGGGCAAGCCCAAGTCGAGCAGCACCAGATCGTACTGGTGACCATGCAAGGCTGTATCGGCCTGGGCGCCATCCTGAACCCAGTCCACCACATAGCCTTCACGGCGCAGCAGCGCCAGCACGGCCTGGCCGATCATGGTGTCATCTTCAACGAGCAGTAAACGCATGGAGCAAGGATAGCGCCGCTACAGCGGGAATGCCCAGCACCAGAAACAAAGGATGCATCGCACGCAGACTGCATGCCCGCAAGGCGGCAAGCGAGGCTGCTCCACCCCAAGCAGGCAAGCCGCCACCTCACATGAAGGGCCGCCGGTTACACCGCAGCTTCGATGCCCGGCATCGCCATACGTGCCTTGGTCAATGCCATGCCCAGGTTGGCGGTACGGCGGCAGACAAAGACTGCCACATAGTCGGGCACTGCCTTGCTACGCAGAAAGACGTGAATCAGGTTGTCACTATTGACGATGATTTCCTGAAAATAGTGGTGACCATCATCGCTGAGGCCGCGCGAACGCTTGAACATGGTCTCGATCATGGAGACATTGGGGCCGTTGAACAGGTCGGCCGTAGCAGCCGCCACCAGATCAATCACCTCACGCGGATGGGAATCCACGGTACGGATCGACAGCAACATGCCCGAAGCAGCATCCACATAACCAGCGGCCAAGCACTCGGGGACCGAAGCCACGGCCTGCGTCAACACGGTATCCAAACTCATTACGCTCTCACTTTCCTATTGCTAATCTTTCGCGTCATGGCCGTTTGCAGTCCGCAGCGCCCATGCTTTGGTGGTCTTGAAAACATCACGCCATCTTTTGCAGCAATGCGTTTTCGAATTCATAAAGAAGCGCTTCCTGTGCCTCGGATTGCACATACTGAGCGTCAATCAATCGCACACGGCGCAGCGCTTCTTCGGCAGTCAGGCCCTCGCGCACCAGCCAGGCGGCAAGCACGGTTCCGGTACGGCCCAATCCTGCAAGACAGTGCACGGCAAGCACCTCTCCACGGCGCAGGGCGACCGACATGCGTGCCAGCAGCATCTGCATCTGTGCCACTGTCGGTGGCTCGTGGTCATAGACCGGCAGGTGAAAGTTCTTGAGCCCATTGCGGGCCAAGGCATCCTGCGGGAAGTCCTTTTCCGTCAGCGTGATCAGCATGGTGATACCGCAACGATTCAGGGCCTTGAGGTCGGCGTCCATGTCGTGCACCACACCCGGCCAGGGCGTACCTGCCAGCCTTCCTGGCACCAGCCAGGAAAATCCGTTCGGGCCGCGGCTGGCTGGCATGGCATTTTCAGCAGCCAGCAGTGGCTGCATTTCCATCAGCACAGCCGCATTCACGATGCGAGGCTGGTAGCGGGTTGCAGAGGACAGGCCAGATGCCGCGACCGCTGCCGCTTGCGGCAGTGCAGGTGCAGAGACCGACGTTGGCACAGGCAGCACGGGTTCCAATTTGAAGGGAGTAACGGCCTCACTCACTGCTGCCGAAGATGCCGGCAGGTCAGAAAATTCGGCAATGGCCGCCAAGGCTGCGACAGGCAAGGGAGGTGGCGGCAATACATCGTCGGCCAGCTCATTCAAAGGGGTACCCGGCATGGGGACAGCGCAGCTGCCAGTACGCAGGAATTGCTGACCGGCGGCACTGAGCGGCCGCAGAGTGAACACCGCCATTGCTGCAGCTTCCTGAATATGACCACCTGCGAGCAACAACATCTGCTGGGCAGCAGCCTGGGCATGCTGCTGATGGTGCGTGACGAGCAGCACACTGCACTGCTGGCCGATCTGCTTGATCAAGTCCAGCAACAAAAATGCCTCATAGCCTTCCAGGTCGGCCGTGGGCTCATCCACCATCAACACCGCAGGCCGGGCCCAGGCCTCGCGCAGAATGGCTACGGCGCGTTGCTGCACCGCACTCAACAGCATGGTGGACTTGTCCAGAGCCTGAGCCAGCTCGGCAAAGCCATAGTGCTGCAGCTGTTCAGTCACCCACCGACGCCACTCCAGTGGCGCACGGTGCTCGGTCCGACGTGCTTTCTCGATCAGAGCATCCAGGGTACTGGCGCGCATAAGCCGGGCATGCTGCTGTACCAGGCGCGGCAAGGCCTGCACGCCGTCGGCGCTCAAAGGCATGTGCAATGGCTGAGCGGCATAGACCACCTGCCCCCAGCTGCGAAAACGCGGATTGACCGCGTTCAGTCCGGCCAGCGTGCGCAGCAGCGTGGATTTTCCTGTACCCGCAGGACCCAGCAATGCGGTTACGCCTGATTGCGGAAGTGTGAAATCCACTTCGGCCAAAACCACGCGTGGACCATATGAAGCGCCCAGGCCTTGCACCTGCAGACTGTGTTGCTGATCCAAAAAATCCTCCCCTCGCAGCGCCTGCTCCGAGGGCCGTCACGATGTATTTGCGGTCACGTCGAATCGCCACCACACGGCGTCAAAAAGACGAATGAATGCTTTGGCCCGGCAGTCTATGGCATTACATCTCTAGAAACTCGTTACCTCTGGAAACATGACAACATCATGTGGAAATCCATCAAATATTCATTTATTCAGATATTTTTTGTTTTAAATCAATAAAAGCAGGGAAGAAAAACCGCACTCCTAAGGATGCGGTCTTTCATACGGCAAGGGATCAACTCAGCCCAGGCGCACCGGCACAAAGATTTTGTTGCCTTCGCGCCAGATCAGCACGGCCACGGTCTTGTCCGCCTTGGCGACTGCGGCCCGCACCTCATCGATATTCCCGGCAGGTGCGCCGTTGATGGACAGCAGCACATCACCCTGGCTGATGCCTGCGGCAGCAGCCGGACCGCTGGCCTGAGCCACCAGCAGGCCGGAGTCCACGCCAATCTGCTTTTTCTCCTCAGGCTGCAGGGGGCGCAGAGCCAGCCCCAGCTTTCCCTTGTCGGCATCCGCAGAGGACTTGGCCACCTTCACAGCCTTGTCACTGGCATCGCCAAGGGTCGCACTCAGGGTCTTGGATTCACCCTTGCGCCAGACTTCCAGCGTTACCTTCTGCCCCGGCAAGGCCTGGCCGATAAAGGCCGGCAGGTCGCCCGAACCAACAACGGGTTTGCCATCCACCTTGCGCACCACATCGCCTGGTTCCAGTCCGGCCTTGGCAGCAGGGCCATTCTTTTCGACACTGGCCACCAATGCACCTTCGGGCCTATCCAGCTTGAAGGAATCGGCAAAGGCCTGATTGACCTCCTGCACACTCACACCCAGCTTGGCATGCTGGGCCTTGCCCGTTGCCTGAATCTGCTGTTGCACACGGGTTGCCAGTTCGATGGGAATCGCAAACGACACCCCTTGATACCCGCCCGAGCGGGTGTAGATCTGGCTGTTGATGCCCACGACCTCGCCCTGTGCGTTGAACAGCGGGCCACCAGAGTTTCCGGGGTTGATCGCCACATCCGTCTGCAGGAAGGGAACAAAGGAATCATCGGGCAGAGAACGCCCCTTGGCACTCACCACGCCAGCCGTCACGCTGTTCTCAAAGCCGAAGGGCGAGCCGATCGCCAGCACCCAGTCGCCCACACGCAGCTGGCTGGTCTGGCCCAGCTTGACCGTGGGCAGCCCGGCAGCGTCAATCTTGAGTACCGCCACATCGGTCTTGGGATCGGCTCCCAGCACCTTGGCCCTGAACTCGCGACGGTCGTTGAGCTTGACCGTCACTTCCTTGGCGCCATGCACCACATGGGCATTGGTCAGAATCACGCCGTCGCTGGAGACGATAAAGCCCGAGCCTTGGCCGCGCATGGGTGTATCGGGCTGCTGCGCACGTGGTCCCATGCCCTGCCCGCCCGGCATTCCAGGAAAGCCGAACTGGCGGAAGAATTCAAGGAAGGGGTCATCGGGGCTGATGCCCTGACCCTGTGGCTGACGTTCGCTGGTCTGGTCGCCTTCATCGTCGCTCATGGCGCGAGAGGAGCCCACCACGCTGATATTGACCACGGCCGCGCCGTTGCGCGCCGTGATATCTGCAAAATTGGGAGCATTTACCGCAGGCAGGTTAAGGGCTGCGGATTGCGCAACCGCCGCAGATTGCGTCACCTGCGCCTGGGCCGCGCTGCGGGTTCCCACCAGGCCGGCGCCGGTGGCGCCCAGTGCGCCGATCGCACCAGCGGCCACCAGGGCCATGACCAATCGGCGGGGTGTGGAGAGAATTGTATTCATGGTCATCCTTTCAAAAAAGCACCGGATCGGTGTCGTTGAAGGGAAGTTTGAACGTCCACACTTAGGCGAGACTTAGACGCTTGCGGTATTCACCAATGCGCCTGAACCAGAAGCTGCTTGCATCGGCAGCTCAAGGAGTTCAGGCCATTTTCAATCTGCAACCCACCTCGCTCAGATCAGCTCCAGCACCAGCTCCGGCGGGCGACAAAGCTTGGCCCCCTTGGGAGTGACCACAATGGGTCGATTGAGCAGCACCGGATGCGCAGCCACGGCCTGAATCAGCTGGACATCACTGACCGCTGCGTTGTCCAGACCCAGTTCCTTGAACTGAGCTTCCTTGGTACGCAGCAAGTCACGCACCGAAACGCCCAGGTGTGCCACCAGCTCTGCCAACTCTGGCGCCGTCAGCGGCGTGGCGATGTAATCGACGATATTGGGCTCGATACCATGCTCGCGCAGCAGCGCCAGCGCGCCGCGCGAATTGCTGCAGCGGCTGTTGTGAAAAATGGTGATGTCAGGGCGATTCACGGGGGTGTCTGTACTTGTAGTCATGACTGCAGTGTAGCGAGCCTGTACCTGTCCAAGGCTTGGCAGGCAGTCACTGCATAGCAGCTATGCCGGCTGCGCCAGAGCCAGGCAGAGCGCCATCTCATAGACTGTCTGCAAAACATCATCAGGAGACAATATGCCCGCTTTCACCGCACGTGAACCCTTCACTCTGAACCGTCGCCAATGGAGCCAATGGGCTGCGGCTACCACCTTGGGCAGTCTGACCGGTACGGCTCTGGCACAGGACTCGAAGTACCCCAGCAAGGCCATACGCATGGTCATTCCGTTCACGCCCGGCGGCTCCGCCGACATTCTGGGTCGCGCCATAGGTCATGAGCTGACGACCGCCTGGGGCCAAAGCGTGGTGCCGGAAAACGTCGCCGGCGCAGGCGGCAGCATTGGCGCGGACCGCGTGGCAAAGGCCAGTGCCGATGGCTACACACTGCTCATGGGTCATGTCGGCACGCTGGCCGTTACCCCCACGCTCTACCCCAAGCTGCCTTACGACCCTATCAAGAGCTTTACGCCTCTGGCCTGGGTGGCGCGTGTGCCCAACGTGCTGGTCGTGCATCCATCGCTGCCGGTCAATGATCTGGCATCGTTCATCAGCTACGCCAAGGCCAACCCGGGCGCAGTGAATTTCAGCTCGGGGGGCAACGGCAGTGCCGCGCATATGACCATGGCCTATCTGAGCCTGCAAGCCGGGCTGAAGATGCAGCATGTGCCCTACAAGGGCACGGCACCGGCCGTCAATGACCTGGTGGCAGGTCAGGTTCAGGCCTTGTTCACCGGCATCCCTGCCGTGCTGGCCCAAATTCGCTCCGGCCAGATCAAGGCCATTGCCGTTTCATCACCTCAGCGCATCCCTGCACTACCCAATGTGCCTACCGTGGCCGAAGCAGGCTTGCCCGGCTTTGAGGCCGACCAATGGTATGGCGTGGTCGGTCCTGCCAATATGCCCGCCGACGTGGTCGCCAGGATCAATCAGCAGATCAATGCCTCGCTCCGAAGCCCCGCCATCCTCGAGCGTCTGCAAAGCGAAGGCGCCCAGCCCATGCCCAGCACGCCCAAGGTCTTTGCCGACCTCATCGTCAAGGACCTCGCGCGCTGGCGCAAGGTCATCATCGACAGCAAGATGACGCTTTAAGCGCCCAGGGCCTGCGCTTCAGGCTGCGGCGGAACTGGTTGCAACCGGGGCTGCCGTTGCGGACTCCAGCTCTTCCTCGTGGGCATCGAACTCACGCCCCGGCAGCAGCAGATTCAGGCCCACGGCCACCAGCGCCCCCACGGTAATACCCGAGCCGAACACCTCGCGCACAAAGGCAGGCATCTTGGAGAGCAGATCGGGGCGCACCGTCACGGCCAGACCGCAGCCCAGCGAGACTGCAATGATCAGGCCGCTGCGACGCGTCTGCTCTGCGCCGCTGAGCATGCGGATGCCCGCCAGGATGATCATGGCAAACATCATCAGGCCCGCACCGCCGAGCACTGGCTGGGGAATCGTCACGACCAGCGCTCCCAGCACCGGAAACAGACCGGCCAGCAACAGCATCACGCCGGTCAGCATCACCACATGGCGGCTGGCCACGCCGGTGAGCGAAACCACGCCCACGTTCTGCGCGAAGGTGGAGACCGGAGGACTCGACATCAAGGCGGCAAAGGCCGAACCCACGCCGTCGCAGAGCATGCCGCTGGACAGGCGCTTGCCACGGATCGGCGTCTGTGTTGCCGCCCCCAGGGCCATGAAAGTACCCGTGGTCTCGACAATGGTCACGAGAAAGGCGATGGACATGGCAACGATGCCCGATACCGGAAAGCTCATGCCGAAATGCAGCGGCTGGGGAATCGCGAAGATCGGCGCCTCGCGCACCTGGGTGAAATCGATCAAGCCCAGGGCCAGGCACAGCAGATAGCCGCAGGCAATGCCCAGAACCACGGCCGATGCCGAGATCACGCCCTTGCCCCATTGCACAAAGCCGATCACCAGCGCCAGCACAAAGCCCGCAATCGCCAGATTGCCCACGGCGCCATAGCTGCCGCTGCCCACACCGCCTGCGGCCCAGTCCACGGCGACGGGCGTGAGCGACAGCCCGATCATGGTCACAACCACGCTGGTCACGGTATGCGGAAAGAAGCGACGGATCACAGGCATGAAGAAGCTGCCGACGATCATCACCAGCGAGCCCACGAGCGAAGAGCCCAGGATGCCGGGCACACCATGCTCCAGTCCCACGCTGATGCCCGCGCCGACAAAGGCAAAGCTGGTACCCATCACGCAGGGCAGGCGTATGCCGACAGGTCCTACGCCACGACACTGGATGATGGTGACGATGCCCGAGCCCAGCAGCGCCGCATTGACCAGGGCCACGATCTGGTCGGCCGGCAGCTTGAGCGCGCCACCGAACACCAGCGGCACGGCGATGATGCCGCCCAGGGCGGCGAGCAGATGCTGCAGCGAAAGCAGCGTGGTGGTGATGAGGCAGGGCGGACGGTCTTCCACCCCGTAAAGCAGCTTTTCCATGGTCTTGTCTCCTGTTTTTTAGGTATGCAATCGCCGGGGAATAGGCTTCCCCGCGAAGGCCACAAGACTAAGCACGCAACCGGGAGCTCTCATATGCCGTTGCCGATACAGCCCATGCGCGGCGCCGTATAGCTTGTCCAGCATCGAGAAAGAATTTCTGGCACTCCAAGTCACCTGACACCAGTCCCGAGCCCACTTTTCTTCCAGTGCCACAAAGGCTTGGAATCTCTCTCACACCGATGTCCGGCCATCGCAATAGACCCACGATGGCCGTCACCGAAAAGTCTCAATGTCCTGCTGCGGCTCGCTCGAACAGGCTGCGCGCAAGATGGCGGTGCTGGCCCAGCACCACGGGCAGGTCGGCGGTCAGCAGACGCCCGTCCTCGACCACCACACGCCCGTTGATGACGCTGCTGGACACATTGGCCGGCGTGCAGAACACCAGCGCTGCCACGGGGTCGTGGCCGGCACCCGCATAGCCGACGTCTTCCATGTCGAAGGCCACGAAGTCGGCAGACATGCCCGGAGCCAGTGCGCCGATGTCATCGCGGTTGAGTACGCGCGCACCGCCCAGCGTGGCGATCTCCAGCGCCTCTCGGGCACTCATGGCCGCCGGGCCGTAGCCCACGCGCTGCAGCAGCATGGCCTGGCGCGCCTCGCCCAGCATGTGGGCACCGTCGTTCGATGCGCTGCCGTCCACCCCCAGGGCCACGGACACGCCGGCATCGCGCATGCTGCGGATGGGTGCGATGCCCGATGCCAGGCGCATGTTGGAGCATGGACAGTGCGCCACACCGGTGCCGGTGCGCGCAAACAGCGCAATGCCTTCGGGATCGAGCTTGACGCAATGCGCATGCCAGACGTCGCGCCCCACCCAGCCCAGGTCCTCGGCGTATTGCGCCGGGGTCAGGCCGAACTTCTCGCGCGAGAAGGCCACGTCGTTGTCGTTCTCGGCCAGATGGGTGTGCAGCGAGACGCCGTGCGCACGCGCAAGCACCGCCGATTCGCGCATCAGATCACGCGTCACCGAGAACGGCGAACATGGGGCCAGAACCACGCGCAGCATGGAGTGGCGCGAGCCGTCGTGGTATTGCTGGATCAGGCGCAGGCTGTCGCGCAAGATGGCCTCTTCCTCCTCCACCACCACATCGGGTGGCAGGCCGCCCTTGCTGCGGCCCAGGCTCATGGAGCCGCGCGCGGCGTGAAAGCGCATGCCCATCTGCTGCGCAGCCGCAATGGAATCGTCCAGGCGCGAGCCATTGGGAAACAGGTACAGATGGTCGCTGGTCGTGGTGCAGCCCGACAGCATGAGCTCGGCCATGGCGGTCTGGGTCGAGACATGGATCATCTCGGGCGTCAGATGCGACCACAGCATGTAGAGGTTCTGCAGCCACGAGAACAGCTCGGCATCCTGGGCGGCCGGCACGGCACGCGTCAGGCTCTGGTACATGTGGTGGTGGGTGTTGACCAGGCCCGGCGTCACGACCTTGCCGCGCATGTCCAGCACGCGCGCCTGGCCCTCGTCGGCCATGCGGCGGTATTGCGCCGGCAGCTCGGCCGTTGCACCCACCCACAGCAGGGCCGGGCCGTCCGCCACCAGCGCACCGTCCTTGATCTCGCGGCGTTGCGCATCCATGGTGACCAGTACGTCGGCATTCAGGGCAATCAGGGTCATGGGTTTCTTCCTCTCTAAACAAGAAGCGCAAGTCTAGAGAGGCACCCCAGCGCGCGATAGCGCTGAATTCAGCCAAGCATGTCCACAAAATGTGGACAGTGAATCAGTGTTTTCTGGCGTAGAGCCTCGCCAGCGCGGATTCGATGCTTGCCGCCATGAGCTCGGCAGCGGCACTCAGCTCCGCGCCCTTGCGCACGAACAGCATCAGGGTCTGGCGCTGCAGATGCGCATCGCGCAGAGGCACGAAGCTCAGCGAGCCGCGATCCAGCTCCTCCAGTACATCCAGAGCGTTGAGCAAGGCAATGCCCTCGCCCAGCATGACCAGGCGCTGTATCAAGGCCATGGAGGTGGACTCGGCCACCGGCGTCACCTCGATGGCACTGCGCGCGAAGGCTTCGTTGAGCAGACTGCGTATGGTCAGGGCCGGTGCCGGCAGAATCAGCGGATGACCCACGCATTCGCTGAGCAGCAGCGACGAATGCTGGGCCAGCGGGTGCTTGACCGGCAGGACGGCTCCGATCTGCCATTCGCTGGCTGCCAGCATGCGCAAACCGGGTCTGGGCGTGAGATCGTAGGCAAGGCCCAGGTCCACCTCTCCGGCCTCCACGGCAGACACAATGGCCTGCGTTGGCAGGTCGATGACACGCACGACCATCCCCGGATGGCTGCTGCGAAAGTCATGCACCAGCGATGGCAGCAAGGAGCCCGCCAGGCCCGACGTCGCCGCCACAGTGATCTCGCCACGCCGCATGCCCTTGAGGTCGGCAATGCGCTCGCGCAGCGCTGCATGTTCGCGCAAGGTGCTTCGCACATGGGTCAGCACCATCTCACCCAGAGGCGTCAGACGCAGGCGATTGTGGATGCGGTCGAACAGCGGCGCTCCCAGCTCGGCCTCCAGATCGAGAATCTGCCGGTTCACGGCCGTGGGAGCCACATGCAGGTGCTCGGCCGCCTTGCGGATGGAGCCGCGGCGAACCACTTCATCGAGATAGCGCAAAACTCTGGCGTGCATGCGCGCAGCCTACAGGGTTTGACTGGGCGCGCAAAGCGCCGGCACAGCGCCTAGTTCTGGCGCAGCCTGTCCACCTCGGTGTGCAAGTCCTTGGCCCAGGCGCGGCGGTCGCGCCCTTGTGCGCTCTGCGCATCGCCATAGTGCACCACGGCAATCAGCTGCTCCGAACAAAGCACGCGCCAGATGGAGCCCAGCAAGGTCTCATCCCCGACATAGGTTGCGGCATAGCTGGTGCTGCCTGTCTTGCCATCGACAAAGCGCAGCCCCACGGGCTGTACCGGCGCATCGCATTGCACGGCGGCTTCGAGCAGATTGGAGTGAAACGAGAGCAGGCTGCGTCCATCGCCCGTCGTTCCTTCGGGAAAGACGGCAAGGATTTCGCCGCGCTTGAAGGCCTCTTCCATGGCACCTACCATGCGCACCGCATCGCGGCGCGAGCTGCGCTGGATGTAGAGCGTGCCTGCAGCCGTCGCCAGCGTGCCGATGATGGGCCAGCCCTTGACGTCGGATTTGGAGATAAAGCGGCAATGGCGCGCCGCGTGCAGCAGCGGAATATCGAGCCAGGAGATATGGTTGCTGACCATGAGTACTGGCCCCTGGGCCGGTGGCAGCCCCTTGACCTGCAGTTGCACCCCGGCCCGCAGCAGCAGCGTTGCGGCCCAGGCCTGCACATGCTCGTGCTGCTGCAGGTAGTGCAGCTGCGGAAAGCGAAACGCCACGATCCAGGCGCCCTTGGCCACATGGGCCAGCAGACGCAGTCCGCGCCATACCGCACGCGAGCCGGTTTTGATTTTGTGCAAGCCGTTTGCCATGATTCTCAAACAGTGTAGCGGCTCGTTGTGACTCAGTTGCTGCAACTTGAAACCGGCAAGCGCCTAAGACTGGCGCAATGCAAAGTCAGAGGCACCGAGGAAGCGCCGCCGCGCACCGAGGGTGTCGTCCCCCTCCCGATGCAACGTATCGAGAGAGGGGGAAGCGGCAAAGCCGCTCAGGGGGAGCCTATCGTTGATAAGCGACAGCGCCGTCAACGATAGTCGTTACCACGCGCGCAGGCAGTTCATAGCCGTTGAATGGCGTGCTCTTGCCCTGGCTTTGCAGCGCCTTGGGATCGACCGTCCACTCCGCCTCGGGGTCGACGATGCACAGATCTGCCACGCCGCCCACCTTGAGCTGCCCCAGCAGGGACTGCTGCTCGCCCAGGGCGCTCCCCAGCACGGCCACGGGAGCCGAAGTCACGACCGCCAGTGCGCGGTTCAGCGGCACCTTGTAGTCGCAGCTCCACTTCACGGCAATGGACAGCAGCAGCTCCACGCCGGTCGCACCGGGTTCGGCTTCGGCAAAAGGCAGCACCTTGGCATCTTCGTCCACCGGGCAGTGATCGGAAACCAGCGCATCGATGGTGCCGTCCGCGAGTGCAGCAGACAGCGCATCGCGGTCGCGCTGCTGGCGCAGCACGGGCACCACACGGGCGCTGCTGTCGAAGTAGCCGATATCGTTCTCGGTCAGCAGCAGCGAGTTGATGGACACGTCGGCGGTCACGTTCAGGCCTTCGGCCTTGGCTCGGCGCACCAGCTCCACGCCGGCGGCGCTGGAGATGCGGCACAGGTGAACCCGGGTCTGCGAGCCACGGATCAGCTCGAAGATGGTGTGCAGCGCAATCGTCTCTGCCGCCACGGACACCCCGGCCAGACCCATGCGGGTGGCCAGCGCGCCGCTGGCGGCAACGCCCCTGCCCAGATCCTTGTCCTGCGGGCGCAGCCACACGGCATAGCCAAAGGTGTTGGCGTAGCTCAGTGCACGGCTCAGCGTGGTGATGCTGGACAGCGGCACGTCCGCCTGGCCGAAGGCCACGCAGCCGGACTCGGTCAGCTCGGCCATCTCGGTCAGCGTTTCACCCTTGAGTCCCACGGTCAGCGCGCCCATGGGGAACAGACGCGACTTGTGCTGCTTCTCGGCACGGAACTTGAGCATTTCCACCAGACCCTGCTCGTCGAGCACGGGTTCGGTATCGGGCGGGCAGACCAGGCTGGTCACGCCACCGGCCACGGCAGCCGCCATCTCGGACTGCAGCATGCCTTCATGCTCGTGACCGGGCTCGCGCAGGCGCACGGCCAGGTCCACCAGACCGGGCAACACCCACTGGCCGGAGGCGTCGATTTCACGCTCGGCCACAAAACCTTCGGGCACCGTGCCAATGGCGGCGATCATGCTGCCATCGATGGCGATATCGGCCTGCTGGTCGAAACCTCGTGCCGGGTCCATCACCCGGCCATTGCGAATCAGAATCTTCATGGTTTGGCACCAAATTGGCTGCTAGCCCTTGCCACACAAGCGCTAGAAGCTACAAAAAACATATTGAACCCAATGCCACCCTGCCCTGTGTACCGGCCCGCTGTCGCATGAGACGCCAAGCAAGAGCCGCCTCGCGGCGAGGGCGTCGTCCCCCTTCCCGCAGCAGCGCTGCGAGAGAAGGGGGAAGCGGCCCAGCCGCTCAGGGGGATGGCCTGATGTTCCATCAGGCTTCGTTACCCGCGACGATCGACATGACCGCCATGCGCACGGCGATACCGAAGGTCACCTGCGACAGGATCACGGCCTGCGGGCCATCCACCACGGCGGAGTCGATCTCCACGCCGCGGTTGATGGGGCCGGGGTGCATGACGATGGCATCGGGCTTGGCCAGCTCCAGGCGCTTTTCGGTCAGGCCGAAGCTCTTGAAGTATTCCTGGCTCGAAGGCAGCAGCGCGCCACTCATGCGCTCGTTCTGCAGACGCAGCATGATGATGACGTCGCAGTCCTTGATGCCTTCCTCCAGATTGTGGAAGACGCGCACACCCATGCTGGCCATGTCCGAGGGCACCAGGGTACGCGGACCGACCACGCGCACCTCGGCAGCGCCGAGTGTGGTCAGGGCGTGGATGTCCGAGCGCGCCACGCGCGAGTGCAGCACGTCGCCCACGATGGCCACGCGCAGATTGGAGAAATCCTGCTTGTAGTGGCGGATGGTGTACATGTCCAGCAGACCCTGGGTGGGGTGGGCATGGCGGCCGTCGCCGGCATTGACCACATGCACATGGGGCGCCACATGTTTGGCAATCAGATAGGGAGCCCCCGACTCGCTGTGGCGCACGACAAAGATGTCGGCCGCCATGGCCGAGAGGTTGTCGATGGTGTCCAGCAGGGTCTCGCCCTTGCTGGCCGAGCTGCGCGCGATGTCCAGGTTGAAGACGTCGGCCGACAGGCGCTTGGCCGCAATCTCGAAGGTGGTGCGGGTACGCGTGCTGTTCTCGAAGAACAGATTGAACACGCTCTTGCCGCGCAACAGCGGCACCTTCTTGACTTCACGGTCGTTGACGCTGACGAAGTTGCTGGCCGTGTCGAGAATCTGGGTTAGGATGTCCTTGGACAGGCCTTCGGTGGAGAGCAGGTGAATCAGCTCGCCGTTCTTGTTGAGTTGGGGGTTGCGCTTGTACAGCACGATCAGGCCTCTTGAATGCGGAAGTGGAAAACACCGCTCTCGTCGCGCGCCAGCGCCAGGGAACGGTCGGCCGGCAGCGCCACGCGCGCTGCGGCAAAGTCGGCCTGGATGGGCAGCTCGCGCCCTCCCCGGTCCACCAGAACGGCCAGTCGCACGCTGGCGGGACGGCCGTAGTCATAGAGTTCGTTGAGCACGGCGCGCACGGTGCGGCCGGTGTAGAGCACATCGTCGAGCACCAGCACATCGGCGCCGTTCACATCGAAGGCGATCTGGGTCTGGGCGCTGGAAGCCATGCCGCGCTGGGCAAAATCGTCGCGGTGCAGCGAGGAAGACAGCACGCTGGGCTTGCCCTTGAGGTTCAGATCCTTGTGCAGGCGCTCGACCAGCCAGGCACCGCCCGAGGTGATGCCCGCCAGACGGGTATTGGGGCCCATGATGCGCTGCACGCCGCGCAGCAGCTCGCTATACAGGGCTTCGGCGTCCAGGATCAGGCTGCCCTGACCTGCAATGGTTTCACTCATGGGAGACTCCTCAAAAACTGTTCAAGAATGATGCAGGCCGAAGCCGCGTCGGCGTCGCGTGCGCCACCCGCCAGGGCTTCGGTCGTGCTGTAGCGTTCGTCCACCTCGTACACCGGCAGCTTGAAGCGACTTCTGAGCTGGCGGCCGAATTTCAGGGCCCGGGCCGTGTTCTCGTGCGCCGCGCCATCGGGGTGGTAGGGCACGCCTATCACCAGGGCATTGGGCTGCCACTCGCGGATCAGCTTTTCCACCGCGGCCAGACGTGCATCCGCCGCTTCGGCCTTGATGGTGGGCAGCGGGTTGGCGCCGCCCAGCACGCGGTTGCCCGAGGCGCAACCCGTGCGCTTGATGCCGAAGTCAAAGCCCAGGAACTGCTGGAAATGGGCCGGAACCTCCGGCTTTTGCGGTGCGGGCGCTGCTGCAGGCCTGGCAGCCGCATTTTCGGCCGAGGAAAAAGTCGAGGAAAAGGCCGCATCGGCGGCCTTGTTGGAAGAGGAAATATCGTTCATGCGCGACCCGACTCTGGGGACAACATCCAGCGCTGCAAACCCAGCAGGCCCAGAGCGCGGTCATAGCGCTCGTCCACCGGGGTGCTGAAGATCACCTCGGGGTCGGCTTCCACGGTCAGCCAGGCGTTTTCGCCGATCTCGGATTCGAGCTGGCCCTCATCCCAGGAGGAATAGCCCAGCGTGACCAGCACGCGCCTGGGGCCGGCACCGTCCGACAGGGCTTCGAGCACATCCTTGGACGTGGTCATCTCCAGACCGCCTGGAATGGTCATGGTCGAGGCATAGGCCGATTCGTTCTCGGGTGCGCCTTCGATGACCATGGGCTCATGCAGCACAAAGCCGCGATCGGTCTGCACCGGGCCACCGGTAAAGACCTGCTGGTCGCGCAAATCATCGCGCTTGAGACCCAAATCCACTTTTTGCAGCAGGCCTTGCAGGCTGAGCTTGGAGGGCTTGTTGATAATCAGACCGAGCGCGCCACGCTCGCTATGCTCGCACAGGTAGACAACGCTGCGCGAAAACGACTCATCTTCCAGGCCGGGCATGGCAATCAGGAAGTGGTGCGTCAAGTTGATAGGCGCAGATTCTGCAGACATGCAGCGATTTTACTGGCGATCCATGACTCCTTCTTACCCTGTGGGCTTGATCTGGCTGCGGCGCGACCTGCGTCTGGCAGATAACGCGGCCCTTTATCATGCATTGCAGCAATGTGAAAAGCTGTATTGCGTCTTTGTCTTCGACGACAGCATTCTTGCCGCCCTGCCCCGCGCCGACCGCCGCGTGGAGTTCATCTGCCAGAGTCTGAGCGAGCTGGATGCCGCCCTGCGCGAGGCCGCAGGACGCCCGCAGGCAGGGCTGATCACGCGGCGCGGCCTGCCCCAGGACATCATCCCGGCCCTGGCCCGGCAGCTGGGCGCGGGCGCCGTCTTCTGCAACGACGACGACGAGCCTGCGGCCATCGCCCGCGACGCCCAGGTGGCGCGCAGCCTCAAGAGCCAGGGGCAGTTGCTGCTGCGCTTCAAGGACCACCGCATCTTTGCGCGCGACGAGGTACTGACCCAGAGCCTGTCGCCATTTTCGGTCTTCACGCCCTACAAGAACGCCTGGCTGCGAAAGATCACACCGTTCTATCTCTCGGCCTACCCCAGCGAGCGCGATCTGGCGAGCAAGCTGGCCGATCTGCCGGACACCGAGCGCCGCCCGATCCCCTCGGCTGCGGATCTGGGCTTTGCCCCGGACACGCTGGCCGGCCTGCGCCTGCCCACCGGCGTCAGCGGCGCGCGCCAGCTGCTGGCCGATTTTCTGCCGCGCCTGCCTCAGTACAAGACGGCACGCGACTTTCCGGCCCTCAAGGGGCCCAGCTATCTCAGCGTGCATCTGCGCTTCGGCACCGTGTCGATACGCGAGCTGGCCCGCCTCGCCCATGAGGCGGCCCACAACGAGGACTGGTCTGCCGCGGCACGCGAAGGGGCGGCCACCTGGCTCAGCGAGCTGATCTGGCGCGACTTCTACTTCCAGATCCTGGCCCACCAGCCTTATGTGGTGGAACGCAGCTTCAAGCCGGCGTATGACGCCATCGAATGGGAGACGGGAGCCGAGGCCGACACCCTCTTCGCCGCCTGGTGCGAAGGCCGCACCGGCTACCCGCTGGTCGATGCCGCCATGCGCCAGCTCAATTCCAGCGGCTATATGCACAACCGGCTGCGCATGGTCACGGCCAGCTTTCTGGTCAAGGACCTGGGTCTGGACTGGCGCCGGGGCGAAGCCTATTTCGCCGAAAAGCTCAATGACTTCGATCTGGCGGCCAATAACGGCGGCTGGCAATGGGCGGCCTCCACGGGCTGCGATGCCCAGCCCTGGTTCCGCATCTTCAACCCTGTGACCCAGAGCGAGAAGTTCGATCCGGACGGCAAGTTCATCGTGCGCTACGTCCCCGAGCTGACGCCCTTGCCGGCCAAGCTGCGGCATGCCCCCTGGCTGGCCAAGCCGCTGGAGCTGGCCGAATCAGGCATCGCACTGGGGCGCGACTATCCCTTGCCCGTCGTGGATCATGCGGCGGCGCGGGAGAAAACCCTGGCGCGCTACGGAATCCTCAAGAAAGAAGCTTGAGCTTTCCTGGCTCCTGGCCCTGCGGAGCCCCACATCCGGGTGTACTCGGCTGCCAGCCGTCCAATAGGCTATCACTCAAAAAAAGAAGCGGCTTGCGCACGTCCTTCATGTATTTCAGATCAATATCAATCTGAAATGCAATCCGGATCAGCGCAAGCCGCTCTGTTATGAGGAGCAAACCTTATTCGACAGCCACTCCTGACTCCTCGGCCGCAAACCCGCCGAGCGGGCTGCGCTCAGGCGCGGGGCCGCTGCGCTGCAAGGCGTAATGCTGGATCAGACCCAGCAGTTCCTCATCGGAATAAGGCTTGCCCAGATAGTGATTGGCTCCCAGGTCGCGGGCCATTTCGCGATGCTTCTGGGCAATGCGCGAAGTGATCATGACCACCGGCATGCCTTCGAGCGTCTGATCGGCGCGGATATTGCGCAACAGATCAAAGCCGTCCATGCGCGGCATTTCGATGTCCGACAGCACCAGGGTCGGGCGCTCGTCCTGCAGACGCTCCATGGCTTGCAGGCCGTCAGCGGCCAGCGTGACACGGTAGCCTTCGCGCTGCAGCAGACGCTGGGTGACGCGGCGCACGGTGATGGAGTCATCCACCACCAGCACCAGTGGCACCGTGGTCTGCGCAGCCTCGGCGCCCAGCAGATCGGCACCGCCTGAGTGAGCCTGCAGTTCGCCATCGGCTGCGGCCTGCTCGGCCCTGGCCAGCATGGCTCGCACCTGCTCGCCATGGACGTTGGCCAGCGCCACCGGGTTGTAGATCTGCACCACGGCCCCCGAGGGCAGCACGGACATGCCGGTAAGACCGGGCAGACGCGACAGCTGCGGCCCCAGGTTCTTGATCACCACTTCCTGGTTGCCCAGCACTTCGTCCACATGCAGCGCCACACGCTGCGAGGCACTGCGAGCTATCACCACGGGGCGCGTGCGACCGAGGTTTTCTTCGCTGCGCAGCGAGGTTTGCCACAGCGCGCCGGCCCAATAGAAGGGCATGACTTCGCTGCCGTCCTGGAACTCCTGCTTGCGGTAGCTCTCCTCCAGCACATCGACGGGCACGCGACGCACGATTTCCACCAGGTTGGCGGGCACGCCCATGGACACGGCGCCCATGCGCAGCATCACCACCTGGGTCACGGCCGTGGTCAACGGCACAACCAGCCGGAAGGCGCTGCCACGGCCTGGCTCGGTATGGGTTTCGATACGACCGCCCAGAGCATTCACTTCGGAACGCACCACATCCATGCCGATGCCGCGGCCGGCAACACCCGTCACCTCGGCGGCCGTGCTGAAGCCCGGCTCGAAAATCAGGCGCCCCGCGTCTTCCAGCGTCATGGGACGCTCGTCGGTCCAAAGCTTGAGGCTGATGGCCTTGGCGCGAATCCGCTCCAGGTCCAGACCGGCCCCGTCGTCTTCCACGGACAGCGCCACGTCGTTGCGCTCCTGACTCAGCACGATCTCGATGGTGCCGACAGCCGGCTTGCCCAGCTCCTGGCGCCGCTCGGGCGACTCGATGCCGTGAGCCACGCAGTTGCGCAGCAGATGCTCGAAGGCCGGCATCATGCGCTCCAGCATGCCTCGGTCCATTTCGATGGTGCCGCCCAGGATGTTCAGGCGCACCTGCTTGCCCATTTCCTTGGACGTCTGGCGCACCACGGCATACAGACGCTCAGCAAAGGAGTCGAACTCCACCATGCGCGTGCGCAGCAGATCTCGCTGCAGATCACGTGCCTGCCGGCCCTGGGCCACCAGATCGTCTTCGGCAGCGGCCAGATCCCGCTGCAGATTGCGCTGCACGGTGGCCACGTCGTTGACCGATTCGGCCATCATGCGCGTGAGTTCCTGCACGCGGGTGAAACGGTCGAACTCCAGCGGATCGAAACCGGCTGCCGTGTCCTTGGACAGGGCCAGACGCGACTGCATCTGACTTTCGGCCTGCACCTCGATGTCACGCAGCTGCGTGCGCAGGCGCTCCAGGTTGCCCGTCAAGTCATTGAGCGCCGAACGCGCCTGCGACAGCCGCGCATCGACACGCGAACGGGCAATCAGCACTTCACCGGTCTGGGAAATCAAACGGTCCAGCAGCTGCGCCCGCACACGCACGGTCTGCTGCGACGCAGGACGCGGCACCACCGGAGCCGGCAGCTCAATGGCCTGCTCAAAATCTGCGGCAGTCTTTTCTCCGGCTTGAGCTTCCGCTGCTTGCTCTACAGCAGACTCCGCCGCGCTCAGATGCAGAGGCGCCTGAGCAAGAAGATCGTCCAGTTGAGCCAGTGGCTGCTCGGACTCCTGCTCACCGGCCATGCGCAGCACATCGAAGCTGGCTTGCAAAGCGTCAAAGCTGCTCAGCAGCGGCTCGATCGCTTCGGCTGCGGGACGCTCCTGGTCAATACGCTCCACCGCCGACTCCAGGCGGTGGGCCATCTCACCCATGCGCATGGCACCCGCCAGGCGGGCACTGCCCTTGATGGTGTGCAAAGCGCGCAGGGCTTCGTTGCGAGCCTCATCCAGCGTCGGGCGCCCATGCCAACGGCGCAGTGCAGCACCGAGCTTGGGCAGCAGGTCGATGGCCTCTTCCTCGAAAATGGGAAACAGGTCGGCATCGACCTGATCGAGCACATCGATATCGTCTTCGTCGTCACCGGCATGCACCGCCAGAGCAATGGCTTCATCGATGCGGCGCTGCAGCTCGGCCTCATGCTCCACGCTGCCCGCGGCAGGCACCATGGAATACGGTGCCTGATCCGCGGCTTTCACCACGGCATCCAGCAACGGGTCGGCTGCCGATGCTCCCACGTCTTCCTCGGCCACATCCTTGGGTCCATCACCCGCAAGCTCGGGCAAGGCCCCGTCCTGCGAAAGCTCGGCAGCAAAGTCCAGCGGCAAGTCCTTGGGATCTGCAGGCGGCTGCAGCGCCTGCACCTCGGGCCACTCTGCCTCATCCAGCTCGGCCAGATCGGACAGCTCGAGATCGGCAGTTTCAGCTGCTGCACCGGCATCGATCGGAGTATTCAGGATTTCACGCAGTGCGTCTTCGACAGCGGGTAAAGCGTCCTTGAGGAAGCCTGCCGCAAACTGATGCAGCAAGCGGCGCACTTCATCGGATGCGGTCACGCATTGCTGAATCTGCAGCGCGCCGGCATAGCCCTGAGGCTGGAGATGCAGCAGTGCATGCTCGAGCAAACGCGCCAGCTCCGACAAGGCCTTGAAGCCCACGGTGCCGGAGCTGCCTGCCAGGGAGTGCGCCAGCGCGATCGCGTCGTCGGGAATGACGGCAGCCGGCTCTTGCGACCACTGCTGCAACACCTCGCCCAGTCGCTCTGACCACTCGTCTGCTTCGTTGAGATAGACGTTGTACAGCGCTGCGCTGATGCGCAGCCCGTCTATATTGCGATAGCCGTCGTCCGGCTCACCTGTCTGTTCGGTCTGTTCGAGCACCGGCTCAACCGCCGAGACTTCGGGCTCCGGCAGCTGAGCGGATTCTTCGGCCATGACTGGCTCGGGCACGCCATCCAGCAAGGCTTCAATGGCCTCCAGCTCGATCGCAGCCTCTGCAGACGGCAGCTCGAGCGCCATCTCCACAGCGGCCGGCACCCCGGTAACCGCGTCCATGGCGGGGGGCTCCACGGCAGTCTGCATGTCTATGGCAGCCTGCTCGCTTTCACGCATGGCCGCTTCGAAGGCGGCAAAATCCAGCTCCTGCACCTCTTCTGCCGCGGTGATTTCCTGCAGCGAAGGCTGAACCTCCCCTGCGTCCTCCATCCGCTCCGGCTCAGACCCTGCCGCCGACTCCAGAGCAGACAATGCGGACGCTTCAAGCGCATCGGGTGCCTGAAGCTGATGCAGCAGGTCGTCTGGAATATCCAGTTCCGGCAAGGCAAAGTCGGCTGCTGCCGCCTCCAGCTCAGCCACCGGCTCCTGATCTGGCTGCGCAGACAGCTCTTCTTGCGGGAACTCCAGCTCCGGCATCGCAAATACGGGCTCTGCGGCCACGGTCTGTGGCTCCAGTGGCCACTGCGGCTCGGCGATCGGCTCGGGCGCTACAGGCAGCTCCAGCACGGGTGCATCCGCGGCGGCGGCAGCCTCGGTCGACTCCAGGCCCTGGGCGCGCTCGCAGCGACGCGGAACCAGGGCCACCTCGGCACGCTCGCCCTGCAGACGCATGGCGTCTGCAGCGGCACGGAAGGCCGTGGCCGACCAGTTCTGCGCCTGCTGGTTCTCGATATCCTGTGCCCAGACGGCAAAGGCCTTCAGGGCATCCTGAGCCAGCTGCTGCATGGCCTGCGGCATGGGTCGCTGCTCTGCCAGCCATGCATTGAGCATCTGCTCCATGGCCCAGCCGGCTTCACCAAACTCATCCAGCCCCACCATGCGCGAGCTGCCTTTGAGCGTGTGGAACGCACGGCGCAGCGTGGTCTGCTCGCTCAGATTGCCGGGTTCGTCCGCCAAAACCTTGAGGGCCTGCAAGCCGTTATCCACGACTTCGCGGGCTTCCTCCAGGAAGATGGACAGAAGCTCATCGTCGCCGTCCAGATCTACAGTGCTCAGTTCGGCTGCCGGCACCGTAGCAGCCGCAGGCACGCCCGCAGGAGCTGCGACTGCCACTGCCAGATCCCGAGCGACATTCGCCTCGTCAGTTGCCTGCTTGCCCGACTGCATGCCCGCAAACACCTGAGCCATGGCATCGGCCAGGGCATCGGAGCCCACGCCGGCCGACTCTGCCACGGCTGGTGCGGGTACTGCCTCAAACTCGGGCAAGGCACCTGGCTCGGTCACTGCCCACGGCGGGGTGTCCTCGTCCTCGATGTGCCTGACTTGCAACTGCTCTGGCTTCGCCACAGCAGCGGGAACTGGCCTCACTTCGACAGGCGGTGGCGGTGCGGCGACCGAGGGCTCCACTGCCGGATCAGCAATCACGGCAGCCGAAGCGACCGGAGTCTGTCCAGAAGACGGTACGCCATCCATGGGAATATCCACGGTGGGACGGAAGGCTTCGGGGCCGCGACTGCGGCTATGACCCATGACGATGCGCAGTTCGTCCTTCTCCTCGTCATAGACGAACAGCTTGCGCGCCATATTGCGCTGGTAGCTGAGCATGTCGATGAGAAAGCCCATGGCACCGAGACTGCTGCCCAGCTTCTCGAAGATGCGAGGCTGGTTCTCGACCGTCACCTCGCCGAGCATCAGATGCTCGACGGTGTCACGCATGCGCTGCATGGCGGTCGCGGCCTGCTCGAATCCCAGCACCGACAGCACCCCACGCATTTGCGCCATCTGGCCCGGTACCGATGCCAGCACCGAGGTGTCCGCGGGATTGCGAAAGAACAGATCCAGCTGCTTCTCTGCCTCGCCAAGGGTGATGCGCAGCTCTCCAACGACCGAGCCCATGGTCTGCTGGTCGCTGGCCTGACGGTAGAGCTCCTCCATCCAGATTTCCAGCGGCTCGGACTGCGCGCCATGCAAAGCTGCATCCAGACGCTGGACCAGCACGCTGGACTGGGCGGCCTGTATTTCGTCGTCATGCCCGGCGGTCATGAAGCTGGCCTGCAGATACAGCACTGCGGTCGCCACCTCCATGGCCAGCTCGGCCGGTGGTGGCTCGCCAATGCGCTCCACCGTCTCCGCCACACGAATCAGCGCGCGCGCCAGCCCGTGACTGACAGGCTGCAGCTTGACCAGCGACTCGGACACCAGTCCGAACTGCTCGGCCATGGATCTGATCTTGCTGCGGTCGCCACCCGCTACGGCAGACCAGGTCTCGGCGGCGGCCGCAATGCGCTTGCGCGCCTGCACCAGCACCGAGGGATCGAAGCGGCCATAGCGCGCCACGTGGTAGTCCACCACCGGCATCTGCTCCATGGCATAGGCCTCGTGTACGGCCTTCAGACTCTCACCGGCCTGCTCGCGGGGCTTGGCCTGCGCGCAAAAGAACATCAGGTCCTGCAGCAGGCGCGCGGGCGGCAGGCTGTCGCCCTTGGCCATGCTGGCGTACTGCATGAGCACGCGCGAAGCCATGCGCTTGACGTAGATATCGGCAGTGATGAGTCCACGTGCCAGGCCGTCGAAGAAGGCCGCAGCGATTTTCCAGAAACTGCGCGCCGCTACATCTTCGGACTGAGCTGCCGCAAAGCGCCGGCAAAGCTCGCACATCTGGGCTGCCGCCTCGCGGTCATCGCTCTTGACCATGCGCAGCACCACACCGTCCAGCATGGCACGTGCATGTGGGCCATAGGCCAGTGGCTCCGGCATGGTCCCGGTCCAGCGGGGCTCGCGTGCACGGCGCTCGGCAGGCCATAGGTCAGCCGGGTGGGCCTTGTCATTGCCGGCCAGCACCTGGGTCTCACGGTACTGAGGGAACAGGGCTACGGCCGAGACCTGCTGACCGGCCAGAACGGCCTCCAGGAATTCCATCAGCGCAAAGTGCGTGCGCTCCAGCGTGGTCGCGGCTTCCTGCGTGCAGTATTCGGGACGCTGTACAAAGCGGTTGACCGCAGCTTCCATGCTGCGCAGCACCTGAGCCGGGGCGGTGACCCCCACCATCTCCAGAGCACCACAGGCCTGATGCAGCTGCTGGCGTGCAATGCGCAGTGCCGATGTATCCAACTCCTCTAGATCAGACAAACGGGCCGCATCCGCATCGCGCATGAAACGGCTCACAGCCTTGGTCGCTGCCTCCAGCGACTTGCGCACTTCATCGAGCACCCAGGCCAGCGGGCCCAGATCCTGCTCTGCAGTTGCAGACATGGCTGTACGTATTGGCGAGTCGTCAACCACTGACATGCTCTAGTTCCTTAACCCTCAAGGGTCGTGCATTTTTATGAGAGAAAGAGCCAGTCAAATCAGGCAATCTTGAATCGGGAAACAGACTGACGCAGCTCTTCAGCCATGTGGGAGAGCTCTCGCACCTGCTGCGCAGTGGTGCGGGTTCCCTCACCGGTTTGCTCGGTCACGGCAAAAATGTGCTGAATGTTTTCCGCCACGCCGTTGGCCATATTGGCTTCACGTGATGTGGAGTTGGAAATCTGCTCGATCAGCTCGGCCAGTCGGCGCGACACGCTGTCGATTTCAGACAGTGCAGTACCTGCAGAGTCGGACAGACGAGCTCCTTCCACCACGCCCTGGGTAGAGCGCTCCATGGCGGCCACCGCATCCTGGGTGTCGGTCTGAATGGCCTTCACCAGCGCGGCAATCTGTCGCGTGGCATCTGCGGAACGTTCGGCAAGGCGCTGCACTTCTTCCGCCACCACCGAGAAGCCGCGACCTGCTTCACCTGCAGACGCAGCCTGAATGGCGGCGTTCAATGCGAGCACGTTGGTCTGCTCGGTAATGTCCGAAATCAGTTCGGTAATTTCACCGATCTCCTGGGACGACTCACCGAGACGCTTGATTCGCTTGGAGGTATCCTGAATCTGATCGCGGATGGAGTTCATGCCGCCGATGGCGTTCTGCACCGCCTTGAGACCCGAGTCCGCAGCCTGCAGCGATTGACGGGCCACCTGGGCCGATTCCTGCGCCTGAGCCGAGACATTGTTGATACGGCCGGCCATGTCCAGAATCGACTTGCCGGTTTCGCGAATTTCATGCAGCTGCTCGTTCGATGCAGCCAGCAGCTCGGTCGAGGTGACGTCCACCTGCTCGGTGGTCTGGGCCACGCGGGTCACGGTGTTCTGCACCGATCCCACCAGAGCGCGCAGCTCTTCCACCGTGTAGTTCACCGAGTCGGCAATCGCGCCCGTGATGTCCTCGGTCACGGTGGCTTCCTGCGTCAGATCGCCCTCGGCCACCGATTGCAACTCGTTCATCAAACGCAAAATAGCCGCCTGGTTGGCGTCGTTGATGCGCTTGGCTTCCTGCTCCTGCAAACGGGCATCGACCTGGTGACGCTCGGCTTCCTGCTGGCGCGCCCGGCTGTCCAGCAGCTGCACGCGCGAGATGCCGATACCGCTCAGAACCGCGGTCAAAATGGCGATGGCCAGCAGCGCCAGCTGCAGCATGCTGGCCCCGCCCAACCCCTGCAGCGCCGTCTGCAACTGCTCCAGCTGCTGACGCAGCGGTTCGCTGTCATTGTTGATGCTGGTCTGCGCTTCCCGGGCCGACACCAGCCCTTGCAGATTGCCCAGAATGGCACTGGCCTGGGTACGCGTATCGTCGTACTGCTTGATCAGCGTCTCCAGCTGTTCACGCACCTGAGGATCGCGTGCCGCCGACAGCCGCATTTCAGCGCTGCCGTTGAGCAGACCTTCGGAGATTTCCTTGAAGGAATTCAAGTCCTTGCCCAGCAGGAAAACGGCCTCGGGACTCACGCCCTCCAGGGTCTGGAATTCGTTGGCAGACTTGGCAATACGCTGAGTCAACATCACCAGTTGACCGGCAGCAGAGATCTCGGCCGCGCCAGCGCCTTGCTGCAGCTTCAGCGAAGAAATGGTTTCCGCGGTTTCCAGCAGATCGGAGGACTGGCGGTTGATGGTGCGCAGCGCGTCGCCCACTTGAGTCAGAGTCTTTTGCTGTCCGAGAATCAGCCCGGCGCTCTTTTCCGCTCGCTCCATCAGGGTGCTGATGGAGCTGAGCTCGTCCTGCAAACCGCCACCCAGCGCGTTCACGCCCAGATCGGAATCGCCGGCAGCCAGCGCTCGCACGTTGCGCGCCAAAACACCGGCGCTGTCCTTGACGTCGGCAAACGCAGGAGCGGCTCCCGTCATGGCGATGGAGACCGACTTGGCCAGACGTTGCGACTGCATCAATGCCTGGCCGGTCGCCGCCAGTTGCTGGTTGGAGTTGCCTGCTTCGCGCAGCATCCATGCCGACAGAACCACCAGCACCAGCACCGATCCACCCAGCAAGGTAAACAAGGTGCGCTGATGCTTGGCAGTCGTGGCCGTACCAAGAATAGGCAGGCTCACCAGTTCGTCCGCGCGGCTGGCCTCCTCGACGCCGAAGACGGAAGGTGCCCCCTGCACGCTATTGAGCGATCCGTCGTACATATCCTGTACGACCGTGTCTCCCATCATGCTGCTATCACCACTGACGGCAGCCGCGATGGGCTTGCGTCGGAACCACTGATTTATTTTCTGTGCAAAGGACATAGCGCTGTATCCAGGAACCTCAAGCACGAATGCTCAAAAATTTGGCGGTTTGAGACAGGGACTGCAATTTCAGCTCCTGCCAGCGGCGGCCGCTCGCATCGATATGGACGGCTCCGAAGAAACTCGGGGAACGCTCAGGCGCAGGCTCGGCCTTGGAAAACGCGTCTGCGGCACGCAGGCCCAGCAGACGATCGGCCAGCAGGGCCGCGTTGACCTCCAATGCAGGGTTGAAGGCCAGCAGGCTGCAGTCCATCAGTTCCTGCTCATTGCGGACACTTCCATGACCCAGCAATTGAGCCAGATCCACCACCCCCATCAAAGCACCGCGCAGATTGGCGATGCCCAGAAACCAGGCCTGTGTGTATGGGACGGGCTGAACGCCGGTCCAGGGAAAGATTTCTCCTGCCTGATTCAGCGGCAGCAAATAATCCCGTCCGCCAGCCTGCACTGCCAGCCAGGCAGCAACGCTGACGCCTTCGCTGCGTGCTGCCTGCAGGCGCCCGGCCAGACGGGATTGGAGATCTCGGAGGGCTTCACGGTTCGCCATAAGCAGCGCGGCTCGTTATAGCGCTGCGATCTTGGCTTGGAGCTCGGCGGCATCCACGGGCTTGGTGATATAGCCACGTGCGCCCTGACGCATGCCCCAGACCCGGTCGGTTTCCTGATTCTTGCTGGTGCACATGATGATGGGCACATCGGCATACAGGGGATCGCGAGAAATGGCGCGGGTCAGCTGAAAGCCGTTCTGTCCAGGCATGACCACATCCATCAGGATCAGGTCGGGTTTGTCTTCGGCCAGGCGCTTCATGGCTTCCTCGCCATTTTCCGCGGTACGCACCTGCATGCCCTGCTTTTGCAAGATATCGCTCAGAGCCATCAGCTCCGTCTTGGAATCGTCAACGACCAGAACTTTTTGAATTGTCATCATGCAGCTCCCACATCTGCAGCTTGCAGCGCGAATTGTTGTACGGCTTGCAGCAATTGATCTTTGGTAAACGGTTTGGTCAGATAGTCCTGGCAGCCCACCATGCGACCGCGAGCCTTGTCGAATACGCCGTCCTTGGATGACAGCATCACGACGGGCGTATTGGCAAAGCGAGCATTGCGCTTGATGATGGCGCAGGTCTGATAGCCATCGAGTTTGGGCATCAGAATGTCGCAGAAGATGAGCTGGGGCTGGTAGTCATTGACCTTGGACAGGGCATCGAAGCCATCGTCGGCAAGAAGAACTTCGTGACCACCTTGCTTGAGGAAAATTTCAGCGCTGCGGCGGATGGTGTTGCTGTCATCCACGACCAGAACGCGCAAAGGCGCACCAGATGCTGTCACGGTGAAATTCCTCCCAATTCGGTCGTTGATGGAGTGAGCGACTCTTGCACTCAGATTTCCACCATTTCAAAATCTTCTTTGCGTGCACCGCATTCCGGGCATGTCCAGTTCATGGGCACATCTTCCCAGCGGGTGTTTGGAGCAATTCCATGTTCGGGGCAGCCTTGGGCTTCGTCATAAAGCCAGCCACAGGTCAAACACATCCAGGTTTTAGGGTCAGTCACAGCTTAAAGGGGCTTCACATAGAATGCAACGATTGTATCTAGTCACAACCCCGGCTCCCACCCTTGCATTCCCGGGTGCAAACTGGGGTGCGCCATGGCATTGAACCCCATCTCCTCCACTCCCCCTCGCCGCACCCGCCAGGAAGAAGCGACAGAATCAGCACCCGTCTGCGTGCTGTCTTTCAACAGCAGTGACCCCAGCGGAGCCAGCGGGCTCTCGGCCGACATCGCCACCATCTCCTCCATCGGCGGTCATGCATTGCCAGTGGCCTGCGGCGCCTACGCCAGAGACACGGCCCGCATCTACGAGCACTTTGCACTCGACGATGACGCGGTGACCGAGCAGGCACGCATGGTGCTGGAGGACATTGCCGTCACCGCCATCAAGGTCGGCTTTGTAGGCAGCCCTGCCAACCTGGCCGCCATTGCCACTATCTCATCGGACTACCCCGACATTCCCATCATCAGCTATATGCCGGACCTGTCCTGGTGGGAGGACGACAAGCAGGATCAGTACCTGGATGCGTTCAAGGAGCTTGTCCTGCCTCAAACCTCGGTGTTGGTTGGAAACCACAACACGCTGTGGCGCTGGCTGCTGCCTGAATGGGAAAACAGCCGTGCGCCCACGGCGCGCGACATTGCCATGGCCGCCGAGGCACTGGAAGTGCCTTATGTGCTGGTGACCGGCATCCCCCTGCCCGACCAGTTCGTGGACAACGTGCTGACCACGGCCCAGTCCGTATTGGGCAACAGCAAGTACGAGATGTTTGACGCCACGTTCACAGGTGCCGGTGATACGCTGTCCGCTGCGATTACGGCCTTGCTGGCCACCGGCAACGATCTGGGCGCCGCGACGCTGGAGGCACTGGAATACCTGGACCACAGCCTGGATGCAGGTTTTCGCCCCGGCATGGGCCACTATCTGCCCGATCGCCTGTTCTGGGCCCAGCCCACCGAGGACGAGGAGTCCGAAGACGAGCAGGCCGAAGATGCCACCGATGACGAACCCGACTCCAAGCCGATTGAAGGCTTTGTGATTCCCTCTCATGACACAAAACACTGATCTGAATATTGCATTGTTCGAACGCGCCAAGGGCGTGATCCCCGGCGGCGTGAACTCGCCTGTGCGCGCTTTCGCCGCCGTGGGCGGCACGCCGCGCTTCGTGAAGCGCGCCCAGGGCGCTTATTTCTGGGACCAGAACGATCAGCAGTTCACCGACTACATCGGCAGCTGGGGCCCCATGATCCTGGGCCACGGTCACCCCGAAGTAGTCGAGGCCGTGCAGGCCGCCGTGCTCGAAGGCTTCAGCTTTGGTGCCCCCACCGAGCGCGAAGTCGTGCTGGCCGAGAAGATCCGCGCCCTCTTGCCCAGCATGGACATGGTGCGCCTGGTCAGCTCCGGCACCGAAGCCGGCATGAGCGCGCTGCGCCTGGCGCGCGGCTACACGGGCCGCAACAAGATCATCAAGTTCAACGGCTGCTACCACGGCCATGCGGATGCGCTGCTGGTCAAGGCCGGCTCGGGTCTGGCCACCTTCGGCGCCTCTTCCTCGGCCGGTGTGCCTGCCGATGTGGCCAAGGACACCATCGTGCTGGAGTACAACGACGTTGCTCAGCTCGAAGAGGCCTTTGCCAAGATGGGCAGCGACATTGCCTGCGTCATCATGGAGCCGATTGCCGGCAATATGAACTTTGTGCGCGCCTCGGTGGACTTCACCCGCCGCATCTCCGAGCTGACCCGCGAGCATGGCGCGCTGCTGATCTATGACGAAGTCATGACGGGCTTTCGCGTCGCCCTGGGCAGCGCACAAAGCCTGTACGCCAAGGAAATCGAAGGCTTTGCGCCCGACATCACCGTGATGGGCAAGGTCATTGGCGGCGGCATGCCCATGGCGGCCTTCGGTGCCCGCCGCGAGATCATGGAAAAACTCTCGCCGCTGGGCCCCGTCTACCAGGCCGGCACGCTGTCAGGCAACCCCATTGCCACGGCCTGCGGCCTGAAGACGCTGGAGCTGATCAGCCGCCCCGGCTTCCACGCCGAGCTGCACCTCAAGACCGGCCACCTGATGCAGGGCCTGAAGGCCGAAGCCAATGCCGCCGGCATTCCCTTCAGCGTGGACTGGCAAGGCGGGCTGTTCGGCTTTTATTTCCTGCCCGAGCTGCCCACGCACTACGCCCAGGTCATGAAGACCGACGGCAAGGTCTTCAACAAGTTCTACCACGGCATGCTGGAGCGCGGTCATTACTTTGCCCCGGCGCTGTATGAGGCAGGCTTTGTCAGCGCGGCGCACAGCGACGAAGATATCGACCGCACCATAGAAGCGGCCCGCGAAGTGTTCAAGACACTGTAAATCCCTGCCCGCCCAACAGGCCCTGCAGACCATGTCTGCAGGGCTTTTTCATTGTTGGCGGCGGACTGCGCCTGCGCCGGCTTCAGCCGCAGCGGCTCGGCGTTTCACAGCCACGTCATGGACGCTTGCCACGCTCGCGTTTTTGTCAGCAATGAAAGCACCATGACCGACGAATCCAGCAAGCCGCCGCTGCACAACCTGCTCAAGGGCACCACCGACCAAGCCAGTGAACTGAACCGCCGCCGCTTTGTGCGCCAGATGGCCTGGAGCGCCGGCGCTATGTCCGTGCTGCCGCTCGCGGCCTGCGGCGGCGGCGATGGCAGCCAGACAGAGGCCAAGCCGGCCGACCCCGAAGTCCGCTTCGTCCATGGCCTGGCCAGCGGCGATCCGCTGTCCGACCGCGTGATGCTCTGGACCCGCGTCACCCCGCCCGCCGGCCACCAGGCAGACATTCCCGTGCAATGGGAGCTGGCCAGCGACGCGGCGTTCGCCTCCATCGTGGCGCGCGGCGAGAGCAGCGCCACCGCCGCCAGGGACTTCACGGTCAAGGTCGATGCAGCCGGCCTCAAGCCTGCCACGGTCTATCACTTCCGCTTCCGCGCCCATGGCGTGACTTCGGCGGCAGCACGCACGCGTACCCTGCCCACCGGCTCGGTGGCCCAGGTCAGACTGGCTGTCTTCTCCTGCGCCAACTACCCGGCCGGCTACTTCAATGTATATGCCGATGCCGCCAGGCGCAGCGACCTGGACGCCACGGTACACCTGGGCGACTACATCTATGAATACGCGCGCGGCGGCTATGCCTCGGCCCAGGCCGAGGCCATGGGTCGTCTGGTCAATCCTGCCGGCGAAATTCTCTCGCTCGCCGACTACCGCCAGCGCCATGCCCAGTACAAGAGCGATGCCGACCTGCAGGCCCTGCATGCCGCCGCGCCCATGATTGCCATCTGGGACGACCACGAATTTGCCAACGACACCTGGAGTGCGGGAGCCGAGAATCACCAGCCCGGCGAGGGCGACTTCGCCATGCGCAAGGCCGCTGCCATGCAGGCCTACCACGAGTGGATGCCCACGCGCACCGCGAGCGCCGAGCGGATCTACCGCAGCTTCGACTTTGGCGATCTGGTCTCGCTGCACATGCTGGACACCCGCGTGATAGGCCGCGACAAGCAGCTGGACTATGCCGATTTCATGACCTCTGGCGGCATCGACTCGGCGGGCTTCGCCACGGCCATGGCCAATCCGTCGCGTCAGCTGCTGGGGCAGACCCAGACACAGTGGCTGCAGCAGCAGATGGCGGCCTCCCGTGCCACCTGGCAGGTGCTGGGCCAGCAGGTGCTGATGGGGCGCATGAACATTCCCGCTCCCATACTCATGGAGACCATCCAAGCCGGCGCGGGCGTATCAGTCTCGCAGTACGCAGCGCTGGTTGCCAAGGCGCAGACCGCGCCGGCCACACTCACGCCTCAGGAGCAGGCCATCCTGGCCCAGCCTTCGATCCCCTACAACCTGGACGCCTGGGATGGCTACCAGGCCGCGCGCGAGACCGTTCTGGGCTCCGCGCGTCAGCTCGGCAAGAAGCTGGTGGTGCTGGCCGGCGACACGCACAACGCCTGGGCCAGCGAGCTGCAGGACATGAACGGCAAGGCCGTGGGCGTGGAGTTTGCGACCTCCTCGGTCAGCTCGCCAGGCTTCGAGGAATACCTGCCAGGCGAAGACCCCGCCACGCTGGCCGCTGCGCTGCAGCAGCTCATCAAGCCGCTCAAATACTGCGACACCTCGCGCCGCGGCTATATGCTGGTGACGGCCACGGCGGATGCCTGCCGCGCCGACTGGGTATATGTGAACACCATCAGCAGCCGCCAGTTCACCGCCAGCACCGAAGCCTCCATGAAAGTTCTGACCAGCGCGCCGGGGCTGCTGGTCAAGGCTTGACCCCCGGGCCGGCAAGGCGGAACAAGCCCGCCCTCAGGGCCTCTGAAAAGCGGCTCTGGCGCGTTCCACTTCAGCTCTGGTGATGCAGCCCGGCGCATGGTCGTTGACCATGCCCATGGCCTGCATCAGCGCATACATGGTGGTCGGCCCGACAAACTTCCAGCCGCGCTTCTTGAGCTCCTTGGACAGGGTTTGTGACTCCGGCGTCTGGGCCTGAATGGTCGTGCCTGTCGATGGCTCAGCAGGCTGATAGCGCCAGAAGAACGCGGCCAGAGAGCCTTCGGCCTGGACCATTTCGATGGCCCGCTGGGCGTTGTTGATCACGGCTTCAATCTTGCCGCGGTGGCGCACGATACCCGCGTCCTGCAACAGGCGCTGCACATCGGCCTCGCCGAACTGCGCCACGCGATGAAAATCGAAACCCGCAAAGGCCGCGCGAAAGTTCTCGCGCTTGTTGAGAATGGTCAGCCAGCTCAGGCCGGACTGAAAGCCTTCCAGACAGAGTTTCTCGAACAGGCGCTGATCGCTGCCCACCGGAAATCCCCATTCTCGGTCGTGATAGTGCACATAGCCCGGCGTGGCCAGACACCAGCGGCAGCGCTGCTGGCCGTCTTCGGCGGACTGGGTGGGGGAGCGGGTCGGCGTGGTCTCGGTGGGTTCGGTACTCATGCCCAGCACTCTAACCAATGCAAAAGCCCTGCAGGTCGTTCCCTGCAGGGCTTTTTTTTGATAGCTTCTTGCGCTTGATATCAAACGATTTCAGATATTAAACATATTGAAATCAATGAATATCAAGCGCTAACAGCTCACTTTTTATCCGTCTGAGCCAGGCGCGAATGGCGCAT
This sequence comes from Comamonas sp. HJ-2, assembly GCF_053615495.1. Taxonomy (NCBI): domain Bacteria; kingdom Pseudomonadati; phylum Pseudomonadota; class Betaproteobacteria; order Burkholderiales; family Comamonadaceae; genus Comamonas; species Comamonas sp. HJ-2. Next base: position 41,551 of record NZ_JBSIFD010000015.1, on the reverse strand, counting down.
GCCATAGGCCATATAGATCACAGCACCCAGCGCCATCCAGCCCAGAAAGCGCAGCCAGGTCAGCGTGGTCAGATTCAGCATCAGATAAAAGCACAGCAGGGCCGAGAGCACTGGCAGCACAGGCACAAAAGGCACGCGGTAGCCGGCTCCGGCGTCGGGACGCTTTTTGCGCAGCACCAGCACGCCGATGCTGACCAGCACAAAGGCCGACAGCGTGCCGATGTTGATCATCTCCTCCAGCAGCTCCACCTTGGTAAAGCCTGCCAGCAGCGCCACGATCACGCCCACAACCAGTTGCAGGCGAACCGGCGTCTTGCGCCTGGCCGATGTCACGCCCCAGCTGCGCGGCAGCAGGCCGTCGCGGCACAAGGCCAGCAACACGCGCGAGCTGCCCATCAGCAGCACCATGACCACGGTGGTCATGCCGATCAGCACGCCGACCGAGATGACCTGCGCCGCCCAGCCGGCGCCCACGGCAATGAATGCAGTGGCCAGCGACGGGTTCTCGGCCCTGGCCAGTGCCGTATAGGGCACCATGCCGGTCAGCGCCAGCGTGACCAGGATGTAGAGCACCGTCACCAGCACCAGCCCGCCGAGAATGCCGCGTGGCAGCGTGCGCTGCGGGTCCTTGACCTCTTCGGCCGAGGTTGCCACCACATCAAAGCCCAGGAAGGCGAAGAACACCAGCGATGCGCCCGAGATCACGCCCAGCCAGCCATACTGGCTGGGCTCGGCACCAAACAACCAGGCCAGCATGGGCTGCCCCCACAGGTCACCGCTCACGCCATGAGCCACCACGGGCGGCTGTGCACTGGGCACAAAAGGCCTGAAGTTGTCGGTGTTCATATAGGTGAAGCCGACGACGATCACAAACACGGTGATCGCCAGCTTGATGACGGTGAACAGGTTGTTGACCTTGGCCGAGACCTGGGTGCCCGCAATCAGCAAGGCCGTGAACACGGCCACGATGAAGAACGGCCCCCAGTTCAGCGAGAAGCCGCCGATCTCGATGCTCTGCGCGATCTCCAGCCCTGCCGTGGAGAACACGGCCGACAGATAGATACCCCAGTACTTGGCCAGCACGGCAGCGGCCGAGATCATCTCCAGCAGCAGATTCCAGCCAATGATCCAGGCCAGGCCCTCGCCCAGCGTCAGATAGGTATAGGTATAGGCGCTGCCCGTGACGGGCACGGTGGAGGCGAACTCCGCATAGCACATGATGGCCAGCGCGCAGGTCGCGGCCGCCAGAATGAAGGAGAAAATCACGGCCGGCCCGGCAAAGCTGCCGGCTGCGCGAGCCCCCACCGAGAAGATCCCCGCGCCCACGGCCACGGCCAGGCCCAGAATCATCAGATCGAAAACACCCAGCGTGCGCTGGAGCTGCCGGCCCGGCTCGTCGGAATCGGCCAGCGCCTGTTCAATGGTTTTGGTTTTCAGCCACTGCATGCATATCCTCGGGCTTTGAGAACGTGTTTACGATCTCTACGCAGCCGCGTTGGAGCGCAACCGGGATGAGTTCGAAGCGATGGCTCGCCGCTTGCACCGGGGTGCAAGCAAGAGACAGCGCGCAGTAAATCGCCCGATTTCGCTCCAACCCTTCGGGACAGTGTCTTTGCGGACGCCCGGTCAGGGGCGGTCTGCGGCGTTGCGAATCCTCGCAATAGCACGGCTATTGCTGCGGTATCGCGCCTGGCATCCCATCCCGCAAAGCCACTGTCGCGGCGCGAGGAGACCGTAAACACGTTCTTAGCCACGCTTTTGGCGCGGCGCTTTCGGCCCGGTCCTTTTTGTCAAAAAGGCATCCTAGGGATTTCACCAGTGGTGCGCAGATTCCCTGCAGCATCACCAGTCCATCTGCATGTTTTGTGCAGGCCCGGCTGCACACCCATCTCAAAACAGACTAGTCAGGCCCGCGTTTCACGAAGCCTGCACCGCGCTCAAAAATCGCGCTGCAGTCCTGCATGCAAGCGAGCACTGACGCAGGATTCAAAAAGACCCGAGGCAGAGCGATCCTGCCCGGCTCAGATACGCGGAGGCTGTGGCGGCACATCGGCCGGGCGAATCAGCAGGCAAAGCACTGGCACCAGCATCAGCGCAGTGACCACATCCAGCACATGGTGCTGATGCACCAGCATGGTTGAGGCGCAGATGGCCACGCTCCATAGCGCAATCAGCAGACACAGCCCCCTGCGACCACGCTGCCATTGCGCCTGGCAGATGGCCAGACAGGTCAGCGCCGTGTAGACGATGTGCAAAGAGGGCAGCAGATTGTGCGGCTTGTCCACCAAGAACATGGTCGCAAAAATGCTGCGATAGGGCTCGAATTCGGGAATCGCGCGCTCGAAGGCCAAATTTGCCGGGAACAGCACGAAGATCAGACCGCAGATCAGCGTACCCAACACCTGGCGCTTGCCCAGCGCCGCCGTGCCGGGCTGCCCCACCAGCCAGAACGGCAGGGCCAGAAACGGGAAAAACGAGAAATAGACAAAGATGAATTCCGGCACCAGCGGAATCATGGCATCCCAGCGCGTGATGAAGTCATAGCGCTGGTCGCGCAGGCTGGCCAGCCAGTTGGCCGTAGGATAGATCGCGTAGGTGGCGATGTTCACCCATATGGCCCAGAAGACAAAGCCACGCTGGCGAGCCGGACCAGCCCCGGATCCGTGGACTGCCTGATCGGCGGGGCGAAGAGCGGGAGCACGCGCGGGTTTTGCCATGAGCGGATTATGAAAGCAAGGCCTGCCACCCTGCGCAGGCTGCAAAGCAAAAAAGGCTAGCAGCGCAAAGCGCTAGCAGCCTTTGAATTCACGCAGGATCTCTGCAGCCGGGCCTACTGAGCCGCAGCCGATGGCGCCTGAGCCGACAGCACCCAACGGGCCATCTGCAGAGAATCGGCCTCGCTGATCTGCGGGTGGCGCGGCATGATCACATTGCCCCAGACACCCACGCTGCCGCCGCGAATCTTGTCTGCCAGATAGCTCTGGGCATCGGCTTGCGAGCCGTACTTCTGTGCGATCTCCGTAAAGCCCGGGCCCACAAATTTGCGGTCCAGACCATGGCAGCGCATGCAATCTGCGCCCTCCACCAGCTTTCGGGCCGCCGCCAGCTCGGGCTTGGCAGCCACCAGCGCATCCGCCGCCTTCTCGGCCGTGCTGACCCGCATGATGCGCCAGCCGATATTGGCCACGCCCAGTGCCGACGCCAGCATGACCAGCCCGATCAGCCAGCCAATCCAGCGCGGCCTGGGCGGATAGTTTTCTTCGTCGTCGATGGGATCTGTCATACCAAGCACCAGATTCAAAAAAGAATGGCCAGCAAATGCCGGCCACAGAGCACAAAGCACAAAACTGGCGCGCCCTAAAACCAGAGACACCAAGGAAGCGCCGTCGCGCACCGAGGGTGTCGTCCCCCTCCGGCGCTCAGCGCCAGAGAGGGGGAAGGCGCGATAGCGCCTCAGGGGGAGCAATTAGTGCCTGAAGTGGCGCACGCCGGTGAACACCATGGCCACGCCACGCTCGTTGGCCGCATCGATCACTTCCTGATCGCGCATGGAGCCGCCAGGCTGGGCCACGCAGGTGGCACCGGCATCGACCACCACGTCCAGGCCGTCGCGGAAGGGGAAGAAGGCATCCGACGCCACGACGGTGTTCTGCAGCGACAGCTTGGCGGCTTCGGCCTTGATGGAGGCGATGCGGGCCGAATCCAGGCGCGACATCTGACCTGCGCCCACGCCCATGGTCATGCCATTCTTGCAGAAGACGATGGCATTGGACTTGACGAACTTGGCCACGTTCCAGGCGAACAGCAGGTCCTGAAGCTCTTCGGGGGTAGGCTGCTTGACGGTCACGACCTTGAGGTCGGCCAGCTTGAGCTCATGGTTGTCCGAGGTCTGCAGCAGCAGGCCCGAGCCGATGCGCTTGGACTCGATGGCGTTGCGGCCGTTGTCCCAGTCGGTTGCGCCGCCGGCGGGCAGAGCGATCTTCATCAGGCGCACATTGACCTTGGCCTTGAAGATTTCCAGGGCTTCGGCGCTGAACTCGGGAGCCATCAGCACTTCGACGAACTGCTTGGACACGGCTTCGGCAGCGGCCTTGTCCACAGCGCGGTTGAAGGCGATGATGCCGCCGAAGGCGCTGGTGGGGTCGGTCTGGAAGGCCTTGGAATAGGCTTCGAAGGCATTCGCGCCCACGGCCACGCCGCAGGGGTTGGCGTGCTTGACGATCACGCAGGCAGGGGTGTCAAAGCTCTTGACGCATTCCCAGGCCGCATCGGCGTCGGCGATATTGTTGTAGCTCAGCTCCTTGCCCTGCAGCTGCACGCCCGTGGCCAGCGAGCCGGGAGCGGGGTACAGATCGCGGTACCAGGCGGCTTGCTGGTGGCTGTTTTCACCGTAGCGCAGATCCTGCACCTTGATGAAATGGCCGTTGGACTGGCCGCCGAACAGGGCGCGCTCGGGCACATATTCTTCGCTGAGCTTTTCGTCTTCGAACTTGACGCTAGACAGATAGTCGCTGATCGCACCGTCGTACTGGGCAATGCGGTTGAAGGCCGCCACGGACAGCGCAAAGCGCAGCTTGTCGGACAGCTTGCCGTTCGCCTTGAGTTCGGCCAGCACTGCTTCGTACTGGTCGGCGGCGGTCAGAACGCCCACATCCTTCCAGTTCTTGGCAGCGGAACGCACCATGGCGGGGCCGCCGATATCGATGTTCTCGATGGCGTCGGCCAGCGTGCAGCCGGCCTTGGCCACGGTGGCTTCAAAGGGGTAGAGGTTCACGACCAGCAGATCGATGGTCTCGATGCCATGTTCCTTCAAAGCAGCCATGTGCTCGGGCAGTTCGCGGCGAGCCAGCAGACCACCGTGCACCATGGGGTGCAAGGTCTTGACGCGGCCATCCAGCATCTCGGGGAATCGGGTGACTTCGGCGACTTCGGTCACGGGCAGGCCCACGCCTGCCAGCAGCTTGGCGGTGCCACCGGTGGACAGCAGTTGCACGCCAAGAGCGTGCAGGGCTTGCGCAAATTCGACGATACCGGTCTTGTCAGAGACGGAGATCAGAGCTTTCATGGGCGTCAATTCAAAGTTTGGATAAAAACAAGCTGCAAGTGCATATATATCAAGCGCTTGCAGCTATGGATTTGGTAGCTTCGTCGTTCAGAGCAATTCGTGATCGACGAGCTTTTTGCGCAGGGTGTTGCGATTCAGGCCCAGCCATTCGGCGGCGCGCGACTGGTTGTTGTCGGCCTGGCCCATCACCACTTCCAGCAGCGGTTTTTCGACAAGACGAATCACCATGTCGTAGACATTGGCCGGTGTTTCGCCCTCGAGATCGCGGAAATAGCCCTCCAGGCTATCGCGAACGACTTGTTCTAAATTCTGATTGCTCATGCAGCCATTTCTGCCGGTTCGTCCAGCTCGCTGCTTGCTTCAGCAGCGGCCGTGGCCGCCGGGATCCGCTCCATCTGCTGCCCCAGGGCATCCAGATAGTCGGCCACGGCCTGCCATTGCACCGCACAGTCCTCAATAGTGTTGATGTGTTTTCTGAACTCTTCCCCGCCCGGCAGAGCTCGCAGATACCACGCAATATGCTTGCGGGCGCTGCGCACGCCGACTCCCTCGCCATACAGGCTGTAGTGATCTTGCAAATGTTCGAGCAGCAGACGACGCAGCTCGGCCACCAGGGGAGGAGCCAGATGCTCGCCCGTGGCCAGAAAGTGCGCGATCTCGCGAAAGATCCACGGCCTGCCCTGGGCTGCACGGCCGACCATGATGGCGTCCGCCCCCGTATAGGCCAGCACATCGCGGGCCTTTTCAGGGCTGTTGACATCGCCATTGGCCACCACGGGCACTTTGACGGCCTGCTTGACGGCCGCAATCGTGTCGTACTCGGCAAAGCCCTTGTAGCCCTGCTCGCGCGTGCGGCCGTGCACGGTCAGCATCTGGATGCCGACATCTTCAAACTGGCGCGCCAGCAGAACTGCGTTCTTGTGCGTATCGCACCAGCCTGTGCGCATCTTCAGGGTGACGGGCACGTTGTAGGGACGTGCGGCCTCCACCACGGCCTGGGCAATTTCCACGGCCAGCGGCTCGTTCTGCATCAGGGCGGAACCTGCCCATTTGTTGCAGACCTTCTTGGCCGGGCAGCCCATGTTGATGTCGATGATCTGCGCGCCGCGCTCGATGTTGTAGATGGCAGCCTCGGCCATCATGGGCGCTTCGGTGCCGGCAATCTGGACCGAGATCGGCCCAGGCTCGCCTTCATGGTTGGCACGGCGACTGGTCTTGAGACTGTTCCACAAGTCCTTGCGGCTGGTCACCATCTCGCTGACCGCGTAACCGGCCCCCAGTGCCTTGCACAGCTGACGAAACGGCCGGTCCGTCACACCCGCCATGGGAGCGACAAACAGACGATTTGCCAATGGAATATGACCAATGTGCAGGGCGGGCATGGAGAGAATTTGGTTTCTGCGGCAGACAATGTCTGGCACGGACCGGGCGCTGGAAAAGAGGGGGCAATTATACCTGCTCAAATTTTCAGCAAAACCAAACTCCATGCATCACCCTGCGAGGCGAGTCACTATCGGGCAATGCAGCACCGGCGTCTCAGTTTTTACGCACCGGCATATCAAAGTACTGCTCGGGATAGGGCTCGCTGACCAACGTGTAATGCCACCACTCCTCTGGCAGGTTCTTCCATCCGTTGCGCTGCATCAGGCTGCGCAGCCAGCGGCGGTTGTGCTGCACATCGGGCGATTGCTGGGCATTGTCGGTATGCGACTGCTCGTCAAATAGATCGAAGGGCGTTCCCATGTCCACTTCGATACCGTCGGCCAGCGGGCCACGCACCAGCTTTCTGGCGCGCTTGGCATCCACCACCAGCAGCGTCATGTCCACGGTGCTGGCACGGCTGTGACCCGATTTCTCGGCGATATAGCCACGTTTGAAGAGCTCGCTCTTGGGCACGCGCGGGTAATACATGTCCTTGTTTTTCTGATCGGCCATATCGCGCCCCCAGCGCACAAAGTCGTCGACGGCCGCCTGGGGCCGGTAACAGTCATAGACCTTCAGAGCCAGCCCCTGTCCAGCCAGTTCCTTTTGAACAGCTGCCAGAGATTCGGCAGCCACGCGGCTGAGCCAGCAAACCCCGGCTTCGTAGCCAGCCACGGGGCGGCCCATGAAGTTGTGCTTGGAGACATAGCGCATGTCCTGCTTGATGCCGGGCGCCAGCGTCGCCAGCGGCACCAGATCGGCAGCCACCGTGACCGCTGATCTGGCATCGGACGGCGCGATGGTCTTTATGTTCGATGCGCAACCAGCTATCAAAAGCAAAACGACCGCCAGGCCTGCGGCCTGACTCGATCGCATCATTTTTTTTAGAGGGCTGAAAGCCATTCCTACTCCCATTGATCTGGCGTTACCGGATAACACCTGTGTACGCATTTGGATAAGAAACCATATATCAACAGCCTGCAACTATGGCCGATGACCGAGAAATGACAGGATGCAAAGTTCAGGGAATTGAGCGACCCGCCTAAACTAGCCGCCCTATGGAAGCGTGGATACATCAGTTGCTGCAATGGCTGGCCCTGCCGGAGCTGGGCCTTAGCACCGTGTTTGTCGTGGCCCTGGTCTCGGCCACCCTGCTGCCGCTGGGTTCTGAGCCCGTGGTGGCCGCACTGGTCTCAGCCAACCCCGATCTGTTCTGGCCCGCCATTGTGGTCGCCACGGCGGGCAACACGCTGGGTGGGGCCATCAGCTGGTGGATGGGACTGGCCGCCAACCAGGCCTGGAACAAGGCCAAAAAGCTGCGCCGACATGGAGAGCCGCCGCCCCAGAACATGCACCACAAGTCACGCTGGAACCGCATCGCCCGTTTCTGGCTGCGCAAATACGGCGCCAAGGCCTGCCTGCTGAGCTGGCTGCCCGTCGTCGGCGACCCGCTATGCGCGGTCGCCGGCTGGGTGCGCCTGCCTTTCTGGCCCTGCGTCGCCTATATGGCAGTTGGAAAATTCCTGCGCTATACCTTGATGACGGCAGGCCTGCACCAGATCATCCTGCGGTTTTTCTAGATCAGAACTCGGTGTGCAAACGCACAGCCAGTGCGTTGACGGGCCCACGGTCCGCGTTGTATGCAGGGTTGCGGATATGCTGCCAGTCAAAGCTGATGCTGGATTGTTTGCTGATCCCCACGCTGTAGAACATCTCGAGAATATTCTCGGGCTTGTAGTTCAGACGCCCGTCACCAATGAACGCCCCCACCCCGCCCTCTGCCAGATACCGACGGTGTGTGGACGAGAGGAAATTGCGCGCCACGCCTATGCCCAGCGTATCGTTCGCCCGTCCCCATTTGCGCCCCTGGATCAGCAGACCCGCAGAAAGAGAGCGGTCGATTTCCGTGAAGGCATAGATTTCCGTCTTGCCATCGGCCCAGCTGCCACGGGCAAAAAGACCCACGTCATCACTCAGCGCCTGCTCCAGGTTGATGCCGAAGCCTTGCTTGCTTCTGGCACCGTAGCGCGCAACATTCAGATCCGGCACCGCCCCGGTCTGCGCCGCCAGGTTGAGTGCATCGTCATAGCGCGTCATCACGGCGTGGTTGCGAAAGACCAAAGCACGCAACTTGCCCGGCTGGCCCGCCAGCGTGTGCGCGTGGGCTACTTCCAGCTGATCGCCGTAGTGTTTGAAAATTCGATAGTCCAGCGGCTGGCCGTTGGGCTCCTTGGGCTGGATGAAGCGACCTAAGCGCACCTCCCAGTCGTCGTGAAACCACTCCAGCACCGCCCCCCAGCTGTAACCTCTGGCATCTGCGGCATAGTCAAACGCGCCTTGAGTCATCAGCGACCAGTTCATGAACTGCGTGCGCGGATCATGGCTGTAGCGGTTGTCGTCAAAGATATCGATGACCGCCAGATTGCCCACCGTGAGCACAGTACGACGCTTGTCCACCATGCCCGCCAACTGCCTTGCCTCCGACTCCACCGCCTCTTGCTCGCCGCCATGACTCCAGGTCTGGCGCAAGAATGCACGGGCGCGATAGAGCTTCAATCTTGCTCCCGAAGTTTTGGCCAATTCCCCATTGGTGAAGCCGCCCAGGCCTGCCAGTCCAGACAGAGGAATGCCCTGCGCGCCTTCCAGATCAAGATAGACCTCCCCCCCGGCCCATGGACGGTATCCGAGTGATGCAGTGGTCGTGAAGGAGTAGCTGCGTTCGCGCCCCGGCAACAGGCTTTTCTCTCCGGTATAGGGTGCAGAAAAGGACGGCTTGCGCTGCCAGACATAGGTGGCCTGGAACTTGGCATTCCACCTCTCAGGCTCTGTGTTTCCCCCACCCGCATCAGCTGCTGACGCTGCTGCAGAGGCTTCTTCACTGCCTGCATGGACTGGCTCTGCACTCTGCTGCGCATGAGCAGTCAGCCCCCATATCATGCACAAGGACATCAAACTGCCCGTGCAAAGCTTGGCGAAACCAATTTTGTTATTGAATGTTCTTTGCTGACGCATTGACCGCTCCTGGCGAACCCGCCATTGTGAACTGGCAAACCCGCACATGCTCCAGAAAATTCATGCGCAATCTGCACATGGAAACCGACACGAACAATTCTTACGTTCGCCGTACCGGCACCCGCGACGCCTGCTGCGCCCGCGAAGTGACAGTCCGGCAGGCCAGCCATGTGGCTGCCATCAGCGGATGCTCAGCTTCTCCAGCATGCGCACCAGCTCGGCAACCGAGCCGGCTTCCATCTTGCGCATGGCTTGAGATCGCCTGACTTTGATGGTGATTTCGCTGACATCCAGCTCTCCCGCGATCTGCTTGTTGAGCATGCCTCGCACCACGCCAATCAACACCGACTGCTCTCCACTGGACAGCGAATTCCAACGCGAACGCAACTCCAGCAACTGCCCATCCTGCGCGCGACGCTGGCGATCAAGGGCAATACCTTGCTGTATGGCATCCAGCAAGTCCTGATCGCGAAACGGCTTGGTCAGAAACTCTATGGCCCCGGTCTTCATGGCCTCCACGCTCATGGGAATATCGCCATGGCCGGTGATGAAGATGGTAGGGAAACGCAGCCCCTGCTCCAGCATCTGGCGCCTGAACTCCATACCGCTCTGGCCCGGCATGCGGATGTCCAGCACCAGGCAGGCCGGCCCCTCGGGCGGGCTCAGCTCCAGATGGACGAGAAAGTCGCGCGTCGCGCCGAAGGCGGCCACGACCAGTCCCACGGAGAGAAGCAAATCCTCGATGGCCGCGCGCACCGAGGCGTCGTCATCGATCACATACACGGTTTCGAGCTCAGCCAAGCTTGTGTCCTCCTGATGCGGGATCACCCGAGGCGACGAGAGCCGCGATGGTCACATGAAATACGGCGCCGCTGTGCCCGTCCTCTCGCTCTGTGGCCCAGATGCGGCCACCGTTGGCCTCGGCCATGTGGCGACTGATGTTCAACCCCAGACCCATGCCCTCACGCTTGGTGCTCCAGAAGGCATCGAACAAATGGCTTTTGGCCAACGGCGATAGCCCCTCTCCCGCATCGGTGACTGTCAGCACCAGCTGCTGGCCCAAGGCCTGGGTAGCCACGGCAATGCGCCGCTGCACGGCCGGCGTTTCCTGCATGGCGTCCATGGCGTTGAGCAGCAGATTGCCCAGCACCTGCAAAAACTGCACTCGGTCGCACCAGGCCGGCGCCAGACCCGGCGCCAGTTGCAGGTCCATGGCAATGGCGCGCTGGTTCAGGTCCGCGCCCGACAGATTCACCATTTCGCGCACTGCCTCGTTGAGATCGAACTTCTGCTTGCTCGGTGCCTCGCCGCGCGCCATGGAGCGGATACGCGCAATGACCTCGCTGGCGCGCCGCGCATCACCCAGGATGCGCTCCAGCGCCTGACCGGCTTTTTCGAGATTCGGTGGCTGCTGAGCCAGCCAGCGCTGGCTGGCATTGCCGCTGGTGACGATGGCGGCCAGCGGCTGGTTGACCTCATGGGCGATCGAGGCCGTCACCTGTCCCAGGCTGGTGGCCTGAGTGATGCGCAGCAACTGGGTCTGTGCTGCGTGGGCCGCATTCTGGGCGGCCACCATCTTCAGGCCCAGATAGGCCGTGATAACGATGGCCAGGATGCTGATGCCCGTGTTGATGAGTCCGGTTCGGTAGGCGCCAGCCGGCGTCAGCGCAAAGCTGGCCAGGGTGAGCGCTATGCACAGCGCCGTGGTGCCTATCACCAGGCGCGGGCTGAACCAGCGCACCGCCACGAGGATGACGGCCGTGTGGAACACGGCCGCGGCCACCGCATACTCGGTCAGCGTATCCAGCGCGAAGATGGCTGCCATGGTCGCTGCCATGCCAGCCAGGATCAGGGCCCGGCGCAGATGCAGGAAGCGTTGCGGTTTGGCTGTCATGGCATGCAGGGCGGAGCTCAGGGCGTGAAAGACCCGTTGATTGTGGCGCAAGATGCGCGCACGCCAGCCCTGCCCGCCTACTCCACTCATCACAGCGCGGGCCGCTGGCCTATGCTCAGTTGCAGATCGACCGTAGCCTTGGCCAGATCAGCATTGGCCTGCAGATAGCCGAGGTAGGCATCATCGGCCGAGCGCTGGGCCGACAGCAGCTCCAGCAATGAAGCCTGGCCGTGACGGTAGGACAGTCGGATGCTCTCGAGCACGCGCTGCGCATCCGCCAGCACATTGCTGCGATAGCGCTCCACATTCTCCTGCGCCGCCGCGAAACGGAAGTAGGCGGAGCGCACATCAGCCTCGGCCTTGTGCTGCGACTGCTGCAGCCCCAGCATGGCCTGGGTCACGATGGCCTCGGCCTGCAGCACCTCACCGCGGTTCAGGCGCGAGAACGGGATGGGCACGCTCACCGAGACCGACAACATGCGCGAGCGGTTGTTCGCATCGAAGACATTGCCTTTGGCATCCACACCCGCAGACGTGGCTGGTATGGCGGTCAATCCCACGGCCAGCGTGGGATTGACCCAGCGGTTGGCCTGGGCCAGGCCGGCATTGTCGCGCGCATTGTCCAGCGTGGCCTGGGCCACGCGCACATCGCTGCGCACATGCAGGGCCTGGGTCACCAGGACATCGATGCTCTTGTCGTTCGCAAAGGGCTGGAAATCGCATTGCAGCTCGTCGGAGCCGAAAATCTCCAGGATCCTGCGCCCCAGCGGCACGCTCAGGGCCAGACGTGAGGTCTGGGCATCGGCGCGGGCCTGCGTCACGTCGGCCTGGAACTGGTCGCGCTCCACGCGCGACTGCCGCCACTCAACGGCGCCGACGTCGCCGGCCTTGCGTCGCACCTCGTTGGCCTTGACCACATCGGACAGAGCATTGAGCGTCTGCTCCTTGCGCTCCAGCGCCTGGCGATCGCGGCAGGCCTGTGTGAAGTCCTGGGCCGCATCGGAGAACAGCTGGGTGCGGAATCCCTCGACCCCAGCCTCGGCCAGCCGTACCTGGCTGCGTGCGGCGCGAATGCGAGCCGAGCGCTTGCCGCCGGTCTCCAGCTCCATGCTGAGTTCATAGGTCCGGTTCTGCGGGCGCGGCAGGCCGCTATTGACCTGCTCGCGCGCAGCGCCCAGCGAGAGCTGGGGATCGGGTCGTATGCCCGCGATGCCGACGCCAGCCCGGGCCGACACCACGTTCTGCTGCTGTGATTGCAGGTCCAGGCTGTGCTGCTCGACAGCGCTCAGATAGTCGCTGAAGCGCAGCCCGGCGGCGGCAGGCTGCGCCGCGGCCTGGGCCAATGCCGTGCCACCCAGGCCCAGCGTCGCCAGCAGCAGAGCCAGGCGCTTGAGGGAAAGAAAGGGAAATTGCATGGTGCTTCCAAGTTGGTAGGTATCGCGCGGGCCCGGACTCAGGGGGCCATGCGCTCCGCGGCGGCCGGTGTCGTCACCGGAGCGGCATCCTCGTCGTCGAGTTCCCCGCGCTCGGCCGCTCGCCGGCGCTTGCGCTCAAGCGCACGCTGGGCACGCAGCTCGATCACGTAATAGAGATTGGGCAGCAGCAGCAGGGTAAGCAAGGTGGCGCTGGCCAGCCCGCAGACCACCACGGTGGCCAGCGGCCGCTGCACATCACTGCCCAGACCCGTAGCAAGCATGGCCGGCATGAGACCGAAGGCTGCCACCGTGGCCGTCATCAGCACCGGACGCATGCGGCTCGATGCCCCCTCAAGCACGGCATCGCGCAACTCCAGACCGTCCTCGCGACGCAACCGGTTGATCTGCGAAACCATGAGCACGCCCGACAGCACGGCCACACCGAACAGCGCGATGAAACCCACGGCACTCGAGACATTGAGCGTCATGCCGCGCAGATGCAGTCCGGCAAAGCCGCCGATCATGGCCAGCGGCACCACGCCCAGCACCAGCAGCGGCTGGCGCAGATTGCCGAACTCGCCGAACAGCAGCACCAGCATGATGCCCAGCGTCAGTGGCAGGATGACCAGCAGCCGTGCCTCGGCACGCTGCAGGTTCTCGAACTGGCCGCCCCACTCGATATGGGTCTTCTGGTGGTCGTACTGGAGCTGGGCATCGAGAGCCTCATGCGCATCCTTGAGGAAGCCCGCGAGATCACGGCCGCGCACATTGAGCTTGACCAGAATGTGGCGCTCGCCGCCCTCGCGCACGATCACGCTCTGTCCCACCGTGGTGCTGATGCGCGCCACATCGGCCAACGGCACCTGGGCGCCATTGGCAGCGGCCAGACGCAGCGCGCCTATGGCTTCGGGGTCACTGCGAGTGCCGGGCGCGAAGCGCACCGTCATGTCGTAGCTGCGTTCACCCACGTAGAGCTGGCCTATGGAGGCCCCACCCACACCTGTGGAGATCAGCTGGGCCACATCGGCCGCGTTGATGCCGTAGCGCGCGGCTGCCGCACGGTCCAGGTCTATGCGCAGATTGGGCAGCGGCGGCTCGATGTCCACGGCCACATCGGCCGCACCGGGCACCTTGGACAGAATGCCCACCATCTCGTCGGCCACGCGCCGGTCCTCGCTCAGGTCCTGGCCGTAGACCTTCACGGTCAGGTCGCTGTGCGCCCCCGAGAGCTTGTCCTGCACGCCGTCGATCATGGGCTGCATGAAGCCCACGGTATAGCCAGGCATCCTCTCGAAATGCTCAGCCATCTTGGCAATCAGTTGCTGCTTGTTCAGGCCCGACTTCCATTGATCGTAAGGATGCAGGCCCACGCTGGCCTCGATGTGCGAAGGCGTCCAGTAATCGGTGCCGTCGTCGTTGCGTCCAGTCTGGGTCACGACATAGGACACCTCGGGGAACTCCAGCGTGGCCCGGCGCAGCTCGTCGGCCATGTCGCGGGCTTTGTCCAGCGTGATGCCGGGAGGCATCTGCACCTGCAGCCAGATCGAGCCCTCGTCCAGATAAGGCAGAAAGTCGCGGCCTATGGTGCCGGCCAGCAGCACCAGCGCCACCATCGCCGCCGCCACGGCCCCTACCAGCCAACGCATCTTCCCCACAGCGTCGCTGAGAAAGCGGTCATAGCGCTCGCCCAGGAAGTAGAGCACGGGGTTGTGGAAGATCTTGCGCGGACGGCGAAAGGCCATCCAGGCCAGGCCCGGCGTGAGCAGCAGCGCCACGGCCAGCGCTCCCACCAGGGCCGCCCCCACGGCACTGGCCATGGGCGAGAACAGCTTGTACTCGATGCGCTCGAAACCGAACAGCGGCAGATAGGCAGCGGCGATCACGCACATGCCGAAGAAGATGGGGCGCGCCACCTGCAGCGTGGCCGAGATGGCGTCGCGCGGCGTCAAGGGCTTGTCCTTCTGGGCCTCGCGGCGGCGCAGAATGTTCTCGACCACGACCACAGCACCGTCCACCAAAATACCGAAATCTATGGCTCCCAGCGACAGCAGATTTGCCGGGATCCTGGCGTGATGCATGAAGACGAAGGCCAGCAGCAGCGCCATGGGAATCGTCAGCGCCACGATCAGCGCCGCGCGCGGGCTGCCGAGGAACAGCAGCAGCACCAGGGTCACGACGATCATGCCTTCGGCCAGGGTCTTGCCCACGGTATGCGTGGTGCGCTCGATCAGCGTGGTGCGGTCCAGATAGGGCACGACCTTGACGTCGGGCGGCAGCAGCTTCTCGTTGAGCTCCTTCACTGCGGCATGGATGCCTTCCAGCGCCTTGGAGGGGTTCGCGTCCTTGAGCAGCAGCACGATGCCTTCCAGCGTGTCGGAGTTGTCGTCCTTGCCCAGAATGCCGCGGCGCTCCACATTGCCATAGATCAGGCGCCCCAGGTCCTTGACCAGAATCGGCGTGCCGTTGTCCGAGGTCTTGACCACCACATTGCCCATGTCGTCGAGCGATCTCAGCAGGCCCACGCCGCGCACCACATAAGAGACTTCGCCACGGTCTATGACGCTGCCGCCGCCGCTGGCGTTGTTGGCATTGAGGGCCTCGATCACCTGGGACAGGGTCAGCCCGTACTGCAGCAGGCGCGCGGGGTCGAGTTCGAGCATGAACTGCGTGGTCAGGCCGCCAAAATTCGTCACGTCCACCACGGACTGTGCTTTCTTGAGGCGCGGAATCACCACCCACTGCTGCAGCTCGGACAACTCGCGCAGGCTGTGTGTGGGGCTTTCCAGCGTATAGCGGTAGACCTCGCCCGTGGGCGAGCTGTAGGGGTCGAGCGCGGCGCGCGCGCCATAGGGAAGATCGACCTCGTCCATGCGCTCCTTGAGGCGCTGGCGCGCCCAGTAGCCATCGACCCCGTCCTCGAACACCACGGTGATCAGCGACAGGCCGAACAGACTGCGCGAACGCAGCACATGCATGGCCGGTGTGGCCAGCAGCGCACGCTCCAGCGGAATCGTGATCTGCTGCTCGATTTCCTCGGCCGCCAGACCCGGCACCTGGGTGACGATCTGCGAGGTCACATCGGCGATGTCGGGATAGGCCTCGAGCGGCAGCTGCTTCCAGCTGAACCCGCCATACAGGGCTGCAAAGATGAAGATAAGCCACACCACGCCGCGACGTGCAAAACTGAGATTGACGATGCGCTCGATCATTGCAGCAGCACTCCACCGTTGACGACGATGCGCTCGCCGGCCGCCAGGCCCGAGCGGATCTCCACCTTGCCATCCTGCTGCTCGCCGACCTGCACGTCGCGTGGCTCAAAGCGGGCGCCCTTGTCCGTGCGCCCCTTGTCTACGAACACCCGTGAGCTCACATTGCCCTGGAGCAGCGCCGTGGTCGGCACCATGAGGGCGTCACGACCCGGTCCGTCGAAGCTCACGCGCGCAAACATACCCGGGCGCAACCGCCCTTCGCGGTTGTCCACGGCCACGCGCACCTTGACGCTGCGCGTGGCGGCATCAACGATCTCACCCACGTATTGCACACGGCCTTCGAGCTTGAGGTCGGGATAGGCGGTCAGCGCGATATGCGCTTGCTGGCCCACATCCACATGGGCTAGGTCGCGCTCGGGCACGCTGGCGCTGAGCCAGACCTTGCTGAGATCGGCCACGGTCATCACCGAGGCATTCACGTCGTTCCAATAGCCGCCCTGCGAGCCCGCCATTTCCACCACGCGTCCGCTGATCGGCGACCTGATCACATAGCTGCCGCGCGAGCTGGCCTGCACATCGGCACCAAGCTGAGCCAGGCGGTCGCTCGCAGCGCGCGCATCGGCGCTGGCTGCGGCCAGCGCCTGCTGCGCGGCCTCGTAGTCCTTGCGCGCCGCGATCTCGGCATCAAACAGCAGCTTCTGGCGGTCGAACTCCTGACGCGCCAGCAGCAGCGCGGACTGGGCCTTGGCATTGTCCGCCCGAGCGACCGAGATATCGGAGGAGTCCATGGTGATCAAGGCCTCGCCGACCTTGACCGGGTCGCCGAGCTGTCGATGCAGATGCACCAGCCGGCCTGCGACCGGAGGCGTGATCTTGACCATCTTTTCAGGCTCGGCCTCGATATTCGCCGGCGCCGAGATCAGGGTTTGGACCTGCTCCTGGGTGGCCTGTGCCAGCCTCAGCTGCGCCAGCACTGGAGATTGCGACGGCACCACGACCAGATTGCCTTCGCGGTGCAGCGCAGTCCGGCTATCGGCAGCGGCGGCCGGCGTCTGTTTGTCGCCGTTGCAGGCAGCGAGTGCCAGACACAACAGCAGGCAGGCAGGCCCTACGGGACTGCAGGAGTTCAGGGCTTGTTTCATAAGCAGCAAACAATGGCATCGATATGGCCAGGGCAGGTCCCGGCCCAGGATTGATCCTGTCTCGCCCTCGCAACTTCTTGAATACAGAAGCAGCTTTGCAGCAGGACAGAAAAGCGGGAGAGCATGAGGAAGCCGCGCGCCATAGCGCCGTCAAGGAATGGGCATCCAAAGGGAACTTCTCCATGCGATGGGCGGCAAAGCATGCCGCCGTGGCGCCAGGGTCTGGTGCCCTGATCCCCGCCTTTGATTATCAAACCCACCAGTCGACAAAGCGAGCCTGCCTTGGGAAGAGAGGCTTGGCTTTTGGTTGGCCTCAGCTATACCTTCGTATAGCTAACTCGTCATATGCCTGAAACAGAACAGGCCACCTTTGCAGGTGGCCCGTCACGAACATGGGCATCCGGCGTCGCCCGCTGGCCTGCGCTCAATCAACCGTGAGTCCGAGCTGCGCGGTCACGGCCGCATAGCGCTCGATATCGGCTGCGATGAGCTTGCCGAACTGGGCGGCAGACTCCCCGGCCGGGGTATAGCCCTGCTCGCGCAGCGCCTGCTGCATCTCTGGCTCGGCCAGTATCTGCGTCAGCATCTGGTGCAGACGGGCAATCACAGGCTCCGGCGTGGCAGCCGGCGCCAGCAAGCCATGCCACTGCTCTACGGCAAAACCGGCCAGGCCCTGCTCGGCCATCGTGGGGACATCGGGCAGGGATGCGACGCGGGCCGGTGCCGTGACAGCGATGGCCCGCACGCGGCCTGCAGCTATCAGGGGCGCGGCGCTGCTGACTGTGACCACGGCCACAGGTAGCTGTGTTGCGGCTACTGCAGTGATGGCCGGGCCGCAACCCTTGTAGGGCACATGCTGGAGGCTTGCATGGGCGGCCTGGGCCAGCATCTCACCCGCCATATGCTGGGGTGTGCCGTTGCCGCAGGAGGCAAATGGCAAAGGCTGGCCAACGCTCGCTCCGGCCAGCGCATCGTGCAGATTGCGCACGCTGCTTTGGCTGGGAACCACCAGCACCGAAGCGATGCTGCCGACGTTGAACACAGCCTTGAAGTCCCGGCGTGGGTCGAAGTCCAGATGCCGGTAGACGCCGGGATTGATGGCAAACGAGCTGTTGGCCATGAGCAGCGTGGCGCCGTCGGGGGCTGCCTCGGCCACTGCGCTCGCTCCGATATTGCCGCTGGCGCCGGGCCGGTTCTCCACTACTACGGACTGGCCCAAACGCTGCTGCATGGCCGCGCCCAGGCGACGCGCCAGCAGGTCCGTGCCACCGCCTGGCGGAAAGGTCACAACGATGGTGATGGGCTTTTCAAAACGGACTACCGCCGTGCCCGCGCGGGCATGCCAAATCCCCGCAGCTGTCACCGCCAGCGCTGCAGCAACCAGTACCGCCCAGCTGCGGCGCCACATAAGCACGGCCTTCATCAATGCCCCCCTAGAACAAGGGACCGCAAGCAAGCGCCGCTACGAAGCAAGGCTGCCCCTCTCCCATGGAAGGAAGCGACAAAGCCGCTCAGGGGGGAGGCCATCAAGCGTCCAAGCCTATATCGAGCACGCGCGCGCTGTGCGTGAGCCAGCCCACGGCAATCTGGTCCACGCCCGTGGCAGCCACGGCAGCTGCGGTTTCGGGGGTAATACGCCCCGAGGCTTCGGTGATGGCCCGGCCCTTGCACATGCCGACCGCAGTGCGCAAATCATCCAGACCCATATTGTCCAGCAGCACTACATCCACGCCCAGTTGCAACGCCACATCCAGCTGGGCCAGCGTATCCACTTCCAGCTCGATCTTGACCATATGTCCCACGCCGGCACGAGCACGCCCCACAGCCGTGGCGACATCGCCGGCCAGCGCAATGTGGTTGTCCTTGATGAGTACGGCGTCGTCCAGGCCAAAACGGTGGTTGCTGCCGCCACCGACACGCACGGCGTACTTCTGCAAGGCTCGCAGGCCCGGCATGGTCTTGCGCGTACAGGTCACTCGGGTGCCGAAGGGCTTGATGGCCTCTGCAATCGAATGCGTGGCGCTGGCCACGCCGCTGAGATGGCAAAGGTAGTTGAGCGCCGTACGCTCGGCCGTGAGAATGGCTCGGCTTTTGCCACGAATGCGGGCGATCTCCATGCCTGGCTGCAGCAGCGTGCCGTCTGCGCAGCGGACGTCAAACTCCATGCGAGCATCCATCAGCACAAAGGCCAGACGAGCCAGATCAAGTCCGGCCAAGATGCCATCCTGCCTGGCCACCAGACGCAACTCGCCCATCGCATCGGCAGGAACAATGGTGTCGGTGGTCAAGTCTGCGGCGCGTCCCAGATCTTCCAGCAAGGCCATGCGTACCAGCGGCTCCAGCATTACATCGGGCAGGGATGGGACGGGCAAGGCTGCAATTTTATTAATGCTCATTTTGAGTATTTTTAGTTCAATAAAAAACGCAAAGACTTCCAGATCGCTTTCAGGCCTTACGCAAACGGACTTATGCTAAGTCTGAGCATTATTTAAGTCAAGCCGCTCCCGCAGTTAAAACAGTCCTCCATCCCAAGAGTGGCTCAGGGGCTAATGACTTCTTGCCAGCGGCAGCTTGTTGCCAGCAATGGCGCGCTCCAGCATTACATTGCGTCGGAAGCGGAACAGCTTGGCCGGGCGGCCCGCACCTACGGCCGTCATCTGGCCTGTTTCCTCAACCAGCGCCTGCTGCTCGATCAGGCGCCGGAAGTTCTGCTTGTGCAAGCCGCGCCCCGCCAATGCCTCCACCGTCTGTTGCAACTGCAGCAGCGAGAATTCCTCGGGCATCAGCTCAAACACCACGGGCCGGTATTTGATCTTGGCGCGCAAACGGGCCATGCCGGTAGCCAGAATGCGGCGGTGATCATTACTCATGGCGGCACCGGGCAGCAATTCGGCCGCGCGTGCTTCATCGCCCTCGCCCCAGGCTTCGGGCACCACACCTGCCTCAAACAGCAGCTCGTAGCGCTGCAGAACCAGCTCCTCGTTCCATTCGTGCTCATCAAGGCCAAAAGTCATTGAAGCTCTTTGCCAGCGTGCACTTCTAGCTACACTATCTGAAGCAGCTTCGCTCCAGGCATGCAGCGCTGGCGCAATGCGCTCGGCAATCACGCCGGGCATCCCGTCGCGCCAGTCCTCCCAGGGAAAGTAGCGGTACCAGTCCTGCCAGCCCGGCTGTGCGGCACCGACCTCATCCAGTTCCTGAGTCAGCGCCAGATAGCTGATGGAGATGACATGCATGCCCAGCTGCTGCGAGCGCTCCCGGTCTGCGAAGGTGTAGAGCTGCTCCACAAAGCCCAGAGGATGGTGGGTCTGTTTCTCCACCCAGGCACGCAAGCTGGCCTGCAGCGAGCGGTGGTTGCTGGTAAAAGGCCCGGCAGGCAAGGCTCGCCCGGACCCGGTGGTCAGGATACGGGGCTGGCCACCCGTGACGGCAACCAGCACTGCCACCAGATCGGCCTGCACGGAATGCAGTTCGGAATTGTTCAAACCACTCAAAAGCTATGAAGACGAGGACAGGGAGGAATAGCAAATTCTACGGTGAGGCAGCCCCTGTCCACGGCTTATCCGGACTCTTCCCCGAAAAGGTCAAGGAATCGCCCTGCGCCAGCAACTCAGGCGCTTGCACCAAAGGCATGTTCATCGACCCCGTGGCGATGGCCACCTGATTGCGCCCCCTATGCTTGGCCCTGTAGAGCGCCGCATCTGCGCGCTTGAGCAGATCGTCCTCGGTTTCGCCTGGCTCCCAGAGTCCAACCCCTAAAGAAATGGTGAAACGCCCCACCTCGGGATCGGCGCATTCCGCCACGGCACAGCGAATGCGCTCTGCCAGTCCTGCGGCCACACCGAGGCTGGCATCCGAGAGGACGATCAGGAACTCCTCCCCGCCCCAACGCACGGCATGGTCATAGCGACGAACCTTGCCGGAAAGCACATGTGCCACCATCTTGAGCACGCGATCTCCGGCAACATGGCCAAAGCGGTCGTTGACCTGCTTGAAAAGATCAATATCGCCCAATATCACGCCATAAGGCCGCAGCTGATTCTGAGCCTGGAGCTGGTTGCGCTTGAGCTCGGTCTCGCCTGCATGGCGGTTGAGCAAGCCCGTCAGCTTGTCGCGGTTTGCGCGCTCGCGCAGCTCCATCTCTCGCTGCACCATGCGGCTGATGTCCTTGGATGCCCCTACATAGTGGCTGATCTGCCCTGACTCGTCGCGCAGAGCTGCAATGCTTTGCTCGGCGTAGTACACGCCGCCGCTTTTGTGACGGTTGATGAAGGTGGCGCGAAAATTGTGGCCAAGACTCAATGCTTCCTGCAACTGGGCATAGAACTCCGGCTCATGCAGGCCCGAGCGCAGCATCTCGGTGGGCTGGCCCAGCAGTTCCGCCGCGCTATAGCCCGTGAGAGCTTCAAAAGCCTGGTTGACAAAGACGATGGTGGAGTCGCGATCCGTGATCAAGATGCCGTCATTGGTCGCATTCAATGCCCTGGCGAGCAGCGCGCGCTCCTGCTCGGCCTGCACACGCTCCGAAATATCGCGCTGCACCGCCACAAAGTGCCGAATGACGCCCTTCTCATCACGCACGGGGGAAATATTCCACTCCACGTGGTAGGTGCTGCCGTCCTTGCGGTAATTCACCACACTGCCCTGAAATGGCAGGCCTTGCTCCAGAGACTCATGCAAACGCTGCAACACCAGTTGATCCGTCAGCGGCCCCTGCAACATGCGCGGCGAGCGGCCCAGAAGCTCTGCTTCGGTGTATCCGGTCATCTCGCACATGGCTGCATTGCAGTACTCGATGACAGCCCCCTCTCCATCCAACCTGGCATCGGTAATCATCACTGCGCAAAAGGACTGAGCCATGGCGATCTCCAGCAACTGGCCGGTGATCGTTCGCTTTGCGATGGCATTGGCACGAATCATGTTTGAACCTCAAGCGCGCTTGCAGTCGTGAAGGCTCATTATTCGTTACTTTGCGTCACTTGCGTATACCAAAAACATCAGCATCTCAGCTTGTCCACGCCGAGCGGCCCTCAGCGGTGCAGCCACCAGGCCATAAACCGGAAATTTCCGGGCTTGTCCCGTTGGCTGAGCTACCCGCTTCCCTTCCCGCGCTCATTACCCATGGTCAGGGACATCAGTAGCTCAAACCGTAATCAGATGGCAGCTGTCAGCCTCGGGCCGACCGCAATGGGTACACGGGGCTGCCCCTTACCAGCCGGTATTGCATTGCCGAAGCCGCCGAGCGACGAAACCGGAAAAGGCAGCCGCCTCGGTGGCGTGCCGCAGCTGTTTCCATGATTCCTAGAAGCAAGCATCAATGGAAAGAAAGCATGGTGGCCGGCTTCAAAGGCAAGATCGTTCTGGTGACCGGCAGTGGCTCCGGCATGGGCCGGGGACACGCATCGTGGCTGCCGAAATCAAGCCCTAGCAGGCCATTGCCGCAGGCGATTCGGGGCAAGGTACCGAAATCGAGGCTCTGGTTACCCAGTGCGAGAGCCACGAGATCCATGGGCACGCTCGCGCCATCTGGCCTGCGTGGGGACTGCACTTCGTGCACCAGGCTGAAAAATGGCGCCACGTTCCGGCCTCTTACAGGGAAGGCGCGCCACTGGACTCTCTGTCAGGCTGCTTTCCAGAAAATATAGTCGGCCCGATACTGCACGATCTGCTTGCTGCCCAGATTCGCGGCTCCGCAGGCCATGCTCGGCGCGACGCCACCCTTGGTTGCCACACGCTGGATATAGGTCACCCCCTGCATGGCTCCCACGCCGCTAGCAGGGTTGGCCTTGACCAGTTGCAGAGGGATATTGCCCGCTCCGGCAGGAGCCACGGCAAGCTGCGTGGCAGTGACCTTGGAGCCGTCATTATTCTCCCAAGTCGCTGGCGGCCCCCAGTATTTGCCGATGACCGTACCGCTTCGCGTTTGCAGCTTGGCATCGGGGCCTACAAACACCCATTCGTGCTCGGCTGCCATGTCCTTTTTGGCTCGGCACTCATAGGTGATCTGGCCAATACCCACGGTCTCCATGGCCACTTTGTGTCCTGCGGGTACTTGCACGGAAGCCGGAAGTTCAGCTTGCGAATACATGGAGTGCGATCCCATGGATGAGCAAGCGCTCAGGCCAAGCGCGGATAGGCACAGAGCAGTCAGCGAAAGTGTATGTCGGTGCGTCATGATAATTCCCTCAAACAAGGTGAGAAATGCACTGGGCAGACTTGCCCGGTACTCGGGGCTGCGGCTTGTCAGCCGCCAAACGTCAAGGCGTTGCCAGGCAGCGGACGACCCAGAGCCGAGCTCAGTGCTGTGTAATGCATGGTTTCATCAGCCGCCAGGCGTCCCGCGACCTTGGCCAGATCACGGCTCTCAAAGGCGGGAATGACGCCCAGGTAGGCGTTGGTCGCCCCAAGTTCCAGTCTTGCGGCAAGAGCCAGTACATCAGCCTGGCTTTTCAGAGTTGCAGCCTTCAGCGATTCGGCATAGGTCTGCATCGGGGCCTCGGCTACCGGTTTGCCCCCCATTTTCTGAATGGTTGCAATCAAGGCATCACGGTGGGCCTTGTGATGGCTTTGGAACAGCAGTGCGACATCCAGCACGGGCTTTTGCAGCAGACCGCTACCGGCTCCCAGCTGGTATGCATTGATAGCCTCATGTTCCAGCCCCAGGGCCACATTGAGGATGGATACATCCTTGGCTGGGTCATTGCCCATGCCTTGAGCCAGAGCTTCGCTGCCTGCCAGCATGGCGACGGCCACCGCTGACAAAGTGCCGGTAGTACCCAGAAATCCGCGTCGCGATGCCATGAGTGAGGGATGGCCTTCAAACAGATTGATCTTCATGATGACTCCTAGTTGGCTGTGGGGCTGTGTCGAGCAATTTCGATGTCCGACCCTTGGAATACGCAGGCTGTGGATCGGTGGATTCAAGTTTTTGAAAATATTTCTGAGCCAATTCATGCGTTGCCCACATCCGGCAGCCGAGATGCTGCGTATAGGTAAACAGGCAAGGTCGGCAATACGCCTTGGCAGTTATCCAACAGCGCCGCATTAAAGAGGCGCTTCTGTTCACAATGGCTGCATGAGCGCCAAAACATCGGACAACGAATTGATGGACTTACTCGACCGCGTCGCAACCCGGGATGAGCGTGCTCTCAAGCTGCTGTACGACCTGACCGCCTCGCGGCTGTATGGACTGGCTCTGCGCATCGTCGCCAACAAAGAGTGGGCCGAGGATGTGTTGCAAGAGAGCTTTCTGGGCATCTGGCGCAGTGCGGAGACCTACCGAGACTCGCTCAGCCCGCCTCTGGCCTGGATGGGCATGCTGGTGCGCAGCCGGGCTTTGGACTTTTTGCGCCGACGCAGGGCCGAGCGCCTGCATCTCAATGTCCCGATCGAGAGCGTGGAAGATCTGTTGCAGGACCAGGATGCGCAAGCGCCCATGCAGCTGATCGAGGCTAGCGAACAGGCCGCGGCATTGCATCAGTGCCTGCAGCAACTGGCGCAGCCCCAGCGCCAAGTGGTGAGCTTGGCCTATCTGAGAGATTTAAGTCATAGCGAGCTGGCCAGCTGCCTGAAGCTGCCGCTGGGCACCGTCAAGACATGGATGCGCCGCAGCCTGGAGCAACTGCGCAAATGCATGGCCCGCCATGTCTGAGCGTCAGGAGTCCACATCATGAATCTGACTCGAAACCCCGAATTGCTCGACCGCCTGGCTGCTTCCTATTCATTGGGAACCTTGCACGGGGGGGGCACGCCGACGCTTTGAGCAACTGGCACGCGAATATCCGCAGGTACGGGCGGCAGCATTGCTGTGGCAAGGTCGCTGGTCGGCCTTCTCCGAGGTTCAGACTCCAATACAGCCCGATGCAGCGGTCTGGACACGCATAGTCAATTTGCTGCAAGCCGAAGATGCCAGCATCAGACTGGCTCGCCAACGTGAGGCCGCTGTATCGAAGCCGCCAGTGCCATCACTCGCTTGGTGGCGTGGGCTGGCCCTGGCAGGTGGATTGGCCACTGTGGCGGCTGTCTCGGTGGGACTTTGGTTTCAGCGGGGGCTCGAAGACGCCTCACAGCAACAACTGTCTGCGCTGCAAGCTCAGCTCCAGATGACACAGGCTGCACTGCAGGCTGCTCCCCAGATTCAGTATGTGGCGGTGCTGGCCGACGGCAAGGCCGATGCATCCATGCTGGTGACGTTCGATCCTCGACATAAGCAATTGGTGTTGCAGCGTGTGAGCGGCTTTAAAGAAGCGGACAACCAGTCTTTGCAACTATGGGCCTTGCCCCAGCAAGGCGCTCCGCGCTCTTTGGGCGTCATGGGTGATGGAAAGCTTGAGCAACTCACTGCGCAGGAGAGCGATGTGAACGCAATCCCGGCCCTGGCCATCAGCCTGGAGCCGAAAGGCGGCGTCCCCAGCTCAACGGGGCCGACTGGCCCGGTGCTTTTCAAGGGCTCACTCATTCGCCGAGATCTCTGATTCGCGTCTCCATTGACACTGCAGCGAACTGTGCCCGATGTGTCCAGAACCTTTGAGGTTCTGCCATAAGTGGCGAGTCCTGTCGCTGCTTTCTGCTGCAAAAACGGTGCATCGGCTTGCTCTCCCGAATGAGCGCCTTGAATTGCTTGGCAAATGCGCGGCCATCATTCAGGCTTCCTGGAGGCGCAAGGTAAGTTGCGACATCGCCGTATGACCATGCTCAGGACATGCTGACGTGGCTGCCTGGATGGATGTGCGGCTACAGCCCCCGATCTCTTGAATCACCAGCAAGAATGCCGGTGATGATTGGCACCTGCTACGGCTAGTACAGATGCCGACCCTTGAACTTCGGACTCCAGCCCTCCAGCGCATGAACGAGCCGGCTATCTTTCAGGACAGCATCTGCTCGTCTTCCGGCCGCATCGTGACAGCCCAGCCCAGCCCAGCCCGGCCCGGCCCGGCCAGAGTGGCCCGGACTGGGTGGTCCGCGCGTTGTGATTGCAGGAACAAAATGAGCTTGATGCTGCGTCAGCTGCGGACGCAGTAGCTGGAGTGTGGGGAGCGACAAGACGTCAAGATGGCTATTGCCGCTCCTTTGCTTGCTATTTGCCCATGGCGCCCTTTGACATTCCTTCCTTACCCATGGCGTCCTTGCTCATCTTGTCCTTGCCCATGTGATCCATGGAAGACTTTTCGTCCTTGGTCATTGCGCCCTTGCTCATGCTCATGGAATCCTTGTGCTTGGAGTCCTTGCCCATGGCAGGCTTGTCCATTTGATCTTTTCCCATGGGCTCCTTGGTCATCGCATCGGCTGCAAAGGCCGAAGTGACGCTCAATGCCAGACACATGGAAAGCGCGGTGGTAATGAATGCGTGTTTCATGATGGTACTTTCTTGGCTCAGGTGGAAAAAGACGGCATGCGCCGCAGTGGGAACAGGAGAGATCGGTTTGAAGAAGTGTTTCCTCAGCTGCCGCCGAACCAGTTGTAGCCCTGGTCTTCCCAGTAGCCGCGGTTGAAGGAGTTGCTCACGAAGATGGCCCGTATGTGCTTGGGATTCTTGTAGCCCAGCTTGGTAGGCATGCGAAGCTTCATCGGGAAGCCATATCTGGGTGGCAGAGGCTGCCCATCCAAGTCGAGTGCAAGCAGCGTCTGAGGATGCAGGGCTGTCGCCATATCGATGCTGGTGTAGTAGTCATCGGCACATTGAAAGCCTACATAGCGGGCACTGAGGTCAGCTCCCACGGCGCGTAGAAAGTCACCAAAGCGTGGACCACCCCATTTGCCGATGGCGCTCCAGCCTTCCACACATATGTGGCGCGTGACCTGCGTGTACTTTGGCAGCGCGCGCAGCTCGTGGAGCGTCCAGCTGCGCTTGTTGGCCACAAGGCCTGTGACCTCCAGAAGAAAACTGGCTCCGTCCACCTCCGGAACCCTGCTTTCGTCATAAAAAGCATTGAAGGGAAATGGCCGGGTGATCATGGATTCGGGATAAGTGGGTGCAAGACGCGAGGAGTCGAACAGCCAGCCCTGTATACGATCGTTGAAGCACGATATCCGGGAGAGCGCCGCTTCTGCTGTGGCGTTGTCGTCGATGCGGCACCCACTGAGCAGACCGATACCGCCCAGTGTGAGACCTCGTGCCAGAAACTGCCGACGCGTTGATTGCGACAACTGCCTGTCGATCAGTCGACTAGCCTCGGCGACCACGACTTCACCGTTGTCCCTATGCCAGAGGGATGTGCTCATGTCGTGCTCTCCTTGATCGCAGGGCGGAACGTCGGGCGGCCCAGCACCATGAGGAGCAAAGAGCGCGGAACCAGTACGACCATGAGAAGATGAACGGCAACAAAGCAGACAATGGCCGCCATGCAGTAAAAATGAATGCGTCGTGCCATGTCGTAGCCACCCAAAAGCTCGCGCAGCAGCGGAAACTGCACCGACTTCCAGATCACCAAGCCACTGAGCACCAGCAATATCAAATCTGCAACGGCAAACAGGTAGGCTGCACGCTGCAGCTGGTTGTAGTGACTCAAGTCTGAATGCGACAAACGTGCCGTCAGTGCGAGCCAGGTGTCACGCAATATGCCGCGCACAGTGACGGGAAGCATGCGCTGCGCAAACCTGCCTGTGAACAGATTGAGCAGCAGATAGGCAAGCCCATTGAGCACGAACAGCCACATACCCGCGAAATGCCATTGCAGTGCGCCGCCCAGCCAGCCGCCCAGGGTCAGGCCGGCGGGAAAGAAGAAGTCAAAAATGGGCGAGGCGTTGTAGATTCGCCAGCCGCTCATCACCATGACCAGCACAGCTAGTGCATTGATCCAGTGGGTCATACGCAGCCACAGCGGCTGAACTGTGGCGCTGCGCTTCGGCGGTTGATGTGCAGGAGAAGGCATGAGCACATTGTTTTGCGCACCTGATCTCGAAGTCCTCACCGAAAGTTCAAAAAATCGTGATAGTTCGGCAAGCGCAGTTGATGAACTGAATCGAGCCTCTTCTACGCAGTGCTCAGCAATTGCCTTTGTTGTCAGCAGAACTTTGCAACCTTGACGAATGCGTGTCTCCATGCTTCGGGGCAGTTGCAGCACAGCCAAGACCAAGGGCTTCCAGCCTGTTTCTCGAGGGTTCACAGTCCCTCTTCTTGAACGACAAGACTATCGAGGATTCACAGCCGAACAAAGCTGCAGCTCCCATGCCTGCGAAGACTGACTGGCCGGCCACTCTGCTTCCAGCAACTGGGCTCGCTTAGACGACGGCATCAGAAACGCCTGGTTGGGCGAGCGCTTCAGGCTTGAGCGGGTAAAGGCGGATTGTTCTGGCGGCCATCTGCTTCGCAATCAATGACTACCCGACAACAGTGGTGCAGACATGTATCGCTTTTGGGGCGATGCAGCTCATTCATAAGCTGCTTGACCCGGCTGCGCACTGGTTTTCATCGACAGCTGCGAGCCGCAGAGATCGGCCCCAGAGACATGTCTATTGGGTGACGCGGCCTGATCTACGCATGGCCTGCATCGTTGACATCAATAGAGATTGAAAACCGCGTAGTTACCGCTCTGCATGGAATAAACCGCTTCGTTGAACTGTTTACAGCAAGTCAACCAAAAGGAGACTCCATGACCCGCTTCGTTTTCCTTGCCGCCCTGAACTCGGTGCTGCTGGCGGCCTGCGCCATGACATCCGGGACCCAGGCACAGATGCCAGCCTCCGCCATCAATGGTGTGCTCGTTGGCCCCAATCAGATGACGCTCTATGTCTTCGACAAGGATGCCGCTGGTTCCGGAAAAAGCGTGTGCAACGGAGTCTGCGCCACGAACTGGCCTCCGTTGATGGTGGCCGCAGGCAGTGCTGCTAGTGGCGACTGGAGCGTCGTGATCCGCGACAGCGGCGACAAACAATGGGCCTACAAAGGCCGTCCGCTCTACTACTGGGCCAAAGATGCCAAGCCAGGAGACAAGACGGGAGATGGCTTTCTCCACAACGTCTGGCACACAGCCCAACCCTAAGAGTCCAAGGTCCGACCATTGAAAGGAAGAAACAATGAACCGCAGAAAAATAAAGCTCGCAGCGGCTTGCGTCATGGCACTGCCCCCGGTTTTTCTCCAGGCTGCTGAACCTGAAGTGACGGCACCCGAGGTGGTCCAGGCTCTGGAGGGTACCTTTGGCGTACACCAGGGACAGCGCCGCAATCACATCAAAGGAAGCTGCGCGATCGGCGAATTCGTCGGCACCGCTGAGGCGGCCGGTTACTCGCGCTCCCTCTTGTTCACAGGCAAAGTCGTTCCGGTAATCGCCCGCTTCTCTCTGGCAGGTGGCAATCCCAAGGTCCCTGATGCCGCCAGGAGCGCGCGTGGCATGGCGCTGCAATTCAAGCTCCCGCAGGGGCAGTTGCAGCAGATGTCCATGTTGAACACCCCCATGTTCGGTGCATCCAGCCCCAGGACTTTCCTGGATCTGACTTTGGCCCAGCGCCCGGATCCCGCCACCGGCAAGCCAGATCCGGAAACGCTCAGCGCATTCAAGGCTTCCCATCCCGACAATCATGCCCAGGCGCAATATTTGGCCAGCCACAACCCGCCGGATAGCTACACCCACAGCGCATTCTTTGGAATTCACACGTTTAAGTTCATCAATGCACAAGACAAGGTGATCCCGGTGCGCTGGCGCTTCGTGCCGCAGGAGGGTGAGAAGTCTCTGAGCAACGAAGCATTGAAGACTGCAGGTGCCGACTTCCTGGAGAAAGCCTTGATCGACAGCACGGCGCAAAAGCCGGCTCGCTGGGACATGCTGGTGACTATAGGGCAGCCTGGCGATCCACAGGACGACCCTACGCAGCCCTGGCCTGCACAGCGGCCCGAGTTCAAGGCCGGTACATTGACGATCACCAGTGCTTCGCCCCAAAAAGCATCCATGTGCGAGTCGATCAACTTTGACCCTATGGTCATGGCCGACGGCATTGCGCCGACCAATGATCCGGTGCTCCGCTTTCGCTCCCAGGCCTATGCTGTGTCATTTGGCAAGCGCTTGAGCGGTCAATGAATTCCAGGATCACCTCGAATGGATCAAGACATCCGGGCATCCGAGACTGCGGCCGGCAGACCTTGCAGTTCGCGGTCGAACCAGCCTGTGTGCTCTACAGCTGCGTGCATCCGGCAGAGTGCATAGGGCGAATGCTCGTCTCCTGGCCTCCCTGGCTTTTCAGCATGCGACGACCGAGAACATATGGGTCTTTATAGAATCGGGCATGGATATCGACAAGATCAAGGGCCGTCTGGCCTTTCTGCAAGAAGCGGAAAAGCTCAAGAGCGTGCTCCGAAGCGCGCACACATCGACAGGCAGGACGGAGAGCACCGCCGAACATACTTGGCGTCTGTGTCTGATGGCGATGACATTCGAGGACGAACTGGCCGGCATGGACATGCTCAAGCTGCTGAAAATGTGCCTTGTGCATGATTTGGGCGAAGCGATTCACGGAGACATTCCTGCCATCGAGAAAGACCAGCATCCTGACAAAAGCGAGCAGGAAAAGGCCGATCTGCTGCATCTCACACGCTCGCTCGATAAGTCGCACCAAGCCGAGATCCTTGCGCTTTGGCAGGAGTATGAGGATGCAGCATCGCCCGAAGCCAAAGCCGTGAAGGCACTGGACAAGCTGGAGACCATTCTTCAGCACAACCAGGGAACCAACCCGGTCGACTTCGACTACGGATTCAATCTGACCTACGGTCAGAAGCACACCAGCGCCGAACCTCTGTTTTCATTGATGCGCAGAATCCTCGACGAAGGCACACGCCAGAGAATGGCCGAAGCCTCCTGCAATCCTGGCCAGTCGCTCTAGGCCACCGTCAAGCGACTGCCGGCAAGGCATTTCTTGTCTGAGAATGAGTGTTGCAAAGCAGCCCTTGGTCGTCGCAATCGAGCTGCTGCATCGTGCTCGGGTGAGCAGCAGCGTACGAGAATCGACAATCACAGCAGTTGGAATGGTTCGACTGCTCCCCAAAACCTGACTCTTCGATTTTTCATACGGCCTCGGTCGAGCACAGTCGCGGCTTTGGGCCAGAAGCTTGCGACCGCAAACCTCAGCCTCTGGACAGATATGCAGCGGCAGCATCGAATCGAAACATCAAGCAGCACTCCTACCTGGCAAACGCATGATCTTTGGGGGCTTCGAGCCCTCAGTCGAAGTGAAGACCTGAGGCCAGCCTTCGGGCCCCGCTGCCCGTGACCCGCTCAAGCATGCCGGTCATCTCCTTGCGCAAACTTGGCCAGTCAAGAGCAGCACTCGCAGCTTGCCTGCAAAAGCATGCCGCCTGCGTCTGGCGAAGATGTCGCATAGCTTAGCGGGAAGCCTGTGATTCGGAGATTGCATTGCTGGCCGCCGAATCAAGGCAGACCGGGCTTCTCGCAGGTGTCTCAACACTCGGTTCACCGGAATGCCAGAAGGCTCTCACAGAATCGAGCATGGCGGGCTTTCGCTGCGACGGCGCTTCCCTGATGCTGCCGAGGCTGATGAATCCGGCCAGATACTCGGTGGACTCGACCCCCAGCTCAGAGCAAAGCAAAACGTCGAAGCAGCGCTCTCCGCTGAGCATGATGGCACCAAAGCCGAGTTGATGCGCAGCATTCAGCAGGTTGCCCAGCGCTGAGCCGGCTGCCAGCCATTGTTCGCGCTCCGGCACCCGCATGCGCAGCTTGGGCGAAATGATGAAAGCGAGCAAAGTCGGGCTGCGTGTAGCGTGCTCACGCGCACGCCTGAGGTCCTCAGTGGAGGCTAGAGGGTCGCGGCGCAATTTCTCCTGTTCGAATAAATCTGCCAGCCGCGCTCGAGAATCCGCGGGAAACACCAGTACACGCCAAGGATGTAGACCACCATGATCTGGTGCGCTTAACGCCGCCTCGATCATCAGGTCGATCTCCTGGCTGTCCGCTCCAGGTGCCTCAAGTCGCTTCGGTGAGACGGAGCGTCGATCTAGAAGAGGGGCAATTGCCTTTCTGCTGTTCGAAGCCGCAAATACATGCTTGAGGGTGGAAATGGCCTCCGACAAGCCTTGAGCCCAGACAACGACCTTCTCGCCTTCAGTCGTGAACCCCCGAAAGACTGTCCCGATTTTCACCAGGGAACAGCCGTACTCGCGTTCGGCTTCTGCCACAGCTTTCTTCAACTGCGCTTGAGAGATTTGACATGCAATTGCTGCTGCCGCCCAGTCCTGCTCCCGATGGAGGGCCAGCAGGTAGGAAATGTGATCTTGCTTCACTAAAGCCCTCTACTAAACATGATCGTCGCGAAGTACGAACAAGGCATTGATTACTCGAACCAGCTTATGAGCGGTGATCTGGGCGAGCCGTGTTCGTCATGTCTTTGCACATAGAGCGCACACCTTCTCGAATCGATGTCTGCCCTTGCAAAGCCGCACCTGCTTGCGCAAATCTTTGAGGGGGAAATGTGACGTTCAGTCTGCAGCCCCTGAATATCGAACCAAGGGACGCAGCATGGGTTTGAGCGGATCAGGCGTGTTGTCCAACTCGGACAGCGCATCCGCCTGTTCATACAAAGCAGCAGTCACGCCTGGTGAGTACGCCTGGTGCAGGTTGGCCACTTCAAGACGGGTATACAGAGCAGACGCGATGGCCTTGCGGTGCTCTGGCCGCTCGAGATGGAGCCCCCAGATTGACTCCTCCAACAGTATTTCCAGCACTTGCAGCCGCTCTTCGACGTTGAGCTTTTCGCTTCCCATATAGGTCTCAATTCACATAAGCACAAGAGTTCGGGAGACAGTGGCAGATGGAAGCAGGAGGAGCCGCTGCGTGCCAACTAGACGAAGTCTGCCATGCCAGCCTTCGTTATATTCAAGTATATATTACGAAAAGATGAGCCCCACTGAATAGGGTGGGTGAAAATGGGGCTGCACTGCTGGCTCATGGTTTGCGAGAAGCAGGCCAGCGTTTCTGGCGGAATTGATGCGATGCATTCAGCGCCCTGCCCTTGTGGTGACGGGGAGGCGATGAGCGTTGAGCGATGAAGCTCGTACTTGGGCTGCAGCACGAAGTTCAATGCCATGAGAGATTCTTTGCACCACGCCACTGCGGGCCACGCAGGATGCCGCTGCGTGCCAGTGCTTGTGCCGCCAGCCTGCCTAGCTGCTGTGGACCAAGGCGACCAGCTTGTCCAGATCGGCTTGACATGCCCTAAGAGCATGTTGCTCGATACGCCTATACAGAGCAATCACCAGATGCCCCGTTTCAGTGAGCTCCGTACCACCGCCATGAGAACCTCCCGTTGATGTGATCACCGCCGGCTTATTCAGCGCATGATTGATGCCATCGACCAGCAACCAGGCCCGGCGGTAGGACATGCCCAGGGATTTGGCTGCCGCAGCAATGGATTTGGTTTCGTTAATGGTCTCCAGGAGTTCGATTTTCCCAGGGCCGATGGCAATGATGTCACCGGCCATAACACGCATGCGCAGCTTCACTTGCGGTAAAGCGCGATTGGAGCGTGAAGGTGTATTGGACATGTGGTTTGAAAGCGCAAGATGTGAAGTTACTGAAGGCTCAGCGTAACCACGTCGCCCTGGGCGGAACTATTCCGGCACAGCACGAATTATGACGATGGCTGAAGCCTCAAGTCCGAAGTATCAGCCTAGTCAACAAGCTCGGTTCATATGGTCGGAGTGCCAAAACCGCTGAACATCGAGGCTGAATGCGCGGCAATAGGCCTTCCGCTCTTTTGCGTGAGCCCTGACCGCGGACTTTGTCCTAAATCATTTGCTGTATGCGACGACCGCTCATTACTGCGCAGCCCCCCTGGAGTCGTGGCTCAGCTGAGCGCTGTGAAGCGATGACCGACAGGCCGCAACGTGACCATGAGCAGCTCCAATCGCGGCAAAGCCCTCTTCTGGCACATGACTGCATGGTGTCGATATGCGACAGCCGCAAAACCTGCCGTTGTTGTCAATTGGCTCTGCGATCTGCCGACTCCATGGCCTCACTCCATATCGGAACCTGTGACGCCGCATACCGGAGCAAATTGCAGGTTCTGCAACCTCGAGCTTGGCAACCGCGCCCCCTGGTGCCTCTTGACTCCAGGTTGTCGAGAACCGGCAGCTACCATGAGCTGCACACACAGACATTAGCTTTAGCATTGGCATGGCTTGTAAACCCAATCCGCCTGCAATAGGCTTTGATACCTCCTGTCAACATCTGTGAAGTGCGCATGGCGGATCATCACAGCCCAATTCAAGAGGCTCGTCCCTGATGACGCGTGCGATGTCAGCGGCGATGTGTATGGGTCGCGCGCAAGGAGACTCTGATGTCTCATTTCTCGTTCGCTCGTTCAGCCAGCCTCGTCGCGCTGGCAGTGATTCCTATGGCATCCTGGGCCATCCACGGCACCGAAGGTGTCGAGTGGGGAGCACCGCCTCCGGTTCTCGCCAAAGGAGCCAAGTTCGCGGTACTCCTAGGTGATCCCAATCAACCTGGCCCCTATGTGGTGCGTCTGTCCGTGCCCGCTGGCTATCGCGTCTTGCCGCATTGGCACAGCCAAGCCGAGAACGTGACCGTCATCTCGGGCACGGTCATGATCGGAATGGGCGACAAGTGGGACTCGAAGGCACTCAAAGTCCAAAAAGCCGGCAACTTCGGTTCGATTCCGGCCAAGACCAATCACTTCGCCATGTTCAAGGTTCCAACAGTGATCCAGATCCACGGGGAAGGCCCATTCGACCTGAACTACGTCGATCCGGCAGATGATCCGCAGAAGACGCACAAGTGAACCCAGGTTGCACTATCAGCGTGCTCTCGGCGGAGCCGCTGGCGTGCCCCCTCGCGCAGAGCAAGTGCATCAGGAACAGCTTGGCACATGCCATCGCCCCCGGTCAGCATCGTAGATACAAGGCATTTGACATTCTCATGATGTCAGGGTTGAGACTTGACTCACAACCTTGAAAGGAGCATGCAATGACTGCTTTTCGTGTGACCGACATGACATGCGGTGGCTGCGCGGGGCGCATCAAACGATCAATTGTGGCCATGGATGACAAGGCCTGCATCGAGTTTGAGCTTAAGAAACGAACCGTGCTTATCTCGGGAACCGCATCTGACGCCGAGTTTGCAGAGGCCATCCAGGATGCGGGGTATACGCCTGAGCTAATTGAACCGACCTCCGCCCTTGCAGGCAATGCAGGCAATGCAGGCCCAAATACTGCTCGATGCAAATGCCGGGCGGCTCATCCCGGTGTTTCATGCTGCGGTGGCGATGATTCGCCCTCATGAGAGGCTCGGGTAATGAGGAGACCGATTGAGCCAGGGGCCTCGCCAGAGCGATCGGTTCACCCTCCTGAAGTGCTGGTGCATCCAGCGTGCTCGTCACTTGCCGGAACTCCCGGCGCTTCACACTGCGATTGCAACCCCGGTGATCTCCGATGGATGAAATGAAAGCGGCCTGAAAGGCCAGGCTTTCATTTGGGAAGCAGGCGACAGCATGATCTGGGCATGGATACGGAATGCCACGAGCAGCATTCCGACTCATTGCCCAGTTTTTTCTCAAGGTGCCAGAACCAGATCCTTGGTGGTCACACTGTTGGCGGCTGTCAGCGTCACGGCTGGCGCAGTGGTCTGAGTGGTGTAGCCGGCAGCGCTACCCAAGATGTTGTACTTGCCAGCGGCAGCGGTGTCTGCAGTGAAAACCAAAGGCCCGCTTGCGACGTACGGTGCTTTATTGGGAGCCCCCAATGGAAGAGTCAAGCTGTAGTTTGCATTGGAGGGATCAACCAAAGTCCATGCGACGTCCAGCTTCTGACCTGCACTCAGCACCTGTTGGGCATTGACCTCGGCATCTGTCAAAGGCGTATTGGATGTGTTTGTCACCTTGCCCGCAACAGTCGCCGAAGCAGATGTCGGCAGCGGAATGGGGGCTGTCGATGCGTTGAGCGTGGTGGTACCAGCAGCGATCGAGACAGGAACGCCAGTCACTGCGGCGGTGGCCAGGTTCTGGCCTGCAAGGACGACGGTGTAGTTGGTGTTCTCCGGCAGGTAGGCCAGCACGAACTTGCCTGTGGTGGCATTGGGCACGGTGGCGCGCAGGTTGTTGTCCGGGTCACGCGTGGACACTACAACGCTGGAGGCCAGAGCAGGATCCACATAGCCCACAATTGCTGTAGTCAACCGTTTGATGACGGCCACCACGGGTTTGAGGTTGTAGTTGCCTGAGTTACCTGCCTTGACAATGGACTTGCAGGCATCGAAGTCCAGAACCATATCGGCGACCTGGCCGCCGGTGACATTGAAGTTGGCCTTCAGCTTGAAGCCGCTTTGTTGGCCGCTGGGAGTGGTCAGCGCGATCTCGTTGGTCGAGCCCGACAGCACCAGTGCATTGGCCAGCGGATTGGCTGATGTCGGGTTGGAAGGATTGTCAGCCAGCACCAAGCGGACTTGCTGGTAGTTGCCAGCCGATAGCGGCAGCGAACCCAATTCCTGCAGCACGCCATTAGTAAGACCGAGCAGGTCAATGCGCTGGGCAGGAATCGTCAGCTCGCTCCAGCCGGCATCCGTGGCACCAGCCGTAGCGCTCTGATGCACGCGGATTTTGGTGACAGTGACATAGACATGATCATAGCCACATGCCGGAGCGTCGGTCATGGCCAGCTTGAGCGTGCCTTGCTGTGGGGTGCTATCGCCACCACCACCGCCGCCACATGCTGCCAGGCCGGCAGCAATCAAACCCAGACCCGTCCAGCACAAGGCCTTGGCAGACCGGAATCCATGCAAGTTGCTCATACCTTACCTTTTTGAAAACAAAGACAGCGCAATGCTAGGAGTGCCCTTGGATACAGTGTTACGACTCGTAGAACCCAGTATTCGAGCCGGTCTATGTGCGGATCCAATCATGCTCTACCTTCGGTAACAAAGCCATTGAAACCTGCCTCCATATGCCACGGTCATCGCCGAAAATAAGGCATGGTCGAGGTGATTCAGGTATGGGAGCCATGAAGGCTCGGATGCCAAACCTGCATTGCCGCCATTGAGCAATCATTGATAGAGAAGTACAGACAAAAGCCATGCTGCGCAGCAAATTGGGAACACTGCTGGTGGTCAGTGCGGCACTTTCTTGTGCAGCAGGATTTGCCCTGGATGCCCAGGGCAGCATCGCGAACCTTGAGCTCTGGATAGCTTTGGCAATCCTGCTTCTCCTCAGCGGTGCAGTCCTGATCGTCTTGGGACAGAACGACTAGCCCTTTGAGGCCGAACGACGCTGTTGCCAGCATCAATCGCGACCGCCAGTTCCAGGCCCTGAGCAAAAGAAATAGTGACGTCACCGAGATCCTCCCGATCATTCTCAGGACCTCCCTGCAGCTCACGGTGACATGCGTCAGATGGAAAGGATTTCTATGAAAAAAATGCTAGCGCTGGTCGCGACAGCTTTGCTGCTCAGCGGCTGTGTCGTGTATCCGAACGGCTACTACGACGACGGATACAGAAAACCCCACCCTCATGGGTGCCCACCTGGGCAAGCCAAGAAAGGCAACTGCTAGCACTGAACCTCGCTGTGCTCAGCCCATAAGCACTTGCAGACATGAACCCATCCGATTGACTGTCATTGGCCCATCATGGAGCCACCGTCGACACAGGCTGACTGCCAGCACAGACCGGGATCAGGCGGTCACCAACTAAGGCAAATCTTCTAGATGGCGCAGAGCCATTAGCTGCCATATCGACAGAATGAATGTAGCCAGCATCAGCGCAATCGACATGGGCTGAATGAATGACTCGCTGCCTTGGAAGAAGAAAAACGCGTGAATGCCTACGGTCAAAAGGCCGAGACAGGCCAAGAGCTTGTAGAAAGGCAAGCCGGTTTTCATGTTGGCGACAACCCGGCTGTGCGAGTACATGACCAATCCAATGATTGGAATATTGAGGAGCAGATTGATTTGATTGCCGCCAGGAATGAGGAACAGCTCCCATTCATGCCAATAGGCAGCGTCAATTTGATGCGTGATCAGGATGGTGGCATTTGCCAGAAAGAGAAGGCGAAGGCGGTCTTGCATGGGCATTGACAGTGCGTCTGTCTATTTTGCGGACATAAAGACTACCCTGGCCGGGTTCTTCAAGCAATTCCATCGGGGATCGCCTCGCACGACCAAGAGCGACAGGTCATGAGCGTTTGCGGGCTGCTCGGGCTGGACTTGAGCAAGTGACTTGACGCAGGCTGCTCACCATGCAGTCAACGTGCCCCCCAAAACCAGCCGTTGCCCGCAAACCCGTCAGATCCGGCCACGGAAAGACTGCACAGGCCAAGCACTCACTGCAGCAACCACTCCGCAGGAATTCGATTGCCGATGCCTGCTTGGTATCCACTCTCACCAGTCAAGCATCGCCGGTCCGCTGAATGCGTCAGCTCGGCGCGAATGCAGACAGTCTGTTGCGTCGGCCAACTCCATGTAGATATTGACTCAACGCACGATCAAAACCGGCATCCGTGCCAAGCGCAAGACTTTGCAAGTCACAGACCCGAGCAGTACGGCTTCTGTTGCCGTTAGCCCGTGGGAGCCGATGCAAATACCGAAGCAGCCAAGAGATTCAGCCAAACCCACGATCGCGATTGCATCATCACCGATGACGACGTGAAGATGCCAGGGGATAAGGGTAGCTGATTCTGCGAGCGCTCGGCGCGCCCTGGCCGTGGCTGCCCAGCCGTATCGACCCAACTCTGCCTCCGCCGCCTCTTTGCTCAACCAGGGTTGCACATTCACGAGGTCAAGCATGCTGCCTTGCCCCATTGCCACCAAACGCGCACCAACGGCAACAGCACGCGAAGAGCATGCAGAGCCGTCCACTGCCACCAGCCAACGTTCGCCGCCGGTGTTTGCACAACTGCATTCGCCTTTCCACGTCAATGAAATCAGCCTGCCAAGGCTATCGCGCCGCTCGAGATCAGGCGCAGGCATCGCTGCATCGCTCATAGAACACTCCTTGAAGATTTTCGGCCTGAGAGCTTCACGCTAAGCAGCACGGAAATCAGGACAATCGAGCCAACAATGAGTAGCGACCAATGCACGGGCATATGAAACCAGGGCATCATCAGCATCTTGCCTCCGATATAGATCAGTACCAGAGCAAGGCCGTACTTGAGCAGGTGAAAGCGTTCGGCCATGTCGGCCAGCAGGAAGTACAGCGCCCTCAAACCCAGTATCGCGAAGATATTGGATGTAAAAACGATAAATGGGTCGGTGGTGACAGCGAAGATGGCCGGAATACTATCCACGGCAAAGACCAGGTCACTCGCTTCAATCATCAGAAGCACCAAGAACATTGGTGTTGCATGAAGCAATCCATCGATGCGTACGAAAAACGACTGGCCGTGAAAGCCTGACGCTATACGCATGTGGCAGCGCAACCAGCGTAGCAGTGGATTCTTTTCCAGATCGGGCTTTTGCTCGGCCATGATCAACATCTTGCCGCCCGTGACCACGAGCAGCAGCCCAAAAACGTAGAGCACCCACTCAAACTCGGAAACGAGCCAGATTCCGCCGAGAATCATTGCTGCCCGCATCACGATCGCTCCAAGAACCCCATACAGCAGCACGCGTCGCTGCAACTCTGGCGGGACAGCGAAGTAGGTAAAGATCATCACGAAGACGAACATGTTGTCTACCGACAATGCCTGCTCTATGAGGTAGCCGGTAAAGAATTCAAGTGCCTTGCGATTGGCAATTTCACGACCTGCGGTAGCGTCCAAATACCACCATAACAACGCGCCGAATGTGATGGCAAGAGCCATCCAGGTGGCAGTCCAGCTTGCGGCCTCCTTGGCCGATACGCGGTGAGCCTTGTTTCCTCCGAGGACAAATAGATCCAGGCCCAGCATGATGAGCACAAAGACAATGAAGCCTATCCACATCGGGCCGGTTGCCAAAGTTTCGATGTTGTGCATGAAATGGCCCCAAGCGTTTGCTTCTTTGCCTTGAGATACTGCTTGCACCATGGGCCGCTGACATGCCCCGGCCAACCGCAGAGACAAGGCGAAACAACGGCGTAGCGAGGGCAGTGCGAGCGGCTCTCAACGTCGCTGTCGAACTCTTAACTTGAAGCCATCCATAGAGCCACAATGCCCGCTCCGGCACCGACTCCCGCTGGAATACCAATGCGCTCCAGCTTCGAGGCAGGCCCGCCCGGGATCACCTCTACAGGCACGCTGGTTCGCTCCAGCACCTGATTCGTCACTGAATTCTCGATAAGACGCACCAAGGAGCTCTTGCGTGCCGTACTCATGACAATCAGGTCGCAATGGAGCCTGCGCGCGACATCCACAATGCAGTCAACCTTGTTGCCGACTTCCGAGTGGACAGCATATGGAATCCCGGCGGCGTCCAGCATTCGTCGAGTGGTCAAGAGCGCCGACTCCGTCTGCTCGTGGTGAAACTCCATCCTGTCACTCCTGCTTGAGTAATCGGTGATGAGTTTCGAGAATGGCGGCTGCACGTTCAGGAGATGAATCTCCAGATCTTCGCTCTTCCTGAACTCGTCGATCACGTGACGTATTGCAAACAACGAATTGGCTGATCCGTCTGACGGGACAAGAACTCTCAGCATGGTGCTTCTCCTTTGAGGTGAGCTGCTTGGTGCAGTGGCTCACCTGAGTGAAACCTCGTTCAAAGACCGCTTGCGCCTTCTGATTCGAAGGTTCTCTGCCGAGCACTTCTCCTGGCCCTGGACAACACCAACGATAGCGATGCAGCAATTTAATAAAAGCAGATAATTCGGAAGCAATAGCTCCGAAAAGCCGAACAATGAGCCCTGGCTTCAGTTACAGGCACCTTTACTATTTTTGGGTTGTCGCCAAAGAAGGAGGCATGGCCCGTGCTGCCGAGCGCCTGGGCATGGCTGTACAAACTGTTAGCACCCAAGTTCGTGAGCTGGAGCGGTCACTGGGCTATGCACTGCTCAAACCTGCAGGGCGAGGCGTTGTCCTGACAGACGCAGGACTTGCCGCCATGCGACAGGCAGAGCAAATCTTCCAGCTAGGGGAACAGCTGCCTGCGGTAGTGCGTGACGCAGTGGGCATGCCGACCATGCGTTTGATCGTCGGTATCGCCGACGAGTTGCCCGAGCTGGCGGTGCGAAGCCTGATGCAACCTGTGATGCAGGAACCCCATCTTCGACTTTTGTGCTTGGTTGACGAATTCGAGGATTTGCTGGGTGACCTGGCTTTGCATCGACTTGATGTCGTTCTTGCCGACCGGGCCGCTCCTCCAAACCCCAACCTCAAGGTCTATAGCCACTCTCTGGGCTCATCCCCATTGGCCTGGTACGCACCTGCATCCTTGTTTGCGGCAGCTCGGCAAGGGGCGTGTCCGAATTTTTGTGTAAACGGTTCGGACTTCAATTGACGGAGATGCGGTCTCCGAACTGAATGGTAAAGC